>NZ_CP102578.1:7254239-7563043 GCF_042230915.1 Archangium gephyra | reverse complement strand
GAGGAGGAGGATCCGCTCGAGAAGACGCAGCCGGTCCGCCGCGCCCCTGGGGGCTTCCGGCCCACCAGCATCCCGGACGAGGACGAGACCGCGGGGACCGAGGAGCGCGAGGTGACGGTGCCCTCGGGGCCGCCGCGTGCCCAGCTTTCCCCGGCCGCCCAGGCGGAGCTGGAGAAGCAGCGAAAGCCCTGGGGGACGTGGCTCTTCCTCCTGCTCCTGCTCGGGGCCGTGGGCGCCGCCTTCTACCACCCACCGACGCGGGCCCGGCTGACGCCCCTGGTCGCCACCGCGCTCGAGCATCTGAAGGGGGAGGAGGGGCCTCGCGGGCCGCCTCCGGCGGAGCCGTTGTCCCTGCCCCAGACGCCCCCGTCCGCGGAGCAACTGGCAGGGGAGGGGACCCAGACTCCGGAGCCCACGCCGCAGCCCGTGGCGGAGGAGCCGGAGGTGGTGGCCCAGGCAGCCCCAGCGCCCACGCCAGAGCCCGCCAAGGCCGAGCCCAAGCGGACCCGGAAGCCAGCCACCGCCGCCCCGGTGAAGACGGCCGCCGCCGAGCCGGAGCCGAAGCCCGCCGCCCCGGTGAAGACGGCCGCCACCGAGCCTCCCGCCGACGGCGAGCCCGAGATCATCGACACGCGCACCGCCCGGGGCGCGGCGAAGGCGGAGCTCGGCTGGCTCACGCTGCGCACCATCCCTCGCGCCGCTGTGTTCGATGGTGACAATCAGCTCGGCACCACGCCGCTGCGCAAGGTGCCGCTGCCCGTGGACACCTACCGGCTGCTGGTGGTGGACCCCGATGGGGTCAACAAGATGCTCTCCGTCCCCATCAAGCCAGGTCAGGTGACGGACATGACGGTGCGCATCTCCGATCTCCCGGCGTGGGAAGCGCACTGAGCGTCACGGCTGTCCTTGACGCTCCTGGACCCCGTCACTAGGGTCCGCGGCGCCATGTACTTCCAGGATCTCATCCTCACGCTCCAGAATCATTGGGCGAAGCAAGGGTGCATCATCACCCAGCCCTATGATCTCGAAGTGGGTGCGGGCACCATGCACCCGGCCACCTTCCTCCGCGCCCTGGGCCCCGAGCCCTGGAACGTGGCCTACGTGCAGCCCTCGCGGCGTCCCGCCGACGGCCGGTTCGGCGAGAACCCCAACCGCCTGTTCCAGCACCACCAGTTCCAGGTCATCCTCAAGCCCGCGCCCAAGAACGTCCAGCAGCTCTACCTGGACTCCATCCGCGCGTTCGGCATCGATCCGCTCGAGCACGACATCCGCTTCGTCGAGGACGACTGGGAGTCGCCGACCCTGGGCGCCTGGGGGCTGGGCTGGGAGGTCTGGTGTGACGGCATGGAGGTCACCCAGTTCACCTACTTCCAGCAGTGCGGTGGTTTCGAGTGCCGGCCCGTCGCGGCGGAGCTGACGTACGGCCTCGAGCGCATCGCCATGTACCTGCAGAACGTGGAGAACATCTACGACATCGAGTGGGTCAAGGGCGTCAAGTACCGCGAGATCTTCCACGCCAACGAAGTGGAGATGAGCCGGTACGCCTTCCAGGAGTCGGACTCGCAGATGCTGTTCAGCCTGTTCGACGCCTACGAGAAGGAGTGCAAGCGCCTCATCGAGCGCGAGGTGCCGCTGCCCGCGTATGACTACGCACTCAAGTGCTCGCACGCCTTCAACCTGCTGGACGCGCGTGGGGCCATCTCGGTGACGGAGCGCGCCAACTTCATCAAGCGCGTGCGCGACAACGCGCGCCTGTGCGCCGAGGGCTACTTGAAGATGCGCGAGAAGCTCGGCTTCCCGCTGCTCAAGACGCCCTGGACGGTGGGGGAGCAGCCGCCGGTGCTCGAGGGCAAGGCCGCCAGCGAGTACTGGAAGACGGTGACCTTCAACAAGCCCGCCGAGGCGGAGGTGGCCCGTGGCAAGTGATCTGCTGCTGGAGATCGGCGCCGAGGAGATCCCCGCGTCGTTCATCGTCCCAGCGCTCGAGGACCTCAAGCGCATCATCACCGAGCGCGCGGCCGAGGCCCGGCTGAAGCATGGCGAGGTGCGCACCTACGGCACGCCGCGGCGGCTGGCGGTGTGGGTGAAGGACGTGACGGAGCGGGGCGAGGACATCACCCGCGAGGTGCTCGGCCCGAGCGTGAAGGCGGCCTTCGACAAGGACGGCAAGCCCACCAAGGCGGCCGAGAAGTTCGCCGAGAGCCAGAAGCTCTCCGTGGACGCGCTGCTGCGCGTGCAGACGCCCAAGGGCGAGTACCTGGGCGCCAAGGTGGAGGAGAAGGGCCGCCCGGCGGCGGACATCCTCAAGGATGTGCTCCACACGGCGGTGCACGGCATCAACTTCCGCAAGACGATGCGCTGGGGCGACGTGGACCAGGCCTTCGCGCGGCCCGTGCAGTGGGTGATTGCCCTGCTGGGGGGCGAGGTGCTGCCCGTGGTGCTCGGTGACGTGAAGAGCGGCCGCACCACGTACGGCCACCGCTTCCTGTCGCCCGCGCCCATCGAGATCTCCAAGCCCTCGGACTACGAGGCGGCCCTGGAGAAGGCCAACGTGGTGCCGGACATCTCCAAGCGGCGCGCTCAGTTGGTGGAGAAGGTGCGCGCGGCGGCCCAGCAGGCCGGCGGCAAGCTGATGGAGGACGAGTCCCTGGTGGATCAGGTGACCAACCTCGTGGAGCTGCCCAACCCGGTGGTGGGCTCCTTCGAGGAGCGGCACCTGGAGCTGCCCCCCGAGGTGCTGGTGCAGGAGATGAAGAGCCACCAGCGCTACTTCTCCGTGCTGGACGGCAACGGCAAGCTGCTGCCGCGCTTCATCGCCGTGTCCAACACGCCGGTGCGCGACGTGAACCTCTCGCTGCGCGGCTACCAGCGCGTGCTGCGCTCGCGGCTGGCGGACGGGCGCTTCTTCTTCGACGAGGATCGCAAGACGCCGCTCGAGACGCGCACGGAGAAGCTCGGGCGCGTGGTGTGGCAGGGCCAGCTCGGCAGCTACGCCGAGAAGGTGGAGCGCTTCCGCTCGCTGGCAGTGAAGCTCGCCGGGTGGACGGGCCATGGGGGCCTGACGTCCACCATCGAGCGCGCCGCCACCCTGGCCAAGGCGGACCTCGTCACTGGCATGGTAGGCGAGTTCCCCGAGCTCCAGGGCGTCATGGGCCGCGAGTACGCGCGCGCCGGTGGCGAGCCGGAGGCCGTGGCCCTGGCCATCTTCGAGCACTACCTGCCTCGCACCGCCGAGGACTCGCTGCCCACGCAGGACCCCGGGGCCCTCATCGGCCTGGCGGACCGGCTGGACACGCTGTGCGGCATCTTCGCCATCGGCAAGGGCCCCAGCGGCGCGGCGGACCCCTTCGCCCTGCGGCGCGCCTGCCTGTCCGTCATCCGCATCGTCCTGGGCCGGGGCTACCGCTTCTCGCTGTCCCAGGCGGTGGACGCGGCGCTGGAGCAGCTCGGGCCGAAGATCGCCAACGTCAAGCGCAAGGCCGGGGAGCCCGCGCCTCGCGAGCAGGTGCTCGAGTTCTTCCGCGGCCGCCTCAAGGCGCTGTGGACGGAGCAGTACCGCACCGACGTGGTGGAGGCCGTGCTGTCCGCCGGCTACGACGACCTGGTGGCCGCCCACAAGCGGCTGCAGGCGCTCGCCAGCATCGTGGGCCAGGCGGACTTCGCGCCCCTGGCGGCCGCCTTCAAGCGCGTGGTCAACATCGTCGAGAAGCAGGGCAAGGACGTCTCGCGCGGGGGGGTGGACTCCAACCGCCTCGCCGACGACGCCGAGCGTCAGCTCCACTCGGCCTACGTCCAGGCGCGCTCCCGCGTCACCGACCAGGTCAAGGCCGATGATTTCTCCGGCGCCCTCAAGGAGATCACCAGCCTCAAGCCCACCGTGGACACCTTCTTCGACAAGGTCATGGTGATGGCCGAGGACAAGGACCTGCGCGAGAACCGCATCCGGCTCCTCGTGGAGATCGGCACCCTCTTCAATCAGGTGGCCGACTTCTCGAAGATCCAATCCGAGGCGTGATCCCGCCTGGAGGGTAGCCAACCTCCGCCGGGGGGCGTATGGCAGGTAGGGAATAGCCGGGGACCTTTGTAGTTGCCCGGAGTTGGGGTGGTTTCTACACTCCGCCCCCCTTCCATGCGCCCCCTTCTCCTCAGCAGTCTCGCGCTCCTCTCCGCCGCGTGCACCCAAACCGATGAACGGCTGCCGCCCTCGGATCGCTTCATCTATCCGAGCGGCATCGTGCACCGTGCGGTCCCCGGCTCCACCAACGGCGTCCTCTACGTCACGAGCGCCAACTTCGACCGGTGCTTCGATCTGGGCACCCTGATGGCGGTCGACCTGGACCGGGTGGCGGGCTCCAGCAACGAGGCCCTGCAGCCCCTCGGCGCCTACACGAACCCCACCGCCGCACCCGTGGAGCTTGGCCAGCTCAACGTCGCCACGGAGTCGCGCCGCTACATCCAGAGCTTCGCGGGGGAGATGGCCCTCTGGGAGCGCACGGACGCTGCTCCCAGGCTCTTCATCCCCGCCCGCGCGGACGGCAACTTCGTCCACTACGTGGACATCGATGCGCCGACGCGCCTGTCCTGCGTGGGCAACGCCGGGAGCGAGAGCTGCGTCGACGGCGCGCTGTCGGTCACCACGGGGTTCTCGGGGCAGCAGGGCGGGCAGCCGCGCGCGGACGCACCCTTCGGCGCCTTCTTCGATCCCATCGGCATCCCGCCGCCGACCGACCCCGACCAACCGGACAAGTCCGGGCCCCGGCTGTGGGTGACGCACCTGAACCCGGCGGACTCGCCCGAGCGTTCGGGGACGAACTTCGAGTCGTACGTGGTGGACCTGCCCGTGGCGGCCCCTGGCATCTCGACCGGGGACTTCCACCCCGTGACCCTTCCCGACTTCCCCATCGGCGGCACCAACTCGGTGGTCGCCGATGAGCGCTACGTCTTCGTGACGGGCCGGCTCAACACCGGCATCTCGGACACGTCGCTGGCCCGGCGGACCCTGGTTCGCGTGCTGGACAAGTACAACCTGGGGGGCAACCAGCTCATCGAGCCCGGGCTGGACCTGGGCTTCGCGGCCTCGGAAGCGCGGGGGCTCGCGCTGACTCCGCGGTCCACCGTGGCGCCCTCGGCGCCCCGGCGCCTGTACGTGGCCGTGCGCTCGCCGGACACGCTGCTGATCGTCAACGCGCAGGGCATCGAGAAGGAGTCGGACCTGCCCGTGCTCAGCGTGGTGGGCGCGGTGCCCCTGCCGGACGGTCCCACCCAGGTGGCGCTGGTGTCTCGCGGGGAGACCCGGAGCGAGCTGGTGGTGGTGTCCTGCAGTGACGCCGGGGTGGTGGCCATCTACGACCCGGACGTGGGCCAGGTGGTCGCGCAGGTGTCGGTGGGCGAGCGCAGCGGTACGCAGTCGCCCCAGCCGTTCGGGCTCGCCGTGCAGCAGCAGGGCACCGGGGCGCGCATCTTCGCCAGCAACTTCGGTGACGGGCGCATCTCGGTGATCGACATCCCGGATCTCGGCAGCCCGCAGCTGGCCCGGTTGGTGGCGCATCTGGGAGTCCGGCAGGACGTGGGCGAGTCGGCTCAGTGCCAGGAGGAGCAGCTGTGAAGCGCTTGATCGTGTCGTTGATGGTGGTGGCCGGGGCGCTGCTGTCCGCCTGCACCGAGGAAGAGGAGTTCCGCCAGACGGCCGGGCTGGCGGGCACGTACGACGTGGCCCTGGTGTCGTATCCGAAGGAGGGTGACGAGGCGGGGCCGGATCTGCTGTTCGTCACCTCGACGGACAACAACGAGCTGCGCGTGCTCTCGCTCGAGGCGAGCGAGGAGGCGCGGGGGTTCATCCGTGCCCCCAACCCGCTGCAGCCGCTCGCCATCCCGGTGCTGCCCCGGCCCCAGGCGCTCACGCGCGACGTGCGCTACGACGCGAGCGGGAACGAGCAGACTGGCCGCCTGGTGTTCGCGCGCAGCAGCGGCTCGACGCAGATCTCCGTGGTGTCCGCCGAGCGCGACGTACTGCGCGAGGTCCGGCGGCTGGAGACCACCCGGTTGACGGGCGGGGCCTCGGTGGGTCCGGTGACGGCCTTCGCGGCCAGGGCTCCCGAGGTGCAGGGCGGCTCGACCACGCTCTTCTTCTCCACCCAGGAGACCACCGGGGCCCGGCTGTGGTCGGCGGTGCTGCCGGCCCGGGATGTGCTCATCGCGGAGCAGGGACAGCCGGAGGAGGCCAGGAGCAAGGTCGAGGCGGCGGAGCTGACGGTGCTGCCGCTGACCAACCTGGCCGTGAACTCGCTCCTCGTGATGCCCGAGCCCGCGGACGTGCCGTCCCACCCCGGCGTGCTCGCCGTGGCCACGCGTGGCGCGACGGGTACCGTGTACAAGGTGGACCTGCGTCCGGTGGGCGGGAGCGCGCAGCCGCTGAACTTCGGCGCCCAGGTGCTCCAGCTCGCCACCCATGGGCGGGTGAGTTACGAAGAGGTGCGGCAGATCTCCGCGGACACGCGCAGGACGGACACCGAGGACGTGGAGGCGGGCAGGTACGTCTACGGCATCCTCGACCCGTCCAACTGCGGCGTTCCGGCGCAGTGCACGGGCGTGCTGGCCGTGGACACGAGGACGGGCCGGGTGGCCAAGGACGCCTCGGGCAGGGACGCGCTGGGCAACATCAATCGCGAGCTCAATGACATGCTGCCCCTGAGCGCGGGCTCCGGCCTGCCCACCGGCCTGTCGGTGGCCTCCCAGCGGAACCTCACGATTCAGTCCGGCGAGCCCGCGGATCGGCTCAACCCGGACGCCACCGTGACCACGACCCGGCGGCGCAGCCTCACCCTGCCGCTGCTGGGCATCGTGCCGCTGTCCAACGGGGCGATCCTCTTCTTCGACGCCGTGAACATGCTCCACCTCAACGTGGACGCCGTCTGGGCTACCGGGCAGACGCCGAACACGGCCACCTCCACCATCACGCTCACCAATGCCCAGGGCGTGGCCCTGTCGGGCAGGGAGTACGTCGCGTTCGAGGGGAAGTTCGGCGTCACCCGTGACCAGACGTACGTGCTCACGTACCAGGGCCTGCTGCCCGGGATGGTCGCCGTGGCGCGCGAAAAGGGGACGAACGCCTTCAAGGTCCCCTACGTGCCTCGGGCCGGAAAGGGGCCGGTGCCGCAGCCGGGGGACAGCATCACCCTGTTGTCGGCGGAGACGGGCGGGCAGGCGTGCGCCACGGACGTGACGGTGCTCGACGTGCAGCCGCCCGTCGCGCCCGCCACCCTGGCCACCCTGGTGCCCTCGGGCGCGCTCCCGGCCGCCTGCGCCGGCTACCCGTACTTCCAGGTCCGGGCCGGTGGCCCCAAGCCGATGGTGCTCTCCAGCGGCAGCGAGGACTACCTCGCGCGCCTGGGCGCCGGCGACGAGTTCTCGAGCACCGCGTCCTACTTCTTCCACCCGCCGGGCTACGCGGGGGAGACCGAGGGCACGTTGGCGCGCATCCGCGTCCTCGGAGGCGTGAACCTGGCTAACGAGCTCATCCGGGGCGACCGCTACGTGGTGACGACGGATGCCCACTTCTACCCCTACCTCATCTCGGTGCAGCTGGCCGGGGACCTCTTCTTCTTCCGGCTGCCGGGGCCCGTGGTGCAGGCCACCGTGGGGGCGGGGGACACGGCGATCGACTACGCCTACATCGCCTATCCCTCGGCCAACGGCATCCTTCAGGTAGACCAGACGAACCTCACCGCGGGCGTGGCCAACAGCTTCGGCCTCCTCCCCTTCCTGTGAGATTTCGCGTCCCTGGGCGGCTCTGCTAGAGTCCAGGGCTCCAGGATTAGCGAGTCCAGACAGATGATCGATCAGAACTCCCGCCCCGCCCGCAAGGTCGGCATCGCCGACCATTTGTGGGAGACGTACGAAGACATGGCCCAGCAGATGGGCTCGGATCGCGACGCGCTCATCAACCAGGCGCTGTTCATGTTCGCCCGCCTCAACGGCTTCATCGAGGTGGCGCGGACGGACCGCTCCGAGGCGCCCGCCCCGCGCGCGGCCCCCTCCGCCAGCAAGTCCGCTCCGCCCGTGCTGCAGCCCGTCAACGGGGGCGCGTCCGCCAAGGCGGCGCCTCCCCGCGATGACACCCCGCTGCCCGCCCCGGCCCCCTCCCGGCCCTCGCGCGCCGCCGCCGCCGCCGAGCCTCCCTCCAACACGCTGGACAACGACCCCGCCCGCCGCGAGGTCGCCGAGCGCGTCCTGGAGACCGCCGCCGAGCTCGAGCGCCTCATCAAGGGCAAGAGCAACGAGCCCCGCGAGGAGCTCGACGAGGAGCCGCTCCCCGACGAGCAGGACGACTCTGGCATGGACATGGCTCCGGAAGACGAGCCCATGGACCAGGACGAGCCCATGGATCAGGACGAGCCCATGGACGACGAGCCCATGGACGAGCCGGGCGGCGCCGCCCTCATCCTCTCCATCGACAACGCCGAGCCGCAGACCATCACCAAGGAACGGTTCGTCATCGGCCGCGGCAAGCACTGCGATCTGATGATCAACTCCGGCAAGGTCAGCCGCGAGCACGCCGTCATCGTCCGCGAGGGCGACGACTTCTTCATCGAGGACCTGGGCTCCTCCAACGGCACCTGGTTCAACAAGCAGCGGATCAAGCGCCGCAAGGTCGAGGACGGCGACGAGTACTTCATCTGCAGCGAGCGGGTGCGGCTCACCTACGCCTGAGTGCCTGCTCGCGTGTCAGGGGCGGGGCTGTTGACCAATTGACGGAGAGCGGCCCTCCCTGATTTAGTTCCCAAATCCGCCTCTTTCTGGATTGAGGGGCGGATTGGACATGACTCCCTCTCACATCGCGCTCTGGACCGTCCTGGGAGTGGCGCTGGTGATCTCGGTGGCCACGGACGTGCTGAGCCGCCGGATCCTGGACGTCGTCACCTATCCCCTGATGGCGGTGGGCCTGGGCGTGCGCCTGTGGGCCGAGGGCGTGGGCGACCTGGAGACGGGGCTGGTGAGCGGGGTGGTGTCGGCGGTGGGGTTGGCGCTGCTGCTGGTACCGGCGGCGAGGGGCGGGAAGATGGGGTGGGGGGACGTGAAGTTGATGGCGGGGGTAGGGGCGGTGCTGGGCTTTCCCACGGTGATGGCGGCGGCGGCCTTCATCTCCCTGGCGGGTGCGCTGCAGGCGGTGGTGACGCTGCTGTGGCATGGCGCCGTCTGGGAGACGCTGGGCCAGATGGTGCGGCGGTGGGCGGTCCGGGTCCGGCTGATGGACGAGAGCGCGGCCAGCGCGCCAGGGCGCCACATCCCGTACGGCGTGGCGATCGCACTGGGAACTTTCTGGGCCATGTATTGGCAGCACGACAGACTGGGGTAGTTCGGATGCGACGCGAAGGGACTCTCACGATGCTTGGACGCTTCACGCAGGTGGCCGCGCTCGGCACCCTGCTGGCCCTGTTCGCCGCGGGCACCGCTCGCGCCCAGGAGAGCAGCACCATCAACCTCGGCGTGGGCACCCAGAAGGTGATCACCGTGCCCGGCACCACCCGCATCGCGCTGGGTGACCCGAACGTCGCCGAGGTGAAGGTCATCGGCAACAACCAGATCCTCCTGCAGGGTCAGGCCGAGGGCAAGACGACGCTGCTCGTCTGGAAGAGTTCCGGCCAGCGCGTGAGCTACCTGGTCACCGTGCGCAAGCAGGACCCCAACGAGGTCATCTCCGAGCTCAAGAAGCTGCTCGGGGAGATCGAGGGCGTGTCCGTGCGCATGGTGGGTGACCGCATCTACCTGGAAGGGCAGGCGTACACGGCGGGTGACGCCGAGCGCATCGATCAGGTGGTGTCGCTCTACCCGAACGTGAAGAGCTTCGTGAAGGTGGCGCCCAACGCCAAGAAGCTGGTGGCGCAGAACCTCACCGCCGCCTTCCAGAAGGCCGGCCTGCGCAACGTGCAGGTCAACGTGGTGGGCTCCACCATCTTCCTGGAGGGCTCGGTGGAGAGCCAGCAGGACCTCCAGAAGTCCGAGCTCATCGTCAAGGCGGTGGGCGAGAAGGTGGAGAACCTGCTCGTCGTCGGCATCAAGCGGATGATCCTCTCCGAGGTGCAGTTCGTCGAAATCCGCCGCAACTCGAAGGACCGCTACGGCATCAAGTACCCCACCGACATCACCGGCAGCGTGTCCGCCACGGCCTCCATCACGCAGGACCTCTTCCCCGGCACGTTCGGCTCGGGCCGCGGCCTGATGTCCATCGTCGGCGGCGCGGACTTCTCCGTGGGCTTCCAGGGCAACGACGGCTACGGCCGGTTGCTCGCGCAGCCCAAGCTGGTGTGCGCCAGCGGTGAGAAGGCCGAGTTCCTCGCGGGCGGCGAGGTGCCCATCCCCCTCATCACCCAGAACCAGTTCACGGTGGAGTACAAGCCCTACGGCGTCATCCTCAACCTGCGCCCCACCGCGGACCGCAACGGCAACATCCAGACGGAGATCGAGGCCGAGGCGAGCGAGATCGACACCTCGGTGGCCGTGTCCTTCGGTGGCTCCGCCGCCATCCCCGGCTTCCGCAGCCGCAAGGTGAAGACGAACGTCACCGTGCGCCACGGCGAGACGATCGTCCTGTCCGGCGTCTTCAGCCACGACGAGCAGAAGGCCGTCTCCAAGCTGCCGGGCCTGGGCCACATCCCCATCCTCGGCGAGCTGTTCAAGAGCCGCGCCTTCGACTCCACCAAGCGCGAGCTGGTCATCTTCGTCACGCCCCGTATCGTCAACCCGGACTCGGACAAGATCCGGACGATCATCGAGGACGTGAAGAGCCGCTACAAGCAGGCGCGCTCCGAGGTCAACTTCAACATCTTCGACTGAGCGCCCCCCACGGCTGCTCGGCTGCTCGAGGCCGGCCTCGTCCCCCAGGGGATGGGCGCCGGCCTCGGTGCTTTCAGGGCCTCATGCGTCGCCTCCTCTTTGAGGGGACGTGCGTGCCTTGGTAGCATCCGCGCCATGTTTCTCGTCACGCTCGAGGAAAAGGGCGGTGGTACCGAGCAGATCGAGTTCGAAAAGAACGAGATCACCATCGGCCGCCTCGCTGGTAACGACATCGTCCTCGGTAAGGGCAACGTCTCCAAGTACCACTCGAAGATCGTTGCCAAGGACGGCAAGCTCATCGTCGTGGACATGAAGTCCACGAACGGCACCTTCGTGAACGGCAAGAAGATCGCCGGGCCGCAGGTGGTGAAGCCAGCCGATCAGATCTTCATCGGTGATTACATCATCAACGTGGAGCCCCTGGAGGAGCAGGGCTCCATGACGCGCACCGCGGCTCCCGAAGGGGAGTACTACGAGGAAGAGCAGGGCTACGACGACGGCGGCGACGGGCAGGGCGCCTACGAGGAGGAGCCGTACGAGGAGCCTCCGCCGCCCCAGGCCCCCGCCGCCAATGCGCGCATGCCGGCCTCGCTGGCCTCGGCGCTGGCGAAGAACAAGAAGCGCGTGGACCCCCGGCTGGAGGCCTATACCCGGCTCCAGAAGGAGATCCACGACCGCCTCATCGAGTACCTCGATCTGCGCCGCATGGACATGGACCGGCTCGGCGACGACGAGCTGTGGCGCCGCACCGAGAAGGCCATCCGCGACATCATCGACCAGATGGAGGCGGATGGTGAGCTCCCGTCCGAGGTGGACCGGGAGGAGCTGCTCACCGACGTCATCAACGAGGCGCTGGGCCTGGGGCCCCTCGAGGCGTTCCTCGCGTCGGATGAGATCAGCGAGATCATGGTGAACCACGCCAACCAGATCTACATCGAGCGCAAGGGCAAGCTCGTCCTGTCCGAGAAGACGTTCAGCTCGAACCAGGCGGTGCTCGGCGTGATCGAACGCATCGTGGCTCCGATTGGCCGGCGCATCGACGAGTCCAGCCCGCTGGTGGACGCGCGCCTCAAGGACGGCAGCCGCGTCAACGCCATCATCCCGCCGCTGGCGCTCAAGGGCCCCTGCATCACCATCCGCAAGTTCAAGAAGGACTCGCTGAAGATCCAGGATCTCGTCAAGTTCAAGACCGTCACGGCGCAGATGGCCGAGTTCCTGGAGATGTGCGTCAAGGCGCGCAAGAACATCGTCATCTCGGGCGGCACGGGCTCGGGCAAGACGACGACGCTCAACATCATCAGCTCCTTCATCCCCGAGGACGAGCGCATCGTCACGGTGGAGGACGCCGCCGAGCTGCAGCTGCCGCAGGATCACTGGGTGCAGCTGGAGAGCCGCCCGCCCAACCTGGAAGGCAAGGGCGCCATCACCATCCGCGATCTGGTGAAGAACTGCCTGCGCATGCGGCCGGACCGCATCGTCGTGGGAGAGTGCCGCGCGGGCGAGACGCTGGACATGCTCCAGGCGATGAACACGGGCCACGACGGCTCGCTCACCACGCTGCACGCCAACACGCCGCGCGACGCCATCGCCCGGCTGGAGACGATGGTGCTGATGAGCGGCATGGAGCTGCCGGTGAAGGCCATCCGCGAGCAGATCGCCAGCGCCGTTCACATCATCGTGCAGCAGACGCGCTTCTCGGACGGGACGCGGAAGATCTGCTTCATCACCGAGATCGCCGGCATGGAGGTGGACATCGTCACCCTCCAGGACATCTTCTATTACAAGCAGGAAGGCTTCACGGAAGACGGGAAGGTGCGCGGGCGCTACGTGGCCAGCGGCTTCGTGCCGAAGTTCTACGATGACCTGCAGCGCAAGGGCATCCCCGTCAACATGAGCATCTTCCGCGAGGACTGACGCCGTCATGCCTACCCTGGTCGTCCGTCACCCCGACGGTAGCGAGACTGAGCACGAGCTTTCCGGTGAGCTGAAGATCGGCCGCCAGGAAGGCCAGAATGATCTGGTCCTTGCCGAGGGCGGCGGTGTGTCGCGCCGCCACTCCCGTTTCTACGTGGAGGGCGGCAAGGTGATGGTGGAGGACGTGGGTAGCGCCAACGGCACCTTCGTGGACGGCCAGCGCATCACCGGCATGACGGTGCTCACGCCCAAGTCCACGGTGCTGCTGGGTGACTACGAGCTGAGGCTCAAGGCGCCCGCGGCCCCGCGCTCCACCGGCGTGCGCAAGCAGGTCAAGCCCTCGGACGAGGGCGCGGAGCCGGCCGCCGCGGGCGACGCCCCGCTGCCGCGCTCGGCCACGCGCGCCATGCCCGCCGTCAAGCGGCCCGCGCCGGGCGCCGGTGGCCCCTCGGCCCTGGCGAAGCGTCCTCGTCCCGGCGCTCCGGGCGGCGCGCCAGCAGGGGCGGGGAGCGGAGGCTTGGTGCTCAAGGGCCTCACCGGTCCCTGGGCCAACAAGCGCTACCCCGTACAGGGCAAGCTGGTGGTGGGCCGTCAGGCACCCGCCACGGTGGTCCTGGAAGACGACTCGGTGAGCCGCAAGCACGCCGAGGTGGAGCAGACGCCCCAGGGCGCGGTGCTGCGCGACCTGGGCAGCGCCAACGGCACGCTCGTCAACGGCGAGCCCATGGGCACGGAGCCGGTGGTGCTGCAGCCCGGGGACATCATCACCTTCGGCATGGTGGAGGTGGAGGTCGAGGGCCCCGCTGGAGCCAACCTGCCCGTGCGGCGCGGGCGCGACGTGCCCTCGCGGCGTGGCACGGGCGCTGACGGCGCGCAGGCGGCCGAGGCGCCCGCGGCGGGTGGTGCGCCGGCCTCGCGCAAGCGGCTGCTGGTGGTGGCCGCCAGCGTGGTGGGCATGTTGCTGGTGGCGGGCGTCGTCAAGAGCACCATGGGGGGTGGCACGGCCGCGGGCAATGCGCCCGCCAAGAAGGGCCCTCCGCCCCCGAGCCCCGCCGAGCTGGTGCAGGAGTCGCTCAGCCAGTGCCGCTCCTACTCCTCCATGGAGCTGGGCAACGAGCCGGACTGGACGAAGGCCGAGGCGGCCTGTTCGAAGGCGCTGGACGTCGATCCGATCAACGCCGAAGCCAACACGCTGATGCGCCGCATCAAGCTGGAGAAGGAGTCCGCCGACTTCTTCGTCCAGGGGCAGAAGGCGCTCGGGCGGCTCAAGGAGGAGGAGGCGCTGGATCTCTTCAAGAAGATCCCCAAGGAGAGCGCCTACTTCCGCCGCGCCAAGCCCAAGGTGCAGGAGGCGGTGGCCCAGGTGGTGAAGCGCGCCGAGGACGACTGCAAGCGCTACCTGCGCGACGGCCAATGGGTTCCCGCGGTGCAGCAGTGCGGGCGCTACATGGGCTTCGCCTGCCAGAAGATGTCCCGCGAGGAGCTGGAGCCCCCCATCGGCTTCACCCTGGTGCTGGACAAGAAGAAGCGCCTGGGCCGCACCGAGTGGCGTCCCAAGGACAAGCTCTTCCTGGACTTCCTCAACGCCCGGCACCGGGTGGAGCCCAACGCCGCGCCCTGGCACTGCCCCGTGTCGGACATCTTCTTCGAGGACGAGGCCGCGCCGGATCCCAAGAAGCTGGTGGAGAACGCCTTCAAGCAGCGCTTCCCCAACAAGTTCATGATCGCCGCGATGATGGACTACTGGGCCGGGCGCGGGAACGAGGCGTTCGTCACCCTGCAGAAGCTGCGCTCCAACTACGAGCTGGCCCAGTACCACAACGAGGCGGACAAGCTGCTCACAGACGTGAGCAACGTGGATCAGCTCTTCAAGATCGGCCAGGGCCACCTGCAGAACGAGGACGTGGAGAAGGCCGCCGAGCCGCTGCTGGAGGCGCTGGACGTGGACAAGCGGCTGATGGCCGATCAGGCCGATACGCGGCCGTCCTTCTACAAGCGCAACATCCAGCAGGACATGGCCGCCAAGGCCATCGCCCGGGGCAAGTACTGGGATGACCGCGGGGATCAGCGCCGCGCCTGCCGCATCTGGAAGCTGGGCTTCCGCTTCTACGCGGGCAACACGGACCTGAACTCGCAGGTGGGCCGTTGCTCCACCCGCGGCCTGAAGGCCCTCAAGGCGGCCGGGACGTGCGAGGACCTGGATGCCGTGCTGGACCTCGCCGTGCCGGGTGACGGGCTCGAGGAGAAGGTGGTGGCCACGAAGAAGGAGAATGGCTGCTGAGTCCCCGGACGCCCCCGGAGCGTTGACGGGTGCTCCGGGAGGGCGTCCCCGGCATGGACAGGGGGCGGGGGGCTCGACTATGGCCGGGGACCTATGGTTCCCAGCCCTCCGAGCGGCGGCGCACCCCGCCTCGTCCTGATCGACGCCTCCAGCTTCATCTTCCGCGCCTATCACGCGATTCCCCCCCTGACGAACCGCAAGGGTGTGCCCACCAACGCCACCCTGGGCTTCACCCGTCAGGTGCTCAAGGCGCTCAAGGAGCTGAACCCCACCCACGTGGCGCTCGCCTTCGACAAGGAGAGCCGCACCGAGCGTCAGAAGATAGACCCCAACTACAAGGCCAACCGGAAGGAGACGCCGGAGGACCTGTCCCAGCAGTTCCCCTACATCCGCCAGGTGGTGGAGGCCCTGCACCTGCCCGTGCTGGAGGTGGCCGGTTGGGAGGCGGATGACGTCATCGGCACCCTGGCCCGGCGCGCCACGGCCGAGGGCTTCTGCGTCCTGGTGGTCACCGGCGATAAGGACTTCGTACAGATCGTCGACAAGGACGTGCACCTGTACGATCCGCAGAACGAGCGCTACACGGACCCCGCCGAGGTGAAGGAGCGGCTGGGCATCGAACCCAGGCAGATGCGCGACTACCTGGCGCTCATCGGCGACGCGGTGGACAACGTCCCCAAGGTGCCGGGCATCGGCCCGAAGTCGGCGGTGGAGCTGCTGACCCAGTTCGGCTCCGTGGACGCGATGCTCGAGCGGCTCTCCGAGGTGAAGAAGCCGAAGATGCGCGAGGCCATCGCGGCGAACCGCGAAAGCCTGCTGCGCGCGCGCGACCTGGTGACGTTCCGCACGGACCTGCAGCTGGACGTGTCCATCGAGGACCTGAAGCGCCAGCCGCCGCATGACGAGCAACTGCGCCAGCTCTTCACCGAGCTGGAGTTCTCCGCGCTGCTGCGGGAGCTGCCGGCGAAGGCGGCCACGGGCGGCGAGGCCACCGGGGAGAGCGCCGGGGCGGCGCCGAGGGCGGCCGCGAAGCTGCCGGTGAAGACGGAGATCATCACCACGAAGGAGGCGCTCCAGGCGCTGGCGGCCGCGGTACGCGAGGCGGGCGCGGTGACGCTGGTGCCCGCGTACGAGGGCCTGCCCTTCGCCGCGCCGCTGGTGGGCCTGGGGGTGGCGCTGAAGGACGGCAGCACGCGCTACGTGCCGCTGGCGCACGAGGGGCTCGGGGTGGAGCAGGTGCGGCCCGCGGACTTCAAGGCGGCCCTCCAGGGCGTGCTGGAGGACGCGGCGGTGAAGAAGGGCGGGCATGACCTCAAGGCCCTCTGGCTGCTGCTCAACCGCGAGGGCATCCAGCTGAGGGGAGGGGAGGACGATGTCGAGCTGCTCAGCTACCTGCTGGATGCGTCGCGGCGAGATCACAGCGTGGAGTTCCTCGCCCGCGAGCGGCTCCAGGTGGACCTGCCCGAGCTGCCCACCACGAGTGGCCGTAAGGCCCGCGCGCTGAAGGAGCACACCCCCGAGGAGGTGGCGCTGGCGTACGCGCTCCGGGCGGAGGCGGCACGGCAACTGGCCCCCGGGCTGTGGGAGGAGCTGGAGCCGCTGGGCCTGGCGAAGCTCGCGCGGGAGCTGGAGCTGCCGCTGGTGCCCCTGCTCGCGCGCATGGAGTCGCGCGGCGTGAAGGTGGACGTGAAGGTCCTCCGGCAGATCTCCGACAAGGTGGGCGCCGACTGCGAGGCGAAGGTGAAGGAGATCCATACGCTCGCGGGCACCGAGTTCAACGTGGGCTCCAACCCGCAGCTGGCCGAGGTGCTCTACAAGAAGCTGGAGCTGCCCGTGCTCAAGCGCGGGAAGACGGGCCCCTCCACGGACCAGGAGGTGCTGGAGAAGCTGGCCGAGGTGCATCCGCTGCCGCGTGCCATCATCGAGTACCGCTCGCTCTCCAAGCTCAAGAGCACCTACCTGGACACGCTGCCGGAGCTGGCGAGGAACGGGCGCATCCACACCACCTTCCATCAGGCGGCCACCGCCACCGGACGGTTGTCCTCGTCGGATCCCAACCTGCAGAACATCCCCATCCGCACCGAGCTGGGGATGGAGATCCGCCGCGCCTTCATCGCCGAGGAGGGGAATCAGCTCGTCTCCGCTGACTACAGCCAGATCGAGCTGCGGCTGCTGGCGCACATCGCCGAGGACCCGGTGCTCATCGACGCGTTCGCCCGGGACGAGGACATCCACAGCCGCACGGCGGCGGAGATCTTCGGTGTGGCGCAGGACCAGGTGACGAGGGATCAGCGCCGCGTGGCGAAGACGGTCAACTTCGGCATCGCCTACGGCCTGAGCTCCTACGGCCTGTCCACGCGCCTCAACATTCCCGACGAGGAGGCGCGCGACATCATCGAGCGCTACTTCACCCGCTACGCCGGCATCAAACGCTACCTGGAGGAGACGGTGAGGGTGGCGCGCGAGAGGGGCTACGTGGAGACGCTCTTCGGGCGGCGCCGGCCCATGGCGGACCTGCGCGCGAAGAACCGCCAGGTGGTGCAGGCGGCCGAGCGCGCCGCCATCAACATGCCGATTCAAGGCACGGCGGCGGACCTCATCAAGAAGGCGATGCTGGCGGTGGACGCGGAGCTGCAGAAGCAGGGCCTGCGCACGCAGATGCTGCTGCAGGTGCACGACGAATTGCTCTTCGAGGCGCCGGAGGACGAGGTGGAGAAGGTGAAGGAGTTGGCGCGCAAGTGCATGAACGCCGTGATGCAGCTCAAGGTGCCCCTCAAGGTGGAAGTGGGGGCGGGGAGGACCTGGGCGGACGCGCACTGATGTCTCCGCGCGCTGTCCTGGCTGTGGGGTTGTTGCTGCTCGTGCCCCTTCGGGCTCGAGCGGCTTCGCCTGAAGCCGAATCGCGCTCTCCGGCCCTGGAGAGCGTGGCGGTCAGCGAACAGCACAGCCCCGCGTATGGCCGAGGGCTCGAGCTCACCTTCAAGCCGCTCGAGCCGGACCCGGCCCTGGCTCGGTTCTCCGTGGAAGAGGCACGGGTGTTCATGGAGGCCCTGGAGACGGAATTCCAGGCGCCGAAGCCACGAGCAGGGCGGCTTTCCCTGACGGGACTCCATCCACTCGCGGTGACGGCGGGCCTTCTCTCGGGACCACCGCCGGACGCTCATTCCTCCGACCTGGAGCGGCGTGTGCGAGTGGCATACGCGCAGATCTACGGTGCTGCCTCCATGCCGCTGCTGTCCTCGCTCGAGAGCAGCCGGTGGTTCCTGGCACTGAAACTCTCGCCTCGCTACATGGACGACGGCGTGCGCGCGGCGGCCGTGGAACTGCTCAGCTCGCCTGCCGTCGCGTATTCCATGGCCCTGTCCATGATGCTGTACATGGCGGCGTGGGCCGCGCCCGAGCCTGTCTTCTCCAAGGCACTGGCCGGGGCGGTAACCCTCGGGCTGTTGATGACCTACAGCGCGGCGGAGCTCTACACCGTTGGCGTGGCGTGCCTGAATCTGTACCAGGAGGCGGAGGCTGCGCGGACGCAGGAGCAGTTGGATGCGGCCGCCGAGCGCTTTGGCAAGGCAATCGGGGGAGTGGGGTTTCGCGTGCTGGTGACGGTGGCCGGGGCGAAGCTGGCCAAGGGACTGCCGGAGGTGCCCAAGGGAGGGATATGGGCGCGCCTTTCACCTCCGCGTTTCGCTTTCACGGGAGGCGGCATCCGAGGAGGCTTTTCAGTCGCGGCGGGCTCACGCGCCCAGGTGAACGTGGCGAACGGCACGGTGGTCCTCATGGGCGTGTCTGCGAATACGGCGAGCGCCGCCGTCGCCTCGGCAGCCGCTACCGCGCGGACGACGGGAGCCTGCCGGGATGCCTCGGATAAGGGAGATGCAAAAGCACATCACCTCGCCACGAACAAGAACGACATATCCGATGTCAGCGGTGGTCCCTGGACTCCGCTGTTCAAGCGCCTTTTCGACCGAGCTGGGATGAGCCTCGATGACCCAGCGAACATCGTCTATCTCATCGGCCACGTGGGCCCACACCCCAAGCCGTACCATGAAGAGGTGTTCCGCCGCCTCCAGGATGCACTTGGGGAATGCCAGACCCAGGCCTCCTGCCGGAGCAGGCTCGTCAAGGCTCTCGACAACATTGCTCGTGACCTATGCACGTCCGGCTCGGACCTCAACAAGCTTGCCACGAGACAACCATGAGCGCTCCTCCGCGTTATTTCGAGCTATGGGACGAGATGAGTGTACCGGGCCGTTGGGTGTTGTATCAGACAGACATTGATGAACATGGACGGAAGGTGGACCCCTGGCAGTTCAAGAGAGGGACACTGCTCCATCTGGAGGGACGCCCCGTTCTTGGCATCGCCCATCTTGGCATTCCGCTGGATTTCAGTCTGACCGAGCTGGCAACGCCCGTGGTGACCCCGCGCTTCGTCTCCCTCTTCGAGCAGCTGGAGCTTGAAAACGAGGTCCAATTCATTCCAGCTCTTGTGGAAGGGCAGACCGCTCCCTTCTTCATCCTCAATGTCTTGCACGTCATCCGGTGCATCGACGACGCCCGGTGCGAGGAGGTGTCGTACTGGACGGCCGAAGATGGAGAGCCAGAACTGGTCGGCAAGTATCAGAATGTCAGTGGATTGAAGGTAGACCCGGCCAGGATGGGAGACGTCAGCATCTGCCGTCCTTGGGGCTGGACGGGAGCCATCATCATCACCGAGCGCATCAAGCTGGCCATGGAGCGCGCGGGCATTACCGGCCTGCGGCTCCGGGAAGCCTGACGTGCGCGGAGCCTGAAAAAACCTGAGCGGACGCATACCCCCGTATGCGTCCGCCCCGGATAACAACGCCGACCCGTCCGGCCGTCGAGGCGCGTGAACCCCCATTCACGCGGCTCCAGCGGCCACTCCTTGCGCGCTCACCGCACCCCCGCGCGGGAACACGCCCCCTTTTCGCGCCTCGGGCCCCCCAATTCGCCCGTCAGCGCGCCCCCTTCAACCGCCGGCCCTCGGACGCCTCCCAGCATTGGAGGCGTCAAGCCGGACGGGTCGGCACCCCCCTCAGCTCAATGCATCGCCAATCGCTCGTGCTCCTCCGTCACCGGCGGCCGCTCGCGGATCGCCACCGGCTGCTTCTCGAAGAGCTGCACCACCAGTCCCGCGAAGGGCACGCGCGGCCTCGGCGCCAGCGGATTGCCCAGGCGCTCCATCAGCGCCACCGCCGAGTCCACCGCCTCGTCCAGCGCCTGGTTCACCACCGCCCGCTCCGCGTCGCCTCCACCCAAGGCCTCCACCGCGTCCACCAGGCAGCGGCGCAGCGCCGCGAACTCCTCGTGCAGCGCGCGCACCCCCCGCATCGGCGCCAGCCTCAGCACCGCGCGCGTCCGGCTCCACGGGCTGCCTTCCTTGCCCTCCAGCTTCTTGCCCACCTCGCGAATGAACGGCTCCACCACGCTGTCCAACTGGTTGCGCGGCGGCCCCCCGTCCTTGCGCGCCTCGGCGAAGCGCACCCGGCGCCATGCCGCGGCCAGCCGCTCCGGCTGCCCCGCGAACACCCTCGCCACCCCTGCCCCTCGCCGTGCGCGCTCCACCATTCCGCTGCCCTCCGCTCTCGTGGCGCCGTCTAAAGCAAACCGGTTGCCAGCGCTCGCGCCCAGGGGATTGGACAGTGAAATCAGCCGTTTGGCTCAGCGCCTGGGGCTTGGGAGTCCCAGGCGGGCTGTAGATTTTTCGCCGCGGGAGAGCAAAGGGGAGGGCCGTGGGTCATGCGGTCTCTTCCGTGGGCAGGTCTTTTCCCACCGGAAGGACAGGGCGCGACTCCCGTTTCAGTGCACTGTCGGCTTGGGCGGACGAGGCATCCCTTCCTCGTCGTCCTCGAATTCCGGGCCGTTGGTCACCAGCGGCTCGACGGGCTCGCTCCACTCGAGGGCCGCCGCGTCCGCGGGCTTCGGTGCGTCCGCGGGCTCCATCCCGTCCACCGGCAACGGCGTCGCGGGCACGAGCAGGGCGCGCTGCTGGGCCAGCTCCGCCTCGAGGGCCGCGCGCAGCTGCGCCTCCTCGGCGGCATCCTGCGCCTCCATCTGCGCCAGGTGCTCCTCCTTCTGCTTGCGCCGCCGCACGTACGCCGCCACCACCAGCCCCGTCATCCCCAGCCACAGCAGCGAGGAGCTCGTCGTCAGCGGCAGCCAGCCGTAGCGCGCCGCCAGCCCCTCCCGCCACGCCAGCTCCTCCACCCACAGCGACGAGCTGAAGGCCTTGCCGAAGGCCCGCTCGAAGGGCTGGCCCGTGGCCACCTCGTCCACCAGCCGGCCCATGCCCTCCGGCCCGTACCTCGCCGACAGCCACGCCACGAAGGCCGCGCTCTGCGCGTAGGCGATCTCCACGTCCGAGGGCAGGTCCGGCCACGCGTCGTGCAGGTGCTCGAAGCGGAACACCTTCTCCTGCGTCACCGCGCGAAAGAGGGCCGTGTAGTGCGTCATGGACCAGTTCTCGCCCGTCAGGTTCTGCGCCAGGCCCTCCTGGAACCAGCGCGGCCAGCCCCGGGCCAGCTGCCCCAGCGCCACGTGCGCCAGCTCGTGCCGCAGCGTCACCATGCCCTCGGGCCCCGCCATCGTCAGGGCGTTGAGCAGGACGATCCGGTGCGAGGGGTAGGCCAGCGCCACCGCCCAGCCCGGAGGCGCTCCGCCGGGCAGCGCCAGCGCCTCGAACTCCTGGCGGCCCACGCCTACGCGGATCTCCGTCACCCCCGGCCAGTCCCGCCCCAGCACGCTCACGAAGCCGTCGCGGATGGACTCGATGCTGCCAGCCAGCTGGCGCGCGGAGCCCTCGGACTTCGCCGTGTAGAGCAGCCGGAAGCGCTTCGTGGTCACCTCGCCCACCACCAGCTCCGGGCGGGGCAGGGGGACCATCGCCGGCTCCACGCCTCCGTTGGCGTGGCCGGCCTCGGGCGTGGGAAGCGTCAGCTCCTGCGCCCGCGCCAGCGGGGAGAGCAACAGCATCAGGAGCAGGAGCAGGTGGCGCATGGGAGCCTCACGTGGCCCCAGACATAACAGCCTCGGCGTGCGCCGCGCCAAGCCCCTCGACTCGCACCCGTTTACGACGCGAGGTGTCACCGGACACCAGGCTCACCTGCCGCTTCGGCACCCCCAGCTGCTTCGCCAGGAACTCCAGCAGGGCCGCGTTGGCCTCGCCATCCACGGGGGGAGCGGCGAGCTGGATTTTCAGCATCCCATCGTGCTCGCCCAGCACGCGGGTGCGCGAGGCCCTCGGCTGCACCAGCACGGCCAGCTCCACCGCGCCAGGCACTTCCTTCACCCAGGAGGCCGACATGGGAGCCTCTCCCGGCTACTCGCCGTTCTGCGCCTTCTTCTGCGTGAGGTACGCCACGTTGTCCTCCACCCGGGCGTAGTCCTTGTCGGCGAAGGTGCGACCGCTGAACGTCTCCAGCAGCTTCTGGTGCGCCTCCACCACCGACTTCACCTGCGACTCGAACTGGGCGCGCTGGCGCTTGAGCTCGTTGATGTCCTCCACCACCTGCACCAGCCGCTGGTGGGCGCCGTGGACGATCTTCTCCGCCTGGTGCTCGGCGTCCGCGAGGATGATCTCCGCTTCCTTCTTGGCCGCGCCCTTCATGTCCTCGCTGATGCGCTGGGCGGTGACCATCGTCTCCTGCAGGGTGCGCTCGCGCTCCAGGTGCTGCTCCAGCTTGAGCTGGGTGCGCTTGAGCTCCTCCTTCAGGCCGATGTTCTCCTTCACCACCTCCTCGAACTCGCCGGCGATGAGCTCCAGGAAGGCTTCCACCTCACGCTTCGAGAAGCCGCGCAGGGCCGTCTCGAAGCGCTTCTGCCGGATGTCGAGCGGGGTGATCTTCATGCCCCCCAGTATAAGCCAGCCCTAGGACTTCTCCAGGAACTGCTCCCCCAGCTCCTTGGCGCGCCGGGTGGCCGCCTCCACCGCGTTGATGAGGGTGGTGCGCAGCCCGCCTGCCTCCAGGGTATGCAGGCCAGCGATCGCCGTGCCCCCGGGGCTCGTCACCTGATCCTTCAGCTGCCCGGGGTGGGCGCCCGTCTCGATGAGCAGCTGGGCGCTGCCCAACACCGTCTGGGCGGCCAGCTTGAGGGCGGTGTAGCGGGGCAGGCCCACCTTCACGCCCGCGTCCGAGAGGGCCTCGATGATGAGGAAGATGTAGGCGGGGCCGCTGCCGGACAGGCCGGTGACGGCGTCCAGGAGGTTCTCGTCCACCACGGTGGTGGTGCCCACGGACTGGAAGATGCGGGTGGCCACCGCCAGGTCCGCCTCGCTGGCGTGCTCGCCCGGGGACAGCGCGCAGGCACCCATGCCCACCAGGGAGGGGGTGTTGGGCATGGTGCGGATGATGCGCGCCCCCGCCCCCAGCCGCCGCTCCATGGCCGCGATGGGCACGCCGGCCGCCACGGAGATGATGAGCTTGTTCGGATCCACCGCCGTGGCCACGTGCATGAGCAGCTTGTCCAGCGCCTGCGGCTTCACGGAGAGCACCACCACGTCCGCCTCGCGCACCGCCGCCAAGTTGTCCTGGGTGGTCCGCACCCCATAGGTGCGCTGGAGCGTCTCCAGCCGCTCCCCCCGGCGCCCGGTGGCGATGATGGACTCGGGCTTCGCGTTGCCGGCGCGCAGCAGCCCCTTGATGAGCGCCTCGGCCATGTTGCCGGCGCCGAGGAAGGCGATCGTCTTGTCGAGCATCCGCCCGCTTCTAGCAGCGCGACCGTCTGGTTGCAGATTTCTTGACGGACGATCGGATCGTGGGACCTTGACACCCACAACAGGCCTGTAGCGCCTGCACGGGAGAGGTCGAGAGCACCATGAGCGCGGCGGCTGCGACGAACTGGAACTGGCGGACCCTGGAGAACGTGGAGGTCGAGTGCACCCACTGCGGCGTGCGCATGACCGGCCACTCGGGGCCACGGGTCAAGTACTTCCGGTGCGGCTCGTGCCACCGCTGGGTCTCCAGCGTCTACACGGACGTGCTCCGCGCGGACGCGAAGATGCGCACCCACCCGGTGAAGGAGAAGACGGAGGGGGACGCGCAGTTCCTCGCCGTGAAGGACCGGCTGGAGGCGTGGTTGGCGGCCATCGACGATCAGGACCCCTACCGGGTGCTGGGCGTGTCGCCCTCGGACTCTCCCGAGGCGGTGCGGGCGCGCTTCCGCGAGCTGGCGCTGGAGCGGCACCCGGACCGGGGTGGCTCCGAAGCGAAGATGCGCGAGCTGAACCTCGCCTACGAGAAGATCCTCCGCCACCGCCAGCGCAAGCGGATCGAAGCGCTGGAGGCGGGTTCGTCGGCGGTGCGCGGGGCCTCGGCGCTGCCCGCGGCGCGCGGCCGGTAGGCACGGACGCTCTGGGGGCCTCATGCGCGCGCTCGAGCTCGTGGACAGGCTGCGCCAGGTGTCTCCGGCCGCGGCCAACCTGGTGATGACGGTGGCGCTGCCGCGCATCATCCCGACGGCCGCCGGCATGGGCATCCGGGTGGAGGAGGTGTCCGAGACGCGTGCGCGCTCGCGGCTGCCCCTCACCCGGCGCACGCGCAACCACGTGGGCAGCATCTACTTCGGCGCGATGATGACGGTGATGGAGGTGACGATGGGGATGCTCGTCTTCCGTCACTTCCCCATGGGCGCGTACCTGGCGCTGGTGAACCGGGTGGAGACGGACTTCCGGGCCAAGGCCCGGGGCACGGTGTACGCGGTGTGCGAGCCCCCCGCCGAGGTCCTGGCCGCGTTGCGCGAGTCGCTGCGCCAGCCGGGGGACAAGGCGCAGGGCTGGGTGCCGGTGCGGCTGGAGACGGCGGACGGCACCGTGGTAGCCGAGGCGCGCTTCCTCGTGGCCCTCAAGCGCGCGTAGGTCAGTTGAAGACGTTCTGGTCGCCGCTGGCCCCGCTGCCCCGCTGCCCCTTGTACTCGTTGTTGGGGGTGTGGATGAGCACGATCTCGACGACCTTGTTGCGGCGCGTCTCGTTCGTCTCGGCGAGCACCCGGCCGCGCCAGTTGTTCGGATCCGGCTCGGCCGTCTCGCCCAGGTTCTCCACCACCTTCGGCGGCGAGATGGCCAGGCGGGGGTTGAGGCACTCGGCCCGGAGCACCACCTGCAGATCATTGTCCTGGAAGGGGTTGGGCTCCACCGGAGGGAACTCGTCGATGTTGTCGGCGATGGTGACCCGGAAGTCCGGCGGACGGTCCGGCATCCGGACGGTCTGCCCGTCGATGCGGCCGAAGGAGCCCTCGCCCCAATCGGCGGCCATGTTCTCCAGCTTCGACTCCGGGTTGTTGTAGCCGCGCATCACCCCCGACAGCATCTGGTTCCAGCGGGGGTAGTTCTCGCTGTAGTACTTGCGGCCCCACTGCGCGGCGGACTCGGAGCAGGTCTGCGCGTCGATGTCGCGCACGGAGCGGCCGCTGCGCTCCTGCTCGGCCCCCGTGTACGCCAGGGCGCCGAAGATGATCAGGGCGATCAGCAGCGTCACGCCCAGGGCCGTCAGCAGGGTGGAACCACGACGAGGGGCTCGGGCCTTCATGTCACGCTCTCCAGCCATCAGATACGGGGTGCGGCGACGTTCTTGAGCAGGACCACGGTGCTGAGCACCCGGCGGCGATGCCCGCTGACGGGAGGCCGGGGCCCCCCTCCCAGGTCGATGCCTCGCTCGAAGGGGGTCTCCTCGTTCACGATGTACTCCCCCTCATTGGTGACGAGGGTGTTGCTCGTGCGCGCCGAGATGGTGAGCCGGGCGAAGGTGAGCCCCGGATCCATCATGGCGGTGGTGGGCCCCTGGTCGGTGTAGCCCTCGTCCGCCACGCCATCGTCGTTGCGGTCGTAGCCCCACTGCACCTGGAAGTCCTCGATGTCCTTGGCCAGCACCCGGCGCTGGGGCGGGTTGAGCGGATCCAGCGTCTGCCAGTTCAGCGTCTCCATCACCAGATCGGCCCGCTCCGGCTCCCGGCCCTGCGCGGGCACGTGCATCACCCGGAAGCGGACGACCTGCACCGGGAACACGGTGGCCCCCGGCTCGATGGGGATCAGCGCATCCTGCAGCGCCGCGGGATTGATGTCCGTGCTCAGCTGGACCACGTTGCGCGCGGCGGACCCCATGCCGAGGCTCTTGGTCCGGAAGGGCACCAGCATGGAGCGCTGGAAGTTGGTGATGAGCGCGCTCTCCCCGGGAAGGAAGATCTCCGGATGCACCCCGGGAGTCGCCGGCAGCCGCCCATCCGGGGCCACGCTCACCTGGTCCGTCCCGATCGGCGCCACCAGCACGGTGCGGCGATCCGCGCCGTAGCGCAGCAGCGTCACCGAGTCGGGGGTCTGCGGCATGGACGCGCCGTTGAGGGCGGTGGTGCCGTTGGTGAAGAGCAGGGCAGGGCGCTGCCGCCGCGTGCCATCCGTGTCCGTGAAGCTGTAGACGGAGCCGCCCGCTCCCGCGGAGGCCAGGGCCCGGGACACCTGGCGCAGGGCTGTGCGGGCCTCCTCGTTGGCGTCCGACAGCAGCTGCTGGTTGCGCCTCATCCGCCCGGCCGCCAGCAACACCACCACGGCCGCGCCGAGCATCAGGATGCCCAGCGCGGCGCTGAGCAACAGCTCCACCAGGGTGAGCCCTCGCGCCGAGCGGCGCTTGCGGGCGAGCGCTAGCGGGTCAGGACGGCGCTGGTGACGACGCATTGGGAATCACCCTCTCTGAAGTTGCTGCACTGGCCGTTGGGCGCGTGGCTGACCGCCACGAACACCCGCCAGAGGTCCCCCTGGTTGCTGCCCGAGGGGACCTGCTCGAAACGCACGTAGCGGCGGTACTGGCAGGTGGCGTGGAAGCCCTCCTCCGGCTTTCCGGTGCGCCTGCACGGGCGGCCGTAGATGTCCACCCAGCCCATCACGTCGGGCGTGGCCCCGCTGCACAGCTCCGCCAGGGCCGCGGTCGAGGCCGCGGCCCCGAAGGCCTCCTGGCAGTCCACGGCCGTCCCATCCGGGACGAACGTGGCGCCGCTGGCCACCGGGCGCAGCTTCAGCTTCTGCTCGCCGACGGCCAACACATCCACCCGCTGCTGTGCCAGCCGCATGGCCATGTGGTGGCGGTAGGAGCGGCTGGAGGCGCGGGCGGCGAGCGTGTTGGCCGACACCAGCGCCAACATCGCCACCGCCACCAGCCCCATGCCCACCATCACCTCGACCAGCGTCATGCCTCGAGGATGTCTCTGCCTGCGCATGCTTCCACCTACTCCGCGAGGGCCCGGCCCAGGTCCAGCCACGAGCCAATCCGTCCCGGCGACCGCTTCCCGGCGACGCCGGACACCGGAACGCTGCCGAGCGCACTGTTGTCCGGCGTCTTCTGCAGGCCCACCATGCTCTGGGTGACGATGGTGCCATCGGGCAGCACCAGACTGCCGGCCGCCGCCTTGCCGCTCTCGCTCACGATCTTGTCCCCGTCCGAGCCCGACTTGCTCATGTCGAGCACGTGGGTGCGTCCCTGCATGTCCGACTTGAAGGGGTTGGTGTCCGTGGTGCCGTAGGCCGTGGTGAGCACGATCTTGCTGCCCACCAGCTTCGGCGAGCCCACGGCGCGCTCCTTCTCCGCCAGCTCGAGGAAGACGGCCGCCCCCTGCTTCGCGGTGCCCCACCGGGCCATCTCGGGCGCCAGCGAGGAGGAGATGGGCGTCACCTTGTCGTAGGTGAGCTGGTGGCGGATGCGCAGGTCCTCCGGGCTGGAGGCCACCACGTACACCCGGCCCTTGATGGCCGGGTTCGTCGAGAGCACCCAGTCCGGGCCCGCCGTGCCGAAGACGATCGCCAGTTTGCCTGCGGCCGCCTTGCCCACGCCCAGCTTCGAGAAGAGCCCGTCCGAGCCCAGCTCATACGGCAGCCGCATGATGGCCGGCACGGTGCTGATGGGGTGCTGGGGATCGTCGGTGGAGAACAGCGGGTAGCTGCCGGTGCCCACGGACGCGTTGCTGAAGGAGTTGAGGTTGGCGCCGGTGTGGATGTCCAGCTCCCAGAGCCGGCCCTCCATGTCTCCCACGTACACGCGGTCCATGGCCCCGTCGTTGTCGATGTCCAGCGTCGAGGTGCCGCCCGGCACCGAGTTGGAGGTGCTGGCGCCATAGGGCCGCTCCCACTGCCAGAGCTTGCGGCCCGTGCCCGCGTCCAGGGCGAACACCTGCATCTGCTGCGCCCCGCTCTTCGCGCCGTTGGTGGCGACGATCACCTGGAAGGACGGCAGGTTGCCCCGGCGCACCGGCACCAGGTTCATCGCCAGCGAGTCGCCGAAGTCCTTGTAGTTGTAGGGGCCCGAGCGCACCGCCTCGTCCAGCTTCGCGTAGTCCGGCGCGGGCTTGCCCATCTCGTCGGACCACGTGAAGGCCATGTTCTTGGCCGCCGTCGGATCATCCGTGTTGTCCAGGTTCGCCGTCACGTCCCACAGCACGGTGGGGAAGCGCGGATCCGTCACGTCCAGCGCGAACATCTCCCCGCCCAGGCGGCCCGAGCCGGAGACGAGCACCGTGCGCCAGCGGAACACGCCGGTGTTGCGCTCGTTCGGAGACAGCACGCCGTCCCGGTTCACGTCGTCGTAGTCCACGTACACGTCGGAGACGACGGGCGAGATGTCCACCCGGGCGTCGTTGGTGCGCAGGCGCGGCAGCTGGCCCTTGGGGATGAAGGACCACAGCTCGGTGCCCGCCGCGGGCGCCGTGGAGCCGGGGATGGAGCCGCGCAGGTAGATGGCGTGCAGCTGGCCGTCCAGGCCGCCGATGTAGGCCATGTCCGGGCGCTGGACCTCGATGTAGTCGCTGCGGCCCACCACCGCCGGGCTCGCGTGATCCAGGCCGCCGAGCGTGGAGCGGACCTCGCCGAACTGGCGGTTGTCGCACCGGGACTCGCTGGGCTCCATGTCGTCGTACGGGGTGCCATCCGTGATGTCGTGCGCCACGCAGAAGCCCCGCACCCGCTGCACGAAGTGCCGGCTGGTGTGGTTGTACTCATTGAACAGCGCCGCGAGCAGCGAATCGACGATGCCGTCCCCGTCCGGGTCCAGGATGCTCACCCCCGAGGAGTTGCGGTCCAGCCCGATGGCCTCCTGGAGATCACACACGTTGCGCAGCTTGCCGGTGGTGGCGTCGTCCTGGCAGCCCGACTTGAGCTCGTCCAGGTGGAAGCGCACCTTCTGGAGCCCCTGCTGGTTACTGCCCAGCACGGTGAAGATCGTGCGCTTGTCCGGCTGGGGCATGCGCTCGGTGGCCTCCCACTCGGCGTTCTTGGCGTAACCCTGGCGGCTGTCACCGATGCCGTCGGCCGGGATGGAGCGGAAGCGGCCCTCCACATAGGGGAAGATCCAGTCCGCGCCCTTGGCGCCCATCTGGAAGTTGATGCGCTCGGGGAAGTGGGCCGGGGGCGGCGTGTCCAGGAAGGTGCCCGAGAGCACGTTCACCTTGTCCACGGTGTTGTCCGGCTTGTAGAGGATGTCGGCCACCGGCTCGGCGCGGCTGGTCTCCAGCGAGCTGGGCTTGTAGGCGAGGTTGAGCAGCGTGTTGAGGACGACGCGGTTGCCCGCCGTATAGGACGCGAAGCTGTGGCCGGCCAGGTAGAGGATGTTGCCCTTCTGGCGGTTGTTGTCCTTGGGCCGGGAGATGTACAGGTCCCAGCCATTCTTGGCGGAGGTGCCCGACTTCGTGGTGATCATCCGCAGGGTGCCGGGGCCGTAGTCCTTGCCGGCGCGCGGACGGAAGCCCTCCACGAGGCCCGAGGTGATGAAGAACGGGTAGTCCCCCTTCTGGCTGAACAGGTCCCCGTAGTTGCGGAAGATGTAGCAGTCACCCGTGGCGCCCGGATCCGAGCAGTCCAGCCCGCTGGTGGCGAAACCACCGCTCGTCAGCTCACTCGTCCCCATGGTCTGCAGGCCCGGCCCCGACGCATTCGCCGGATCCAGCTTCGACATGAACTGGGTGGGCTCGTTGTCGTTGTAGTGGGTGCGCTTGCTGTCGTTGGGCCAGTAGCTGTCCTCGTACGTCTGGATGGAGGCGCACTCGTTGAAGATGCTGTTCCCCAGGTCGGCGAAGTGGGCGATGTTGGCCAGCCCCTGCTTGAGCTTCTCCTGCTGCGACGTGTTGCCCTCCCAGTGCGGCGCCCACATCACCTTGTAGTAGGTCTTGTTCGGCGTGGCCGGGTTGGGCGCCCAGTTGAGCTTGCCCTTGGGGTAGGTGGTGTCGGAGACGAGGTCGCGCTCCTGGTGGAGCACGTCGAAGATCTTGCCGTGGCTCTCGAAGGTGCCCTCGGCGCCCGTGAAGTACAGGCCGGCATTGGCGAGGTACTGGCGGAGGATGCCCACCGAGCCGCCACTGCCCTCGACGAGCGCGATGGGCGGCGGCACCTCGTTCATGATGCGGGCGATGGGGGCCACGAAGGCGTTGTTGGCCCGGTGCAGCCGGACGTTGAAGGCCGTGCCCGGGGCGCAGTTGGCGGCGCCTTCCGCTCCGCGGAACTTGTCGAAGTCCGGGTCGTCCTTCAGCAGCTGGATGGCCCTGGCCGCCTCGGCGGCCTCGATGATGAAGGGGCCGCCCATGTAGCGCAGGCGCTTCACCGTGCCGTTCACCCGGAAGCTGGTCTCGCCCGTGTCGGTCGAGTCGGGGCGGGCGTCGGTGCTGTCGAAGGTGAGGAAGTCGTCGGTGAACGTGCCGGTCTTGTTGTTCAACAGCGACACGGGCCAGCCGGTCTCCTTGGCCACCTCCATGTCACAGCCGTCGATGTTGACCGCCGGCGCGCTCGCCGCGTTCTTGCAGCGGTGGTGGCTCGTCTTGGTGGGCTGCACCGCCCAGTAGACCGTCACCTTCTTCTGCAGCAGCCGGTAGATGAGGCCGTAGGCCGAAACCGCCCCACACTGGGTCTGGTAGGCCCGCTGCATGGGAATGATGAGCGAGCCTTGCTCGAAGCGGACGTCCGTTGCACTCGCAACGAAGGGCAACGTCATGAGGCACAGAACGACCAGGGGGCGAATGCGCAGCGCTTTCATCCGTGTCTGTCCTCCGGAAGGGGGGTCCGGCGGGGGGCGCCGGTCTTCATTCAGGGGTGTGCGCTGAGCCCACCGGGGTGGCTCTGCGCTTATCTGCGGTAGGGTAGCATACCCAAAGAAAAACTGACAAAGCACCAAAGGTAGGAAGAATGAGGGAGCCGCCCGGTACGTGATTTCACGTATTGTTCTTGATTCTCAAAAATGAAGAAGCCCCCTCCCGCCCTGGGGCAGGAGGAGGCTCGGGGACGGGCAGGGCACGCGGCCTGCCCCTCGGCTGGGAGGCTTAGCGGACCTCGAGCTTGCCGATGGCGAAGTCGGCGTTGGACATCACCTCGTCACCGGCGCGGTTGCGGACGGCGGCACGGAAGCGGGTGTCCAGGCTGGGGCCGTTGAAGACGGTGCCCACGGTGGCCGTGGCCGGCAGCTTCAGCCGCACCGAGTAGAAGACGCGGCCGGGGATGATGCTCACGTCACCCGTCGCCTTGCCCGCGCCGTCGAACTTCTGGCTCACGCCGGTGTAGAGGACGCCCGAGGTGGGGCCCGAGTCCGGCAGCGCCGCGGCCACCGCCTTGGGCGCCGAGCCCAGGCTGAGGGCGTTGCCCTCCACCAGCAGGGTGGTGTCGGCCATGACGCGGGTGGAGTCCAACGGCAGGTTCATGCCGGCCGAGTAGACGCCGCCGCGCGCGGGGATGGAGCCGCCGGAGGTGGCGATCACCGAGGTGTTGGCCACCAGGTCCAGCTGCACCAGCTTCGCCGAGGAGGCGGCCGTGTTCACCACGAAGCGCACCTTGCCCATGCCGGGCGTCGGGTCCGTGTAGACGAGCCCGTGCACCGCGGTGGTGCCCGCGCCGGAGAGCGAGGCATCCCCGACGAGGGTGGCCTTGAGCTCCTGCGCGCCCAGGGTGTTGAAGGTGGCGCTCACCGTAGAGGTGCCGCTCTCGCCGCCCGTGAGGGTGAGCGTGCCCGGCAGGGTCGCGGCCGTGTCGGAGCTGCTGAAGGTGAGGCTGCCCGCGTAGGAGATGGGGTTGCCGTAGGTGTCCTTCACGCTCACCACCGCCGTCACCGGGTAGCCAGCGTTGGTGTCGCCAGGCAGCGCCACGTGGATCCTCGGCGCGGCCGGGTTGATGGTCACCGAGGCCTTGCACGACCAGCCGCCCGCCACGTCCGTGGCGGTGAGCATCTGGCCGCCGGAGCCCGCCAGCTTCGCGGAGAAGAGGCGCGAGCCCTGGTCCTTCGCGGGCACGTAGGCCACCGCCTCGGGCATGGCCGCCGAGGGGTTGGAGTCGGTGGAGGTGACAGCCACCGTGCCGCTGTAGCCGGACACGGTGTTGTCGAACGCGTCACGCACCGTCACGCGCACCGGGAAGGCGGTGCCCGCGATGGCCGTGGCCGGCACGTCCGAGATGTCACAGGCCGAGGCCGCCGCCGCCGAGACGGAGAACGCACCGGAGCCCGTCACCTCGGCGAGCGCGCTGTCCTTCACGGTGATGGACTGGGCGCCCGCCGTCTTGAAGGTGGCCGAGAAGGTCCGGGTACCGGAGTCCGTCTCGGTGAACGTGTAGGCGGCGGGCAGCGCCGCGCGGGAGTCCGTCGAGCTGAAGTCCACGGTGCCGCGGTAGCCGGTGACGGTGTTGCCGAACGTGTCCTTCACCGTGGCGGTGAAGGAGGCGGCGTCGCCCGCCGTGGCCGGACCGGTGCCGGACAGGAGGATCGCCGGCGCGGCCGGATGGATGGTCACCGGGGCCGAGCACGACCAGCCGCCCGCCACGTCCGTGGCGGTGAGGGTCTGGCCGCCGACGCTCACCAGCTTCGCGGCGAAGAGCCGCGTGCCCTGGTCCTTCGCCGGAGCGTAGGCCGCCGCCTCGGGCATGGCCGCCGAGGGGTGGGTGTCGGAGGAGGTGATGGCCACCGTGCCGCTGTAGCCAGACACGGTGTTGCCGAACGCATCGCGCACCGTCACGCGCAGCGGGAGCTGGGCGCCCGCGGTGGCCGTGGCCGGCACCTCCGAGAGCTCACACGCCGAGGCCGCCGCGGGCGAGACGGAGAACGAACCGGAGACCGTCACGTCCGCGCGGGCGCTGTCCGTCACGGTGACGGCCTGGGTGCCCGCGGTCTTGAAGCTGGCCGAGAAGGTCCGGGTGCCGGAGTCCGCCTCGGTGAACGTGTAGGAGGCGGGCAGCGCCGCGCGGGAGTCCGTCGAGCTGAAGTCCACGGTGCCGCGGTAGCCGGTGATGGTGTTGCCGAAGATGTCCGTCACCGTGGCGGTGAAGGCGGAGGCGTCACCCGCCGTGGCCGGACCGGTGCCGGACAGGAGGAGCCTCGGCGCGGCCGGATGGATGGTCACCGGGGCCGAGCACGACCAGGCGCCCGTCACGTCCGTGGCGGTGAGGGTCTGGCCGCCGACGCTCACCAGCTTCGCGGCGAAGAGGCGCGTGCCCTGATCCCTCGCCGGAGCGTAGGCCGCGGCCTCGGGCATGACCGCCGAGGGGTGGGTGTCGGAGGAGGTGATGATCACCGTGCCGCTGTAGCCGGACACGGTGTTGTCGAACGCATCGCGCACCGTCACGCGCAGCGGGAGCTGGGAGCCCGCGGTGGCCGTGGCCGGCACCTCCGAAAGCTCACACGCCGAGGCGTCCGCCGACGAGACGGAGAACGCACCGGAGACCGTCAGCCCGGCGCGGGCGCTGTCCGTCACGGTGACGGACTGGGTGCCCGCGGTCTTGAAGCTGGCCGAGAAGGTCCGGGTGCCGGAGTCCGTCTCGGTGAACGTGTAGGCGGCGGGCACCGTCGCGCGGGAGTCCGTCGAGCTGAAGCCCACGGTGCCGCGGTAGCCGGTGACGGTGTTGCCGAACGTGTCCACCACCGTGGCGGTGAAGGCGGAGGCGCCGCCCGCCGTGGCCGGACCCGTGCCGGACAGGACGATGCGAGCGGCCTCGGCGGACGTCACCTTCACGCTGGAGGTGGTGGCCGTCAGGGTGCCGCCCACTTCCGTCGCCGTCACCGTCTGGTTGCCCGGAGTACGGAACGCGACCGAGACCAGCGCCACGCCCTGCGAGAAGGACGCGTCGGCCGGCAGCTCCATGGCCGCGTCCAGCGAGCTGATGCGCACCTTGCCCGCGTAGCTGGTGGCGCGGTTGCCCTTGGCGTCGAGCGCGGTGATGGAGAGCGCGAGCGGCTCGCCCACGCGCGCGGTGGCCGGCAGCTCGGAGAGGGCGTAGGACACTGCGGCGCTCGGCCGCACCCGGAGCTCGGCCGTGGTCTTCACGTCGTCGTTGTGCGTGTCCTGCACGGTGATGGACTGCACGCCCGCCCGGAAGAGGGAGAGGCGGATGGTGGCGGCACCGTTGCTCGCATCGACGAGCACCGGGGTGCTCTCATCGCTGGTCTGGATGCGCAGCTGGGTGGAGTAGTCCGTGGCGACGTTGCCGAAGGCGTCCACGAAGGACACCTGGAACGTCACCTCCGCGCCCGACTCGGACTCGGGCAGCAGGCCCGAGAGGTTCATCCGGGCGGCCGGACCGGCCTTCACGGTGAAGGCATCGCTGGTGGTGCTGAACGAGCCCAGCATGCCACCGCCCACGGTGCCGCTGGCGATGAGCAGGCGCGCGCCCGAGGTGCGGAACGTCACCGGCACCGTCTTCACGCCCTTGTCCGCGGCGGTGAAGGCGAAGTCGGCCGGGAGCTCCGCGGCCCCGTCGTTGCTCACCAGGTGCACCGTGCCCGCGTAGGAGGGCACGGTGGCGCCGGACGGGTCCACCGCCGTGACGGTGACGTTGGCCGGCGTGCCCGCGGTGAAGGCGCCCGCCGCGACGAGCTTGAAGCCCGCGGCCGGCGTGGGGCCCACCGTGAGGGTGAGCGTCTTGGTGGTGACGCCCGAGCCGTTGCGCGCCGCCAGGGTGTAGGTGGTCGTCTCGCCAGGCGTCACCTCCACCTCGCTCTTGCCGGTGACGTCACCGACACCGGGCTCGAGGGTGAGCTTGTCCTCGCCCTCGGCGGCGAAGACGAGCTTGGCGGAGGTGCCCTTGGCGATGGTGCCCGGCGCCGCCGTGAAGACGGACACGGTGGGCGCCTCGCCGCAGGCGGCCAGCAGGACGGTGCACAGCAGGAGGAGGTTCCGGGTCATGGGACGGAACACGTTCGCTTGAGAGGTGTGGACTCGGGTCATGGCGTGCTCCCGAACTTGCCGAGCAGCGCGCTCAGATCGGCTTCTTCGATGGTGGTGGGGCTGCTGGTCAGGTCCAGCGTGTTGTCGTAACGCAGGTTGGTGCTGGTGGCCGGCGTGGTGCCGAGGCGGCCGGCCATGGCGGCCAGGTCGAAGTAGTCGACGACGCCGTTGCCATCCCAGTCGCCGGTGCCCGCGGTGGCGCTCGGCTCGCTCTTCGGGTGGATCTCCCACACGCCGCGGCCGTAGGTGGCCACGCGCAGCAGGCTGCCGTTGGAGGCGATGCTCAGGTCATAGACGCGCACCTGCGGCAGGCCCACGCCGTAGCGGGCCCAGGTGTTGCCGCCGTCGGTGGAGCGGTAGAGCCCCAGCTCGGTGCCCGCGTAGACGGTGGAGTCCGTCGGATCGCCCGGGTCGAAGCGCACCACCCACACCGGCACGTTGGGCAGATCGAAGCCTGTGCCGTTGCCGTGGAAGGGCACCCAGGTGGCGCCCCCGTCGTTGGTCTTGAAGAGGTGGCCCACCGAGTCGGGGATGGGGCCACCGGCGAGGTTGGCGCTCGCCACGGTGGACACCAGCCAGGTCTTGGTGATGTCCGTGCCGCCCAGGCTCTCCGGCTTGCGCGGGATGGACACCGACTGGATGAAGCCGAGCTGGTCGAACCCGCCCGAGCCGTTGGGCACCTGGAGGATGGTGGCGCCGCCGCGCAGCGAGACGGTGCTGCCCTTGTCCACCAGCAGGGCCGAGGCGCCGCTGCTCAGCGGCAGGCCGTAGATGCGCGCCGGCACGCCGTCCACGGTGTACACGTGCGGCGAGGCGCTGACGCCGAGGCCACGGGGGCCGCGGGTCGCGCCGGCCACGACGATGCCACTGGGCGTCAGCCGCGCGGCCGACGGGCGATCGGACACCGGATCGATGCTGATCCTCCACAGGTTGAGCGAGGAGGGCGCGACGACCGAGCCCTGCGCGTCGTACGTGGGGCTGTAGCGGATGAAGAACGGGTAGCTGTCACCGGAGGGCAGCGCGACGGTGACGCGCGTGTAGTTGGGGGTCTCCACGCCGCCCTCGATGCGCGAGGCGCGGCTGCAGTCGCGCAGGCGCGGCTGGCAGTAGAGCCACTGGCTCTGGACGGAGATCCAATAGACGGGGTTCTGGCCGCGCGAGTCGCGGGTCACCGCCGTGCCGATGCCGTCACCGCCGCGGATCTGATCCCAGTTCTGCAGATCGTAATCGGCGATGAAGGTCTCGTCCTCGAGGAGGCGGAAGCGCGTGCCGTTGTCCTGCAGGCCGGAGAAGACGACGCTGGCGTTGCCGTAGACGGGATCGCCGCTGCCCACCGAGTAGGGGAGCTGCGTCACGAGGCCGATGTTGGGGTGGTCCCAGTTGACCTGGGCGCCGGTGGGGGCGTCGAACACGTCGCGGGAGACGGACAGGCCGCCGTCGGTGCCGACGAGCGCCATGTAGCTGCTGCCCACGCGCACGACGGTGGCCGTGTGCCAGTCCGCGTGCACGTACGGCAGGAAGCCATCGGCCGTGAGGCCGCCACCGCCCTGGGGCAGCCAGTGGCCCATGTTCTGCCACGTGGCGCCACCGTCGGAGGAGCGGGCGCCGCAGAGGTTGCCGCCGACGAGCACCCGGTTGGGGTCCGCCGGATCCGCGGCGATGGCCAGGTTGTACCAGCTCTGGTCATGGCCCACGTCCATCGTGGTGCAGTTGGTGCCGGGGGTGGTGGGGTTGGTGAGGGGCGTGCTCTTGGTGGCCACCACCGTCCAGGTGTTGCCTCCATTCACGCTCTTGAGCACCGCGTTGGTCGCCGAGGCGGCGTCGTTGAGCGAGCCACCAATGGCGTAGACGACGGTGGCCGCGGGGTCCGCCGTGCCGCTGCCGGACAGGTGGATGTGGCTGATGTCGGTGGCGCCCGAGCCGGTCACGGTGGCGGGCAGGATGCCGCTGGCGCGGGAGGAGACCCAGGTGGCGCCGGAGTCGGTGCTCTTCCAGATGTCACCGTAGTTGCCCACGGCGGGGTTAGAGGCGCACTTGTCGGTGCTCAGCAGCCGGTTCTGCGTGCCGGAAGCGGGGTGGGGAGGCTGGCCGCCGGGGCAGGCGTACGCACCGCTCACCAGCCACTGCGACGCGCCGTCCGTGCCTTTGCCCAGGTACACGAGGCTCCAGGTGGCCTCGCGGACCGGACCGGTGGCCGCGGTGTTCGGCAGGTCCATGAAGTTGAAGGTCGCGCCGCCATCGGTCGAGCGGTAGAAGCCGTCGTTGGTGGCCACGAGGATGTTGTTGACGTTGGCCGGATCGATGCGGATGTCGCGCACGTTGTTGGTGATCGTCGGCTGGCCGTCCACCGGGTGCGTCGCGGAGAGGAGGATGGGCTCGCCCCAGGTCTTCCCCTCGTCGGTGGACTTCACCAGGCCGCCGCCCTGCTGATCGAACGCGTCACCCAGGCCGATCCAGACCGTCTTGCCGTCGTTCGGATCGAGATCCAACGCGCCCACGGCGAGCGAGCCGAGCCCGTCGGTGATGGGCTTCCAGGTGGGGTACTGGCTGAAGTTGGAGGTCTTCCACACGCCGCCGCCGGCCGTGGCGATGTAGACCGTCTTCGCATCGCCCGGCTTGACGCGGATCTTGGTCAGACGGCCGGAGTCGATCGACTTGTAGTAGGTGCCGTTGTACGAGGAGCGCGCCGTGGCCGGGCCGAGGTTCGTCCAGGCCGCGGTGCCCGCGGGCGTCGGCGAGATGGCGCTGCCATCACCACTCGCGCGCATGGCGGCGTCACCGGCCAGGCCGTTCCACTTACGGGCCTCGGCGGCGGCGATCCGCAGCAACTGCTGGTGGTACTCGGGGCTACGAGGGCCGATCTCGGCGAGGTTGGCGAGCCGGCGGAGCGCGGCGTCGTCCTTCTCCTCCTCCTCGTTCTCTTCCCCGGACGAGGTGAGGCCCTCGTTCTCCTCCTCCTCGTGCTCGGACCGCAGGCTGTCCATCCAGGGGATGTGATCCAGCCCCTGGGCGATGGCCTGCTCCGTCTTGGCGATGAGCGCGTTGCGGCGCTCCTGCTTCCAGTTGTTGTACGCGGTGACGGCCTGCGGCGCGCACGCGGCGAGCCCAGCGACTGTCGTCACACCCAAGAACATCCACTTCTTCTTCTGAGACATGGTCACCCGGTGGGGATGGAGCCGTACCTCTGCTTCGGAGACTGCGGGACTTCGGAACCTGTTGGGGGCACACGCCTCGTGGCGCGCGGGCGCACTTGCGGGTCAGGAGGGGTGTGGGGAGAGTCGACGGTGTTGAGTCGAGAGCAGATGATGACCCGGATGATGTTTCCTTGTGAATCCCCCCCGGGGCTTTTGGCCCCAGTCCCGCATTTCGGGCTTGTGTTTTGAGAGGCAATCGCTGGTGGGGATTCCTGGCCTTGGGGGGCTGTTCGAGGGCTGACTACAATCGGGGCCCATGAGCCAGGACATCCAGGCGCTTCTCTGGTCCTACGGGTATGTCGGAATGTGCGTGGCCGCGGGGGAGCTGGCCCTGCGGCTGGGGGCGTCACGAGAGGTGGCGCGGAAGATCATCCACGTGGGGGTGGGCTTCTGGATCTTCGGCACGCTGGGGCTCTTCGAGAGCCGGGCGCTGGCGGTGGTGCCGTCGGCGACGGCGGCGGTGGCCAACGCGTACATCCATCGCAAACGGCTGCTGAAGTCGGTGGAGGCCGAGCCCGACAACCTGGGCACGGTCTGGTTCCCGGTCGCCTACTCGCTCCTGGTGTGGCTGGCGTGGGACAAGCCGGCGGCGGCGGCGGGGGGCGTCATGGCCATGGCCGTGGGAGATGCGCTGGCGTCGCTGGTGGGCCGGCGCTTTGGGCGCCACCGCTACGAGACGCTCGGGGGAGAGCACAAGAGCCTGGAGGGCTCGCTGGCCATGTGCGCCGGCACCTTCGTGGCCGTGCTGGCCGTGCTGACGTGGATGCCGGGCCTCGCGCCGGAGATGCCGCGGGTGCCGCTGGCCGTGCTGTGCGCCGTGGTGGCCACCTGCGCCGAGGCGCTCGGTATCAAGGGCCGGGACAACCTCTGGGTGCCGCTGGCCGCCGGGGCCGTCCTCTACCTGGTGCCGCCCGTGCACGCCTGGGGGCTGGGCGTGGGAGCGGGCATCGCCCTGGCCATCGGCATGCTGTCCTGGGCGCGGGGCTCGCTGAGCCCGAGCGGCGTGCTGGGGGCGATCCTCGTCGGCACGCCCGTCTTCGGGCTGGCGGGGGCCGTGGGGGCCGCGGCGCTGCTCGGCTTCTTCATCTCCTCGAGCGCGCTCTCCAAGACGTTCCGCGCCCGGAAGGCTGGCGTGGAGGAGGAGTACGCCAAGACGGGTACGAGAGATCTGGGGCAGGCCCTGGCCAATGGGGGCGTGGCGGCGCTGGCGGCGGTGCTGCTGGCCGTCACCGGAGACGCGCGCTACTCGCTGGCCATGCTGGGGGCGCTGGTCGCCGCCAACGCGGACACCTGGGCCACGGAGCTGGGCGTGCTCTCGCGCTCGCCACCGAGGCTGGTCACCACGCTGCGGCAGGTGCCGCCCGGGACGTCCGGCGCCGTGTCGGGAGCCGGGCTGCTGGCCTCCACCGCGGGTGCCGCCTTCGTCGGTGGGGTGGCCGTGCTCGCGGGGGCGCCGGTGGCACTCATCCCCTGGCTCGTGCTGGCGGGCGTGGTGGGCTCGCTGGTGGACAGCTTCCTGGGCGCCACGGTGCAGGACGTGCGCTGGTGCGACGCCTGTGCCCGGGAGACCGAGCGCCGGGTGCACCGGTGCGGCCGCTCCGCCCGGCCCCTGCGGGGCTTCTCCTGGCTGGGCAACGACACCGTCAACGTGGTGGCCACCGCCGCGGGCGCCCTGCTGGCCTTCTGGGCCTGATGGGGCGGAAATTCCGGTTTTAATTATTTTCTTGGGATGCGGGGATATCCGGGCCCTTCTTCTTGAAGAGAGAGAGAGAAATCTCTCTGCCCCCCCCGTAGCCCCCATGGTGCCCTGTATGGCGACACATCGATCTCTCATGCGCAGGAATAGAAACGGTCTTCTGTCCATGTGCGGCTTGCTCTTGTCGGGCGCGCTGATGGCGCCGGGCTGCAGCCCGGGTGCGCTCGAGGAGCCCGAGACCGCGGTGGAGGCTGACGCGAAGGGGCCGTCCCTCGTCGCGGGTCAGGCCACGGTCATCAGCGAGCTGAACGATGTCGTCGTGGATCTGCCGGCGGGCTGGTTCGCCGTGGTTCCCACGGGCCGGATCGGCGTGGGGGTGCTGACGATCGCCAACTATGACGTCTCCCAGGTGGAGAACACCCGGCCGGATCACAGCTCCCACAGCCTGACGGACGATACGGTCAAGGTCGACATCACGACCGTCGTTCCGGAGGATGGCAGCCCGGTGGGGCAGTGGGTCCAGCGGCGGCTGGCGGAGCTCAACGGCGAGCCCATGGGTCAGGCGACCTTGGAGAACCTGGCCCAGTACAACCTCGCCGGGCGCACCGGCCTCGCCTACAGGATCCAGCAGGGGCAGTACTCCGCGCTGGAGGTCGCCTTGCCCTGGGAGGATGGGAAGATCCTGCTCGCCACCATCCTGCCCGTGGAGACGCGGAAGCTGGAGGCGGCACTGCCCATCCTCGATCAGCTCCGGTCCCTGGCCGAGGATCGTGCCAGCCAGGGTGAGCCCCGTCCCGCCCAGGACCTCGAGGCGCTGGCCGCCCCCCTGAAGGAGCTGCAGCCCGTGCAGTCCATGGAGGTCAACAACGTCTCGGCGATGGGCTCCTGCACCTCCTGGACGGGGAGCGACAGCGGCTCCATCGCGCCCAACACGCCCATCCAGCTCAACCTGCCCTTCTACGTGGGGACCTGGTGGAAGGCGGGCGCCGCCGGCTCGTTCTGGGGCAACCTCGCCCACGGCAACTGCAACGACGACTACTACGCCATCGACTTCAACCGGTCCGACTCGGGTTGTGGGACGTACTATGACGACTGCGGCTACAAGCTCTACCCGTCCGCCAGCGGCACGGCCTACGTGTACAACAGCGGCGACACCAGCTACGGCCTCCGGGTGGATGTGGACCACGGCAACGGCCTGAAGACCCGCTACGCGCACATGTCCCAGGTGCTCGTCTCGAGCGGGCAGTCCGTCAACACGCAGACCGTCATCGGCTACGTGGGCACCACCGGCAACTCCAGCGGGTGCCACCTGCACTACGGCTTCTACAAGAGTGGCTATTCGCGCTGCAATTCGTCGAGCGGGCGCTGCCCCAACGGCGAGTACTCCGATCCGTACCAGTCGCCGAAGCCGAGCCCGATGTACACCAACAACGGCAGCGTGGGGTTGGCTGACGGCCGGTGCCTCCAGGCGCCTCCGTAAGCGGCGTCCGTTGCTGACGTGAGCAGACGGCTGGAGGGCGCCCCACGCCTTCCGGCCGTTCGCCGTTCAAGGGAGCTCCTTCGCCATCAGCTCCAGCGCCGCCCGGGCCTGCACCAGTCCGAAGCCGAACGCCGGATCGCGGCCTGGAGGCCCGAGCTCCTTCGCGGAGCGCTCGAGGAAGTCGCGCACCTGGGTGCGGGTGAGGCCGGGGCGGGCGCTCCACAGCAGCGCGGCGGCGGCGGAGACATGGGGCACGGCGATGGAGGTGCCGCTGCGGCGGGCGTAATCCGAGCCCTTCAGCTCCACCCGGACGGGCCTACCGAGCCGCCCCACGAGGGCCCTCGCCGTCACCTGGGACACCGAGACCACGGGGGGCCAGTCTCCCGGGTTCCCCAGGGTGAACGAGCCCTCGGCCGCGGCCGGATCGTTGTTGGCGATGATGACGGCGCGGGCGCCCTGGGCCTGCACGTTCCTCACCTTGTCCGCGAAGGGGAGGGTGCCTCGCTCCACGAAGGCGACGAAGCCGTCACAGGCGGTCTCCGGGCAGGAGCTGGCGCTGGCGGCCTGTCCGCAGTCGAGGAGCGTGCCCGTGTACTGCCCGCGCCCGGCGTACGCGAGTCCCCGGGAGCTGTACAGCTCGCCCTCGGCCTCCACCTCGGAGAAGGCGTCGCCCACGAGGGTGGTGGAGAGCACGCCCACGCCGGGTGCCACCAGGCTCAGGTGCTCGCCCAGCTGGGAGAAGCTGGGGTGCTGGTCCTCGGAGTCCACCGCGCCCACGGCGAGGACGCTGGCGTAGGCGGCCGGGTAGACCTCTGGCGGGGGGTTGTCCGGGTCGTCGTTCCCCGCGTTGCCCATGGCCGAGATGGAGAGCATGCCCGCGGCCCAGGCCGCGTCGAAGGCGTCCTTGTCCGCGGCGCCCGCCTGGGTCGAGCCCAGCGAGAGCGATGCGATACGCGCGCCCTGCTGCTGGCACCAGCCCAGGGCCTCGATGACATCCGACATGGCGCCGTTGCCCTGCGTGTCGAGAACCCTCGCGACGAGGAGGGTGACACCGGGCGCCACGCCCACCACGCCGTTGGGGTGGAGGGTGCTGTCCGTGGGGTCCACCCAGCCGCCCATTCCGAGCTGCGCGGCGATGATCCCCGCCACGTGGGTGCCATGGCCTCCGCCCCAGACGCCGTTCTCGTCCTGATCCTTCGGGTCGTCATCGCCGTCGATGAAGTCCTTCCCGAGGCCCTGGCCCGGGAGGTACGGCCCCCTCAACTCCGGGTGCCGGTCGTCGATGCCACTGTCGATGACGCACACCTTGAGGCCCTCGCCCGTGGGAGCGCCAGGGTCGAGGAGTCCATCCCCGTTGGCATCCCACACCTCGGGAGCCTGCACCCGCTTCACTCCCTCGGTGTACTCCCCGGGGGAGCCGCTGGGATGGGGGCTGGTGAGGCCGAGCGCGTGGACGGGGTGGTCTGGCTCGATGGAGAGGATTTCCGGCTCGTGGGCGAGTGCCTCGCGGGCCAGCGGGGACAGGCGAGCGGCGAGCATGCTCAGGCCGCGCCAGTGGTACTTCACCTGGCCACCCATTCGCTCCACCAGGGCCTGGCGGAGCAGGGGGGCCGAGGCGGCTTGCACACCGGTGTGCTGGCGGAAGCGCACCAGCACCGGCTCGCGGCCTTCCTCGTCTGGCCCGAGGAGGCGGCGCGTGAGCGCGGTGCTCTCCACCGGTGTCCGCGCGGTTGACGGGGCGGACCCGAGGCCGTTTCCCGGAATCGGGCAGGTGCTCGGGTTCTCCTCCACCGGCGGGAGTTCCTGCTTGCACGTGCTCAGCCCCAGCAGACCCAACATGATCAATCGCTTCATGTGGCTCCCACTTTGGCACGACTCCCGATGCCGAATGGACCGGCCGGGAGTCGAACCCGGCACATCAGGCGTGCAAAGCCCGATTCCGCCCCGGCGGCCAGCCCAATTTTCTCACTTGCGATGGCGGCATCTTCCTGTTGGACGATGACCCCGAATTACGCGAGCAGGGAGTCGCACCCTGATCTCCGGCGTGTCGAACCGGTGCTCTGCTGTTGAGCTACACGCGTGTCTGCGTATGGAACCGGCGGAAGTAGGGACGAGCAGACTCGAACTGCCGTCTCCCGCTTATCAGGCAGGTGCTCTACCCTTGAGCTACGTCCCTATATGTCTGGTTGAAGCGGTGGCATCCCGTGAGGGAATCGAACCCTCATCGCTGGAATGAAAAGCCAGCATCCTGAGCCGTTAGACGAACGGGACGGCTGCTTCATCCGTCATGCGAAATCAGACGCGAAACGCCGCGTGTTCCTGACGGGCCCTCCGTTGGCCTATGGTGCGCCGCATGTCGCAAGCCCAGCAGGTCCGTGTCGCGGTCGTCCAGGCCGCTCCCGTGCTCTTCAACCGAGACGCCTCGCTCGAGCGCGTCGCCTCGTGGACCGCCCGTGCCGCCCGCACCGGGGCGCGCCTCGTGCTCTTCCCCGAGGCCTTCATCCCCGCCTATCCCCGGGGGCTCGGCTTCGGCTTCCTCGTGGGCAGCCGCACCGAGAACGGCCGCCGCCTCTGGCAGCTCTACAACGAGCAGTCCGTGGAGATCCCCGGCCCGGCCACGGATTACCTCGGCGGCATCGCCCGCGAGCACGGCGTCTACCTCGCCATCGGCGTCATCGAGCGCGATTCCCTCACGCGCGGCACGCTCTACTGCACGCTGCTCTACTTCGGGCCGGATGGCGCGCTGCTCGCGAAGCACCGCAAGCTCAAGCCCACCGGCTCCGAGCGGCTCATCTGGGGCGAGGGCGATGGAAGCACGCTCTCCACGGTGGAGACACCTTTTGGCCGGCTCGGCGGGCTCATCTGCTGGGAGAACTACATGCCGCTCGCCCGGACGGCGATGTACGCCAAGGGCGTGGACCTCTACCTCGCCCCGACCGCCGACAACCGCGACACGTGGCAGGCGACGATGCGCCACATCGGCTCCGAGGGCCGGTGCTTCGTGCTCGGGTGCAACCAGTTCGTCACCCGCGACATGTACCCGGAGGAGGTTCTGCGCGAGGAGCCCCTGCCCGCGGACGCTCCCCACGTCCTGTCCCGGGGCGGCAGCGTCATCATCTCCCCGTTTGGCGAGGTGCTCGCCGGTCCTCTCTGGGGCGAGGAGGGCGTGCTGACGGCGGACCTGGACCTCGGAATGCTGACGCGGGCGCGGCTCGACTTCGATCCGTGCGGCCACTACGCCCGGCCCGACGTCTTCCGCCTGGAGGTGGACGAGCGTGAGAGGCCCGTCCTCACCTCCCTGCGTCAGGAGGCCGCGCCGGCCCTGGCCCCGCTGCCGCCGGCGCGCAGCAGATAGAGCCAGAAGAAGGCCCCCAGCGCGAGTCCCAGCGTGGCCTTCACCCACGTGGGGAAGAAGTCGCCGGGGGACACGAAGCCCTCCACCACGGCGATGAGGGCGAGGAAGGGCGCGCAGCCGAGCACCAGCTTCACGGCCTCGCGCCCCCGCAGCGCCAGGGCCTGTCCCCGGGGCAGCTCGCCGGGGTCGATGAGGGCCTGGCCCACCATGAGCCCCGCGCCTCCGGCGATGACGATGATGGACAGCTCCACCGGCCCGTGTGCGGCGATGAAGTCGAAGAGCTTCGCGCCCATGCCCTCGTGCACGCACAGGGCGGCCACCGAGCCCAGGTGCACGCCGTTGTTGATGAGCACGAACACCGTTCCCAGCCCCAGCAGGATGCCGGAGGCGAAGGTGACGATGGTCACCGTGAGGTTGTTGGTGGCGATGCCCGAGGCCACCGCGTTGGGCGGCGACACCGTGAGGATGCCATCCGTCCACATCTCCCCGCGGGCGATGAAGCCGCGCAGGTTCTCGGGGACGAGCAGCTCCGCGCCGCGCGGCTCCAGCAGCACCACCACCGCCCCCAGCAGGATGCCCAGCAAGAAGAGCCCCGCGCTGGCGGCCACGAAGGCCCCGTTGGCGCGCAGGGTGCGGGGGAAGTCGTGGCGGAAGAAGGCCAGGGTGGAGGCCAGCCGCTCGCGCGGTGGCTGGTAGATGGCACCGTAGGCCTGGCCGCACAGTTGGTTGAGGAAGCGGTGCACGTCCGTGCCCGCGTAGAAGGTCTGCGCGTGCGCCAGGTCCGCCGCCGCCCGGCGGTAGAGGACATCGAGCGTGTGCAGCTCCCCCAGCCGCAGGGTGCCCGCGCGCTGCCGGGCGAGCAACTCCTTCAGGGCCTCCCAGTCGGGACGGCGGCGGGTGACGAAGGCGGGCAGGGGCGTGGCCACTCAGCGCTCCGTCTGGACACGGGCCCGCAGGAAGGCCTCGGTGCTCTGCAACGAGGCCAGCACGGTGGCGCGCCCCGCCTCGTCGAGCCCCCCGTAGCGCTCCACCAGCTTCGTCCCCAGCCGCTTCCGGGCCTCCGGCTCCAGCTCCGGCGCCCGGGCCAGGAAGGAGAGGATGAGCTCCATGTCCTCTGACGTGAGCCGCTCGGCGTGCGTGGAGGCGGGCAGGGCCCCGGGCGGGGCCGGGGTGGCGGTGTACTTGTCCAGGTCGATGCGCTCCTCGCGCACCAGCAGCGTGCCGGCGAGCACATCTCCCAGCCGCCGGTGCTGGCGCGTCAGCAGCACGCTGAGGAGGCCAGCGGCGTAGAAGAGCGGAAGGAAGTCCACGATGCGCACCAGGTTGCGCACCGCGCTCTCCAGCGCGCCCACCGGCGAGCCGTCCACGCGCACCACCCGGATGCCGACGAGGCGCTTGCCCGGCGTCTGCCCTCCCATGAGCAGCTCGGCCGCCGTCCAGTACACCCACTGCGTGGCGAACACCCCCACCACCAGCAGCGTCTGCATCAGGCCGGACAAGCCCTGGAAGAAGCCGAGCACGTCGCTCACCAGCAGCGTGAAGGTGAAGTAGGCGACGACCCAGAAGAGGAAGAGCAGGAAGAGATCGGCCAGGTAGGCGAGGCACCGGTAGCCGATGCCCGCCACCGGCAACGAGAGGGAGACCCGCTCGGGCGTGGCGACCTCGAGGCTCGGAGAGGGGGCGGAATCCATTCGCCCGGGAGATTAGCCGGAACGCGCCCGCAGGTCCGCCCGGGCGGGGGCCAGGGCTCACTCCTGATGGCGCCGCCCCCGCTGCACGCCTTGCGCGGGCGTGGTCAAGGTCAGAGGGAACCCCTATCAGCCCGAGGGAGGAGCACCATGGCGGACACGGATCGGAACGGGACGAACATCAACCAGGAGTCGCAGGGCACGGAGGGCCAGTCGCGGCGGCTGTCGGGGGTGGACCTGCAGACGCGGCGCGAGCAGCGCAGTGAGACCCGGCGCAACCAGACCTACAAGGCCTTCCTGCGCAACCTCATGGTCCTCGGCTCCATGAACGAGGAAGAGGCGGAGCGCGCCGCGGTCTCGGTGCTCTGCGTGCTGGAGCAGCGGCTCTTCGGCGAGGAGGCCGCGCACCTGGAGGCCCAGCTGCCTGGCAAGCTGCAGGATCTGCTCATCCGCTGCGAGCGTCACCTGGGCAAGCCGGCCAGCAAGTTCGGCAAGGAGGGCTTCATCCAGATGGTGTCGGAGGACCTGGACGTGGACTCCCTGGAGGCCGAGCGGAAGATCCGCGCCGTCTTCACCGCGGTGAGGGATCAGGTCTCCGAGGGGGAGATCGAGGACGTCATCGGCCAGCTGCCCGCCGACATGCGCGAGCTGTGGCAGCGCACCATCTGAGCCGCCGAGACGCCTGGAATGACGAAGGGGGCTGGAGCTGACTCCAACCCCCCGCGTCCGGGCCCCCTCGTTTCTCTTCCCGCGGGCTCAGGCCTTCACCTTGCCCTGCTTGTCCGTGGTGCTCACCTGGATGCGCTTGGGCTGCATCTCGGGCTGCTTGGGCAACCGCAGGTTGAGCACGCCGTCCTTCAGCTCCGCGTTGACGTTGTTCGGGTCCACGCCCTCGGGCAGCGTGAACGAGCGGCTGAAGGAGCCGTAGCTCCGCTCGTAGGCGTAGAAGCGGTCCGAGTCCTCCTCCTTCTCCGTCTCCCGCTTGCCGCTGATGGTGAGCCGGTCACCCGTGAGCGTGATGTCCAGGTCTCCCTCCTTCACCCCCGGCAGGTCCGCCTTGAAGATGTAGGCGTCCTTCGTCTCCTTCACCTCGAAGGCCGGAATGAAGCCCAACGGGGCCTCACCACCGCTCACCATCCGGCCCATCTGCTCGAACGGATCGAACCCCATCAACTCCTTCATCCGCTCGAAGGGATCCAACCCTCGCGTCCACCGTCCAACGGGCGAGCCGCTTCCTCGACGCACTGGAAGATCCGCCATGACATGTCCCTCCTTGGGTTCGGGCCGTACCCACCCTGGAGTGCGGCCCCTACACTCAGGGTAGAGCGGCGATGCCGCCGCACAAGGCGCCTCCGAAGGCCGCTCCCTGTCCTCCGGGCCATCCGCCCGTGGACCCTGGAATCGAACACCACCCGACAGTTCCAGGGGTTATCGGTATGCCCGTGCACAGTCAGCGGCAAATTGGCGTGGATCGCGACTGGACGGATGCCAATCCGATGGACATTCGTGGGAAGCCCCGGTCGCACGGTGGGTGAACCGGTGGTAATGATGGGTCGAATCTTTCCACTAGACGTCGGAGGTGCGACTCGGGAGAGCGCAAAGCGTCAACAGGTTGTGGAAGGTGCTGGCCGGTAGGACGAACACCCTTGCGAAGAATCAGCCCGACCCACATCAGGAGCCGCGGGTGTTGATAGGACCGGTGCAGTGCGTCTCGAGCAGTATGTGTACGCCATGACGGCTGGGGGGCCTTCGCATGGCAACGAATCAGACAGAAGTGCGGGTTGGATTGTTGGAAGGACCGTGGGCGGCCTGGCAGGGACTGGCCGATGGGCTGAAGGGAGAAGGTGTTCAGGTCCTGTGGGTGACCCGGGACGTGAGGACCCTCCTGGACGGCATCGGGACGGATCCGCCTCAGGTGGCCATTCTGGACGTGGAGCCGGAAGGCAACGCGGACATGGGGTGCTCGGCCACGGACGGGCTGAACCTCCTGCGTGAGGCGCGCAAGCGCCGGCTGGAGGTGCGGATGCTCGTGCTGTCCTCGGCGCATGCACAGGACTTCGTTTCCCAGTGCTTCGACGAGGGGGCCTCGGGCTACCTCTTCCGGCAGAGCCTGACGACGAACGCGGTGTGCACGGCGGTCAACGCACTGGTGCGCGGGGAGAAGCTCTTCCCGGTGCAGCTGCTGCGCAATGACTTCGAGCATCCACCGGTGGCGGCCGCCACGGCGAGCGTGTTGCTCACCCTCACGCAGCGGGAGCGCGAGGTGCTGCAGTACGTGGCCGGAGGCGCGGACAACCTGAAGATCGCCGCGCACCTGCAGATCGCCGAGCGGACCGTGAAGTCGCACGTGACACAGCTGTACCGCAAGCTGGGAGCGGAGAACCGGACCCAGCTGGCGTTGCGCGCGTGTCACCTGGGTGTCCGGCCTCCTCCGGATCTCTAGGGCAACGGAAAAAACCGGGGACGGATGTGACTCCGTCGTCAGTCCCCGGTCATCAAACCGTCAGACCCCCCTGGCAGATCGTGGTGCGTGACACCACTGTCCGAGCCCACTGAGGGCGCCAGGAGGAGGCGGGTGATGATTGGGGTTGTCGGGCTGGAGACGCCACCAGGGAGTCTCGCGCTTCCAGCACCGAGGAAGTTCGAGCGGGAGCCCGGACGGGCCTTCCCGCGTGTGCGCATCGGCCACGTTCCGCTGGACATGGGGCGCCTCGACGAGGTGCTCGCGTGTATCGAGCGGCTCGTGGCCGGTGGCCAGGGTGGACACATTCTCACGCCGGGCGTGGAGCAGATCGTCCGGGCCGAGGCGGACGCGTCCCTGCGCGAGGCGCTCGCCACGGCGGAGCTGTCGCTGGCGGGCGGCGCGGCGCTGGTGCGTGCGGCGCGGGTGATCGGAGCGCCGTTGCAGGAGCAGGGCGAGCGGTGGTTGCCCGCGCTGGCCAGGTTGGCCCGCACGCGGGCCTGGCGCGTGCTCGTGGTGGCGGATCAGCCGGGGCTGGCCGAGTGGACCGCGTGCGCGCTGAGGGACAGGTATGGCCTGCTCTCGGTGGGCGTGGCCGCAGCGGGTGGGTCCGAGGACGGGCGGGGCCCGTGGGTGGATCGGCTGATCGAGCGCATGGCCCTGACGCGTCCGCACCTGGTGCTGGTGTCCATGGAGACGCCGAAGCAGGAGCTGTTCTGCCAGTACGTGGCCGCGCGGATGCAGCCGGCGGTGCTGGTGGGCACGGGCCCGGCGCTGGAGTCGCTGCTGGACAGGCGCTGGGCACCGCGCCGCCAGTGGGCGCTGGGGCGTCTGGTGTCGGCCCCGGTGCGGTGGCTGCGCCGGAGCCTGACCTTCCTGCGCGTCCTCGCGGCGTCGCGGCGCTGACTCAGGGCATGGCCAGGGTGAGCACCGAGGGCACGCGCTCCGGTGACGCCAGCCGCAGCAGGCCGTAGCCGATCCCGGCCAGTCCCATCAGCAGTCCCGGGGTCTCCGTACCCCGGGGCAGTCCGCACAGCCAGCCGCGCGTACGGCCCTGGTGGAGGATGTGGGCCGCGCGCTCCCGGGCGATGTGGCTCCACCGCGGCTCGCCGAGCACCTCGCCCGCCAGGTACAGCGGCTCCACGTTGCCCAGGTCTCCATGGCACAGGCAGTGGCTGCCGCTGAAGCCCTCGCGCAGGGTGGTGTCGAGCGCCGTGTCGAGCTCCGCGCGAATCTCCCCTCCATCCATGTGCCGCAGCGAGCACAGCCTGCCGAGCGCGATGCCCGGTGCGCCATGGCACCACGTCACCATGAAGCCGGTGCTGGCGCCCTCGGCGGAGGACTCGGGCTCGCGGAGATCTTTCCAGTTGCCGCGCTCCGGCACGAAGAGCGCCCGCTCGTAGGTGAGCGCCTGCTCCGCGAGATCCCGGTAGCGCGTGTCACCCGTGGCGGAGGCCAACTCCAGCAGCGCGTAGGCGATGCCCGCCGCGCCGTGGGAGAAGCCCGACAGGGGCCGCAGTCCCGCCGGACCCTTCCAGCCCACGCCGCCCTCCGGACACGGCTGGGCGGTGACGAGGAGCCGCTCGCCACACCGCCGCGCCGCTTCCAGCAGCCGCGAGTCCCCGGTCCGCGCGTGGAGCCCGAGCAGGACGAGCGCGCAGCCCGCGGAGCCGCTGAGCAGATCCAACCGGGTGTCGGCATCGATGAGGGGCTCGAGCGCGGGGAGTCCGGTGATGACCTCGTCCAGCAGCTCCGGCTGGTTCCACAGCGCGGCCAGGTGGACGAGCACGTACGCGGAGGAGGTCCGGCCGACGTAGGCCCCCACGCCCGCGTCGTTCGGGTCGGGGTTGCGCCAGGCGTCCCGGACGGTCTCCAGGCCGGCGCGGGCGAGCTGCTCGAAGTCCGCGCGTCCCGTCTCCCGGGCGAGGTACGCGAAGAAGAGGGTGAGCCCACCGACGCCCTCGTACACGTCCGACCCCAGGGGCGAGAGGCTCCAGCGCCACTGCCCCAGGTCCTCCAGGCTCATGCCAATCCAGGTCACATCCGTCTTGCCGCGGATGGCCTTGGCCGCGAGCTCCTCGCCGAGGGAGACGGCGGCGGCGAGGCAGTCCTCGCGCGAGGCGGGCGGCAGGGAAGGGGGACGTGGGGGGCGGGCGTCGAGACGCGCGCTGCCCCGGCCCTTGTCGATGGAGACCATCGACTTGCGGATGAGGGAGCCCTGCCAAGCACAACCCCGCTCGTCCATGCGCGCGAGCCGCTCGCGCACCTCGGACAGGCTGTCGTGCGCGAAGTAGTCACGGATGCACTCGCCGGTGCTGCTCCACAGGTGGCGCTGGCCGGGGCGCGTGGTGAAGAGGGGCACGTCCCCGAGCCGCAGGTCCGCATGCTCCGAGGGGACGAGCCGCCGCAGCGCGGGCACCAGTGAGGCCTCGGCCCAGAGGTTGTCCAGCACCTTGTCGCGCTCCAGGCCCTCGCGCAGGAAGTCGGGGTGGACGCTCTCCTGCAACAGGAGGGCATAGCGCTGGGTGGCGCGCACGATGTGGCGCACCTCCACGTCGGCGAAGACCTGGAGGCGGGTGTCGAGCGCGTCCCGGTTCTGCCGCAGCAGCCGGTACGTCTCCTCGAAGCCCTGGACGATGTCCTCGGTGAAGTCGGTGGCGTCCACGGGCTGGCCCTGGAGCTGGGGGCGGTTGTGCGAGCCCGAGGTGCGGCCCTGGCGGCGCACCATGCGCATGGTGTCGCTGAAGGCGTCCTCCACCATGGGCACGGCCTGGGGCGAGAGCTGCCCGGCCTCTCCCCCCAGCCCGCTCATGTCCACGCCCGCGCGGCCCGAGCGGCCGAAGATGAGCATGGGCAGCATGCCCACCGAGATGATGGAGCGATCCAGCTCGGCCCAGGCGCGCTGCCTCGCCGAGTCCCCCATGTCCACCGCGAGCCGCTGGTGGAAGAGCGCCTCCAGGTCCACGAGCACGGGGTACTCGCCCGCGGCGATGAGGTTCTCCAGATGGAAGTCCACGGCCGACAGCAGGTGGAGCAGGGCCAGCGAGCTGCCCTGCCGCCAGTAGAAACGCTGGAGGGCCTCGCGCGAGTCACAGCCCGAGGCCTCCACGTACTCGACCCAGCCATGGGTGCCGCGGTCCAGCACGGTGAGCACGCGGTGCGGGTGGCGCGCGCCCCAGAGGTTCAGCGCCTGGAGCAGTTGCTGGAAGCGGACGTCCACCGCGAGCGACTTCGGCTTGTAGACGAGCCGCAGGCCGGAGCTGAACCGCAGCAGCACCACGCTGCGGCCCTCGCGGTGCAGGTCCGAGACGCCCGACTGGAGGCCGGCCAGGGAGCCGATGTCCCGCCCGCCGAGGAAGCTCTGGCTGAGCTGCTCGCGCTCACTGGCGACGCGCTCGAGCAGCTCCAGGCTCACGGCGATCCACCGCTCGGTGCTGGTGGCCAGCAGCCGGGCGAGCACGGGGTATTCCTCCAGCAGGGCCATGAGCACCCGCGGCTCCCGGAGACGCACGGTGGAGAAGTGGTGGAAGCGCTCCTGGGGCGTCTCGCCGGGCAGCTCATCCATCACCCGGGCCACGTTGAGCTCGAGGATGAGGGTGCGGGTGGACAGGGACTGGAGCCGCCGCGCCAGGCTCTCGAGCAGCGAGGCCTCGGCCTCGGACGACAGCAGGGGAAGCTCCAGGCCATAGCGGGCCTGCAGCGCGGCGGTGACGGTGCGCAGCCTCGCGGCGGCGAGCCGGATGAAGGGCTGGAGGAAGCCGGAGAACGCCAGCCCGGGCTCCCCCGGACGGGCGGGAGGTTGGAGCGAGGGAGGCAGCGGCTCTCCGGCGTGCCGCTGCTCGATGACCTCCTCGATGAGGGACACCCAGGAGCCACTGTCCCCGGGGCCTTCCTGGGTGCTCTCCGCCCGGGCGAGGATTCGCAGGAAGGCCTCCCGATCGAGCCCGACGCTCTTCAGCCGCTCGTCGAGCGTCGCGTCGTCTCCCGACATGAGCTGCCGCCAGGCGTTCGCACGGCGCTCGGCTTCCTGGAGCACCGGCTCGCTCCCCGCGGACGGGTTGTCGTTGCTGGCGAGGGCCCGCTCGTGGAGGAACGTTGCCTTCTTCCAGGGGAAAACGGGAGCAATGGCTTGCATGGAGGTCACCTGGGGTCCGGGGAAAGGGTCAGGCGACCTCGTCGGGGCGGCACAAGACGATGCCGCACGTCGGCACGGCGTCGGTACACCCCGTGGAGGGCTCCAGGGCCACGGCCCTTCCACCGGTGATTCCGAGCAACGCGCTCTCGTCGAGCTCGGTCAACGCCTTGCCCGAGGGAGACTCGGGGAGGGAGGCACGCTCCTCGGCCGAGAGGCTGGCGCGGAACGAAGGGTCCTTCCAGGCACGGACAATCAACTCCTTCTTCATCGCATTCACTCCAGGGCTGGGACCGGGCGTCAAACCCGGCACCAGGGTGGAGTGAGGGGGGCCCCGGATGTGACAGGGGGGCGGGGCCTGGGGACGCCGCCGGGGGGATTCACCGGTTCAGGGCTCCGCGCTGGACACCGTGTAGTTCCAGGACGCGGACGAGGCCCCGTTGCTGGACGCGCAGACGGTCACATACCCGGAGGTGCTCGCGGTGCAGGTGCAGGCCGAGCCGTAGCCGCAGGCGTCGTCGTTGGCGCAACTGCAAGCGCCGGTGACCTTCAGGTACGTATTCTCCCACCAGTTTCGAGGGGGGAGGTCCACCATAGCTGGAGTCGGGCCGGCCGCTGGAGGGCAGCGGCCCGGCCCCGGACGTCAGGGCGACTGGATGATGATGTCGTCCACGTACACGCCGTCGAAGTGCTTGGTGTTGTTGGACTCGAAGCGGAAGCGGATGCGCAGCGTCGAGCGGCCCGAGAGCGGCAGGTTCAGCGAGCGCACCGCCCACGACAGGTTGCCCGTGTAGGGCTTGGCCGTGAGCGCCGTCCAGGCGCCTCCGTCGAGGCTCACGTCCACGTAGACGAAGTCCTTGTTGCGCTCCGTGCGCGCCTTCATCCAGAACTGCACCGACACCGACGTGAGGCCCGAGACGTTCAGCGGCGCCGCCAGCTCGGCATGGCTCACCACGTTGGCCGTGTACTTGCCGCCCGCGCTGTCGGTGAGGCTGTGGTTCGAGCTGTGGAAGTTGGCGGTGGTGAGGCTCCAGGCCGCTCCCGTGGCGGGTGCCGGCAGGTTCCACGCGCCCACGCCGCTCTCGAAGTTGTCCGCGAAGAGCGTGCGCCGGGTGGTGAAGCGCGACGTGAAGGGCGCCGTCATGGCGTTGCCCGCCAGGTCCTTCACCCCGCTCACGTTCACCTCGTAGGTGGTCAGCGAGCCGAGCAGCACCGTGGGCGTGAAGGTGGCCACGCGGGTGGTGGTGTTGTAGCTGACGCCGCCCGACACGGACGTGCCATTGGAGACCTGGAGCAGCCGCAGGCCCGTGAGGCTCGTGATGTCCACGTTCTCGCTGAACGTCACCAGGATGGGTTCCGAGGAGGCCACGGCCGTGGCTCCGTTCGCCGGGCTCACCGCCGTCACCGTGGGCGGCGTGGCGTCCGGCGCCGTGCCCGTGGTGAAGCTCCAGCTCACCGGGACGATGGAGAGGCCGGAGAGGTCCTGGATGTTCGCGAGCGACACCGTGTAGGCGGTGGAGGAGGCCAGCACGGCCGACGGGGTGAACGTGGCCGTCCAACTGGCCGCGTCGTAGCTCACCGTGCCCGTCACGGGCCCGCCCGCGCTGGAGAGCGTGAACTGGGAGCCCGTCACCGTCGCGGGATTCACTGCCTCGCTGAAGGCCACCACGATGGAGGTGTTGCTGGCCACGCCCGTGGCCCCGCTCGCCGGACTCCTGAAGGCGATGCTCGGAGCCGTGGTGTCCGGCGCGTTGTCCGTGGTGAAGTCCACCTGCACGTCCGAGGGGAACAGACTGGGCTGGATGGCGTCATCCGAGGCAATGCCCGACGCCCCTCCCTTGAGCGTGAGGGTGTAGTCCGTGTTGGCGGTGTAGCTGGCGCCCGCGGGGAGCTTCACCCAGAGCTGCCGCTTGGCCGCGTCGTAGCTGAGGTTCACCGTCACCGGAGTGCCGCTGAGGGCATCCTCGACCCGCACCGTGGAGGAGGTGAGGGTGGCCGGGGCGATGGGCTGGTCGAACTGGACGAGCAGCGCCGAGGTCAGCGGGAAGGCCGTCTCTCCGTCTCGCGGCACGGTGTCCGCCTTGAGGTTGACCTGGGCAGTGAGGGTGCTGGTCTCGGTGCAGCCCGGCCCGTTGGTGGCCGCGAGCGTATAGGTCGTGGTGCGCGTGGGACCCGCCACGGGCTGCGCCACGTTGGTGCCCGAGAGCGCGCAATCCGCTCGGTTGCAGGACCATGCGTAGGTGGCACCGGAGACCGGCGGGGGCCCGATGACGGTGGAGGCGCCCGGGTCGAGAGACACGTCCGGGCCGGCCTTGCCCGGGCTCGGGAGCACGGTGACCACCGTGTCCGCGGAGGCCGTCTGCGACAGGGCATCGGTGACCGTCTGGGTGAAGGTGGTGGTGACAGGCGGCGTCACGGTGGGCGAGGCCACGGAGGCACTGTCGAAGCAGCCCGTGCACACGGGGCTCGCGCTCCATGCATACGCATAGGGAGGCACGCCGCCACTCGCCGGCAGGCCGATGGAGACGGACTGGCTCGCGCAGATGATCTTCTCCCCACCCGGGTTCGCGGTCAGCGGCGCGGAGCCCGCGTCCGTGCCGGAGCCCGTGCCCGCGTCGCTCCCCGTGCCCGTGCCCGCGTCCGTCTCGGTGCCCGCGTCCGTCTCGGTGCCCGCGTCGCTCCCCGAGCCGGTGCCCCCGTCCGTCTCGATGCCCGCGTCCGCGCCCGTCTCGATGCCCGCGTCCGCGCCCGTCTCGATGCCCGCGTCCGAGCCGGTGCCCGTGCCCGCGTCCGCGCCCGAGCAGGTGTCCGAGCCAGGGCACGTGCCGGAATCGACGGTCCCCGCATCATCGGAGCCGGTGCCCGTGCCTGCGTCCGCGACGTTGCCCGCGTCCGTTTCCGGCAGTGTCGTTCCGGAGTCCCGAGGCGACTCGACCGATCCGTCAGGGTCCGAGCCCGCGTTGACCGCTGGAGCCCCACCGCAGGCCGCCAACACACACGCCAGCAGTGATACCAGCCACATCGTGCGTACTGCCTGGTTCTGAACGCTCATGTCCGCTCACCGGCTCCGCTCGGATGACCATTCCCCGAGACGGGAGGTGCGAATCGTAACTTTTTTCAATGACGCTGAAAAATGTTGGGGCAGCACGGAGTCCGCCGGGGGTGTACCTGTTGAAGCAGGAACGGGTGATCCGATGCGGCGTCTCCGGGGAAATCCGAAAGCCCATGTCCTGCCGAGGCCTCTCGTCGCTCGCGAAGGCCGATGTCCGCTACGTGCTGGCCCTGTTCGAGGAGGTGGGCGCGTCGCTCATTCGCGCGCCGCCCGCCTCGCCACCACGAGCCACGTCACTCCGCCGAGCTGGACCTTCCCGTCCGTCCGGTAGGGCTCGCACTCGCGGATGACCTCCTCCTCCCAGGCCCGCTGCGCCTCCGGCGGCAGCTCCTCCGCGAGCCTCGCCACGGGGCCTCCGAACGAGCGAATCCAGCGCACGACTCCCGCCCCGTCCTCGGCTTCCATCACGGGCACACGCATCGACTCGACGTGCTCCACCGTGAACCCGCTGCGCGACAACACCGTGCTCAGGTGCTCGGGGTCGGAGAAGCGGAACACGCTCGGGGCATCGGGCTCGACGAGCGGAAGCGGACGGTAGCGGCCCATGGTCCTGCGCGGCAGCGACGCGTACTCGACCTGCTCGGGTCCCGCCCAGGTCGTGCACACCAGCGGTGCGGAAGGACGGAGCGCCCGCCATATCCGCTCGAGCGCGCGCTCGGGCCGAGGCATGTACATCAACGCCCAGCGCACAGTCGCCGCATCGAAGGACTGCTCGGGCAACTCGAGCGTCTCCGCATCCGCGGCACGGAACTCGATGTTCGAGAGCGCCAGGGCACGTGCCTGCTCCCGAGCGGCGTCGAGCATGCCGTCGACGAGGTCCGTTCCCAGCACGAAGCCAGAGGGGCCCACCCGTTGCGCGGCGCGGAGGGACGGCTCGCCCATGCCCGACGCCACATCGAGCACCCGCATGCCCGGCTGGAGGCCCGCGAGGTCGAGCATCCGCTCACTGACGGACGCCGTGAGACGCGACTCCATGTCGTGGTAGCGGCGGACGATGGCGATGCGCTCGGCCCAGGAGATCTGCTGCGGCGGTGGGGGGGTTGTCATGGGGCTCACCGGTACGGAGGGGAAGGTAGCGCGCCCGCTGGAGCGCGAGCTATGAGGATTCTCCAGGCCCACCCCATGCCGAGTCCCTTGATCGATCCCCGCGAACTGGTCGCGCCCGAAGCGCGGCGGAACCTCGTTCGTGCATTGCGGCTCGGGGGTCACGGCGTGCCACACGCTCCTGGCCCTGGAGCACGCGGGGCTCTCCGGCGCCCGGCTCTACGTCGGCTCGTGGAGCGAGTGGTGCCGTAGCGGGCGCCCGATCGCGAAGGGCCCGTCGCCCGAGGGTGACGGGTCCTGAGCGGGACTGGCTACAGCTTCGCGAGGGCCGCGTCGTAGTTCGGCTCCTGGCCGATCTCGGGCACCTGCTCGGTGTGGAGCACCTTGCCGTTCTCGTCGAGCACGACGACCGCGCGCGAGTAGAGGCCCGCGAGGCCCCCGTCCTTGATGGTCACCCCGTACTGCTTGCCGAAGTCGCCGCGGAAGCCCGAGAAGGAGAGCGCCTTCTCGATGCCCTCGGCGCCGCAGAAGCGCTTGAGGGCGAACGGCAGGTCCATGGAAACGTTGATGACGGTGACGTTGGGCTTCTCGGTCGCGCGCTTGTTGAAGGTGCGCACGGACGTCGCGCACACACCGGTGTCGATGCTGGGGAAGATGTTGAGCACGCGCTTGCCCGGAATGGACGAGAGCTTCTTGTCGGCGAGGTCGACGCCGGTGAGCTTGACGTCCGGCGCCTGGGTGCCAACGGCGGGCAGGTTGCCCTCGGTCTGGACCGGGTTGCCCTTCAGGGTGATCTTGGCCATGAGTGCGTCTCCTTCGAGGTGGGGGAAGCGACCGCCGTCGTAGTGGCACTCGCGGGGTGAACGCCAGTGGAACGTGGTCCCATGGGGACCTTCCGGTACTGCTCCAACAGGGTGACGAGCTTTTCCGCGCCCTGGATGAACCCGAGGCGGACCGTGCGCCCATCCACCAGCCGCACCTCCACGCTCCGGGTGGAGAGGAGACGGACGCCGTCAGGAGGGATGGCCTGAAGGGGGATGTGGAGGGGGTCTCTCCCCATGGGTTGCCAGACCAGTCGTTCCGGGGTGAACCAGAAGCGTCCGGAACGAAGGCGCTCGAGCAGATCCCACAGGGAGGGGATGAACGTCATCAGCAGGGTGCTCGCCACCAGCAGGAGGCACCACAGGATGGTGGGCGAGAGGGTGATCTTGAAGCCAAGGGCGACGATGGGGCCGAGCATCAGCAGGAACGGCAACAGGGGGGCCATGGCGTCCGCCTCGAAGCCGCCCTGGTGCAGCGCCTGTTCCTCGGAAGACACAGGCAGGGCCATGGTTCGGGCCAGCACCTGATGGAGCCGGGTGATTCCCTCCGCGGGGGCTTCCCGGTCCATGGGCGGGCCGAGGCGCTCGCGCGTGAGCGCTTCCATCCGGGTGCGGAGCTCCTCTACCTTGCGGGCGAGTACGAGCGCGGGCTCCGTGTCAGTCCAGCCCTCCACCCGGGCGCGTTGGAGGAGACGGGCCAGGGACTCCAGGAGCGCGGGCTCCTGGCGGACCTGCTCCCGCAGGGTTTCCAGCCGCGCCATCACCGCGTGCTGCCAGTGTTTGTGGCGCAAGGCCTTCTCCAGGAAGGTGTAGCGGGCGTGAGCCGCCTCGAGTGTCTCGATTCCACCTTCGAGCTGGCGGCGGATGTCCGCTGACACCGGGAACGGGGTGCTGGAAACCTGTGTCTTCTCGCGCCGGTACTCCCGAAGCGGAGGGATGGCTCCCTGAATCTCTGACAGGTGCGTATCGATGACTCTCCCCTCCTGGGGCGCCGGGTAGCCGCCCCCTCTTTCGCGTGACACAAGAAGGTGGACCGCGGAGGCGGACCTGGGAAGCACCGTGTCAGACGGGGGGCTCCTCTTGGAGTGCGCGGAGGCATGAGGGTTCGCTGTCCAACGTGCTCCTGCCCTGGAGGTCAGGGACGCGATCGGGTGGACTGAGCGGGCCGGGAGCCGTGAGCTGTCCGCCGTATGACAGGGGTGGGGTGGGTGGGCCCCGGAGGGGACTCGGGGAGCGGGGCCCTGGCTCCCAGCTTCATTCAGCGCGCTGCTACACGCAGGCGACGATTCCGCACGAGCAGATCGTCCGCGGACAGTTGAGGACCGTGGGCGCGGCGCAGCGGAAGGTGTCGATGGAGTAGTCCGGCGGCGGCCTCCCGCCGGAGATGCCGAGCAGCTCGTCCTCCTCGAGCTCGGTCATCGCCCTGCCGGAGGGAGACTCGGGGAGCGACGCGCGCTCCGCCTCGGAGAGGCTCGCCCGGTACGCCGGATCCTTCCAGGCCCTGACAATCATTTCCTTTTTCAAATGCTCCTCCTTGGAACGAACGATGCCTGCTCCGGAAAATCGGAGCAGGCACCTGGAGAGAGTCCGTGGATGGAATTGGTGACGCGGGGAATGACTCACTCCACCCGGCCGCCGCTGCGCATCTGGGCGCGCACCAGCTCCGCGTAGATGCCACCGTGCAGCAGCAGCTCCTGGTGCTTGCCGGCCTCCACCAGCTGGCCCTCGTTCATCACCAGGATGAGGTCCGCGTCCACCACCGTGCTCAGCCGGTGGGCGATGATGACGCGCGTGCACTGGAGCGAGGCCAGCGATTGCTGCACCCGCGACTCGGTGATGGCATCCAGCGAGCTGGTGGCCTCGTCCAGCAGGAGCACCGCCGGCTTCTGCATCAGCGCCCGCGCCAATGCCAGCCGCTGCCGCTGCCCTCCCGACAGCGACGCGCCCCGGTCCACCAGCGGCGTGTCGTAGCCCATCGGCATGTTCATCACGTCGCCATGGAGCTGCGCCAGCTGGGAGGCCTCGATGACGGGCTCCAGCGCGGACGTGGGGTCGGTGATGGCGATGTTGCCGCGCAGCGTGGAGCTGAAGAACGTCGGCTCCTGCGGCACCACTCCCACCTGGCCGCGCACCGAGTGCAGATCCAGCTCCGTCAGGTCCTCCCCATCGAAGAGCACGCGCCCGGAGGTGGGCAGGTACAGGCCGAGCAACAGGTTGGCCAGTGTCGTCTTCCCCGCGCCCGAGCGGCCGACGATGGCCACCGACTGGCCGGGCTCGATGCGCACCGACACGTCCTGCACCACCAGCGGCGACGTGGACGCGTAGCGGAAGGACACCCGGTCCAGCTCGATGCCGCCCTTCAGCTTCACCTGGCGGCCGGGCTTGGACGCATCCCGCTCGGGCGGGGTGTCCAGCACGTCGTCGATGCGCTCGATGTAGCTGCGCAGCAGCTGGAGCTGGCTGCCCGTGGTCACCAGGTTGCCCAGTGGCACCAGCAGGGCTCCGGCCAGCGCGTTGAGCCCCATCATCGTTCCCAGCGACATCTCTCCCTTCAGCACCAGCAGGGCGCCGCAGGTGAGCAGCACCAGCGGCGCCACCAGCCGCAGCGTCCCGGTGAGCGCGTCCACCCACGCAGACAGCCGGCCCCGCTTCAACGACACGTTGAGCACGTTGACGAAGCTCTCCGAGAAGCGCTGCACCGCTTGGTGCTCCACGCCGAACGCCTTGAGCGTCTGGATGCCCGTGAGCATTTCAATCTGATAGCTCTGGTTCTTCGCCTCCACCTCCAGGTTCTCCGACATCAGCGCGCGCTGGCGCTTCGTGGAGAGCAGGAGGATGAGGATCTGCAGGCTGCCGAGCCCCAGGACGATGAGCGCCATGGTCGGGCTGATGACGAACAGCAGCCCAAGGTAGATGACCACCAGGGCTCCATCGAGCAGCGCGGACAGCGTGCTGGAGGAGAGGATCTCGCGCACGGTGGCGTTGCTGTTGAGCCGCTGCATCAGGTCGCCCGCCGCGCGCACCTGGAAGAAGGCGTAGGAGAGGCCCACCATGTGCTCGAGGAAGCCCAGCGTCATGTTCGAGTCCATGCGCGTGCGCAGCTCGAGCAGCAGGTGGCTCCGGATGAGCGAGGTGAGGAGCTGGAAGCCGGCCAGCGAGATGAAGCCCAGGCCCACCACCAGCAGCAACTCCTTGTCCCCGCGGGGCACCACCCGGTCGATGATGAGCCCCGTCAACGCCGGCACCGCCAGCGCGAAGAGCTGCAGGATGAGCGAGACGACGATGATGCGCTGCAGGACGTGCGACTGCTGGAGCACCTGCAGCGCGTACCTCGCGGCCGAGCGGGCCTGGGGCTTCTTGCCCGTCTCGAAGTTCTCGCCCGGCTCCAGCAGCAGGGCCACGCCGGTGAAGCACTGGCGGAAGCGCTCCAGCGACACCTTGCGCCGGCCGTGCCCGGGATCCAGCAGGTGCACGCCGTCGCGCCCCAGCTTCTCGAAGACGACGAAGTGCGAGAACTGCCAGTGGAGGATGGTGCCGGTGGGCAGGTAGTGCAGCGCCTCGTCATCCACGGTGACGCCGCGCCCGCGCAGCCCGAAGCCGCGCGCCGTGCGCAGGATGTCCAGCGCCGACACCCCATCACGTGCCGCGCCCATCGCCTGGCGGACCTCCTCCAGGCGCATCGGCTTGCCGTGGTAGCCGAGCACCATGGCCAGGCAGGCCGCGCCGCACTCGATCTCCGACAGCTGGCGCACCAGCGGGATGCGGCGCTCCCGGCCCTTCACCTGCAGGTTGCGGAACGCGGGGAAGCGCTCGGTGAGCCCCGGATGCCGGACGGCGTCAGTCCTCATGTCCCAATGCTCCCTTCAAGCCCGGAATCAGCGTGACGAGGATGCGCTCCTTGCGCACGCGCGCGTCGGCCTGGGCCAGCATTCCGTCGAAGTAGTTGTACGTCTTGCCCTTGAGGGTGAAGGTCGGTGCGTCGATGCGCGCCCGGACCAGCACCATGGGGCCCTCGAGCTTCACCGCATCACCCGTGTCCGTGCCGAGATAGCGGCGGACCTCGGCGGGACCGATGATCTGATCTCCCACCGAATCGATGGTGAACGTCTGGTACTCGTGGGTGAAGCCGTTGAGCTCCACGCGCAGCGGCTTGCCCGGCTCGAGCCTCGGCCGGTAGCCGCCGGGCAGCAGCGCCACCAGCGTCACGTGCACGTCATCCCCCACCACGGACACCACGTTCTCGCCCGGGTTGACGTATTGGCCCTCGCGCACGCGCAGCGAGCCCACCACTCCGGCATGGGGCGCCCTCAGCGTCCGGGCCTGCTGACGCGCCTCGGCCAGCTCGCGCTCGGCGCGCAGCGACGTGAGGGCCTGGCGCGCCGCCTCGTCCGCGGGATCCTGCAGCACCCGGACGAGCTGCAGCTCGAACTCCCGTTGAATCCGCTCCAGTGAGGCCGTCTCGTCCTGGGAGAGGAAGCTCACCAGCGGCTGTCCGGCGTCCACCCGCTGCCCGGGCTTCACGTCCACCGACGCGACGATTCCCGGCTGCTGGGTGGTGAGATCGCTGCGGCCCTCGACCTTCACCATCGCCGGGCCCGAGGCGTATTCGGGGATGGTGCCGAGCACCGAGTAGAGGGCCGCGGAGACGACCAGGGCGATCAGCAGCCAGTACGTCCACCGGGTCCACCTGGGGGAGATGCGGAGGAGATCTCCGTCCTCCTGGGCGCCCTCGTGGTGGCGCAGGGCCTCCTCGCGGAAGATGCGGGTGCGCTGTGTGGCTTCCATGGTCAAGGTGTCGCCCCCGAGGAGCCGCCGGTGGCCTGCCCGCCCAGCTGCTGCGAGGGCCCGGGACGGACGTGGACGACCATGCCCGTGGAGACCTCGGGCGGCGGTGGCTGGTTGAAGGTGGCGGTGGCGAAGACGAGCCGGGCCGCCGAGTCCACCTCGGGGGCCACGCTCTCCACCGTGCCGTCGAGCGCGAGGTCGCGCTGCACGGCCTTCACTTCCACGGGGACGCCCGGCTGGAGCCGCCGCGCGGCGTCCTCGGGCACGGCGAAGCGCACCTTCCAACCGCCGGTGCCGAGCAGCTTGAGCACGGGCTGCCCCGCGCCCAGCCGCGCTCCGGGGCTGGTGAGCTTCGCGGCCACCACCCCATCGAAGGGCGCCACGAGCGTGGCGTCATCGAGGTTCTGCCGCAGCCCGGTGGACTCGGCGCGCCGTTGGAGCGTCTGCGCCCGGGCGGCCTGCAGGCGGGCATTGGCGGTGCTCTCCTCGTAGCGCACCTTGTCCAGCTCCTCCTGGGAATAGACACCCAGCTGCAGCGAGCGCGGGGTGAAGTAGCGGGCTTTCTTCGAGCGGGCCTCGGAGAGGGCCAGGCCGGCGGCCTGCTCCTCGGCGCGCGAGCCTTGGAGGCTGGCCTCGGCCGCGGCCAGGTCCTGGCTCAGCGAGCGCGTGTCCAGTCTCGCGAGCACCTGGCCCGCGTGGACGCGCTGACCGACCTCGACCTCGAGCTTCTCCAGCCGCGAGTCGAAGCGGGTGCTCACGTTCACGCTCTCATGCGGGATGATGACGCCGAGGAAGGGCTCCTCGGTTCCCGTACGGGAAGCGGCGCCTCCGTCCACCACCTGGGCGGGCGGAGGGCCGTTCCCGTTCGGGCCAGGGGTCGCGAGAGCGGGCGCCGCAGCCCCCACGCTCCCCAGACAAGCCAATGCCCCTCCCACTGCCATCATCCGCACCCAACGACGCATCCCGTGTTTCTCCCGGTGGCAGGTCCCACACGGGATGAGGCGGCGCGCAGCGGTTGTGACGGCTCAGGGCGGAGGGCCGCGAGGAGGGGCGGCCGGGCCCGCTCGCATGCTCAGCCGGGAAGTCGGAGCACCGCGCCACCGCCGCCGTCCGCGCGGAGGTGAGGAGGACGGCGCTCCTTCTCGGCCCCTGAGAATCTCCCCCTCCATGGACCGGGGTCTTGTGGGTCTGTCTCGGCCGTTCCACGGCACTGTGGCGGAAAGCCACATGTGGCGGTTCTCCCCGCCCCACGGACTGGTCAGACCTGTCGGGGATGTTTAGTCATTCCGTGCGCAGCCGTGTTATGGGCACGGCCCGCAGGGCGGCGGCACGGTTCCTGCTCAAAGAGCGACCGGTCGCGATGAAGGGGAATGGTCGTCATGCAAGCCAGTGCGGTGTTGAGCCAGCAGGGGGAGTCGTCGAGGGCGGGCCGGTCCATGTTCCGGGGCGAGTCCCGGAAGCGTCCGGTGGTGTTTCACGGTCAGGTGTTGCTGATCGAGAACCTGAAGGAACGCCGCCAGGTCATGTGCGACATGCTCGCCCAGGAGCGCTTCGAGATCGGTGTGGTCGAGGACTCGCGGGACGCCGTCCAGTTGCTCTCCGGGGAGCTCCTCTCCGGGCAGATGCAGATGCCGGAGCTCATCCTCTGCAACGCGCGGATGCTCGGAGACGCCGGTCTGGCGGCGCTCGAGCGGCTGTGCGCCAGCAATCCGGACGTGCCCGTCATCCTCTATAGCGCCTTCACCAATCCCCGCCTGCGCGAGCGCATGGCGCGCATCCGCGGCGCCTGGATCCTGGATCACTCCGCCGACCTGGAGGATCTGCGCTCCGCCGCCGTGTCCCTCGTCGCCTCGCGTCAGACGAGCGTCTAGGGCAGGGGTGTAAGGGTGTAGGTCTCCGCGAACCCGTCATCGAAGAGGGCGGGCAGGCGGAGGGCCCAGGTGGCCTCGCGCACGCAGGTGGCCTGGGACTCGGAGGCCGCGCCCGTCACCTCCACGTCGACGAGCTCATCCCCCGTGGCTTCCACGCGTACCTGGAGGGCGGGGTTGCGTCCTCCTCGCACGCAGGCGGCGACGGCGGGCTGGAGCAGCCGCTTCAACGCCTTGGCGAACCTCGGAGCGGCTTCCCGGCTCTTCGGCGGCGAGGACCCGCAGAGCGAACCGCTGAGCACCCCGATGGGGATGGCCTCTCCCTCCAGCCTGCCCGGCAGTGCGTGCGTCTGGACGGACGAGGGCCCCGCTCCCGGGGGGCTCGCCAGGAACGAGCGCGTGGGGGAGAGCCAGTCTCCGTTGCTCGCGAGCCGCTCGGCTTCTTCCGGCGCTGGAGGCCCGTGCTTCGCGTTCAGGGTCCAGAACCGGGTGGCGCGCCAGCCGTGGGCATGGCGGCCGAGATCGGCGGTGATCGCGGAATCGAGTTCCACCGGGACGGGCGTGGCGGCGCATCCCCACTGCTGTCCGTGCAGCACGAGCCGGCCCAGGGACGTCTGGAGGTTCGGAAGCCAGAGGTGGGCGCCTTGCCCCTCGAGGAGCGTTTCGCGCTCCATCAGCCGGGTGCCCCGCTCATCCTCCAGGCGGACCTGCTCCCACGCCATGGGCCTCACGAGTGACTCCACGGAGGACCGATGGGACCGCAGGCCGCAGGACTGGGGGATGAGGGGCTCGGAGAGCCGCGGGTGGGTGGGGGCCTTGTCGACGCGGCTGGAGAGCCACCGGAGGTGCACGGCAGCATCGGGGGCCGAGGTGGTGGAGTCGGCGGGGAGCGGCGCGTACGTCCGGCGGAGCCGCCCGTCCGTGAACGCGATGAGGCGCACGGGTCCGCTGCCCTCCCCGAGCACCTGTTGTGCGATCTTCAGCCCCTCGTCCAGGTGTGAGCCATTGCCAGGCGCGAGCCGTGCGGCGGGAAGGGAGGCCAGGGCCGTCTTCCACTCGGAGGCGGGGATGAGGCGTCCGAAGAGGCGCTCGGCGGAGCGGCGGAACACCACCACCTCGGCCACCGCGTCCGGCAGGAGCCGGAGGTACTCCCCGGCGAAGGTGAGTTGCTCGGCGATGCCGTCGGGGCCCACGCTGTGGGAGGCATCCATCACGAAGAGGACCCGGGCCCGGGTGGGGGCCTCGGCCAGACGCCCCACCCGGAGCTGGACGAAGGCAGTGGTGCCGGTGTCTCCGGGAGCGAGGCCGGCGCGTGCGTCGATGCCGGTGAAGGGCTTCACGGGCCAGGAGGCCTCGAGCACCTCCCGCTGGAGCGGGTTGTCCACCTGTTGGAGGAGGAGCTCCGCGCCCGGGTAGGGCGGCGCCACGGTGAGCACGGGCCGCGGGTCCTGCTCGCCGCACGTCCCATGGGGACGGTATTTCCGCTCGGGCAGGGGATAGGTGAAGGTGACGCGTCCCTGGTCGTAGCCGAGGCGGAGCCGGACGTCGTAACGCACCTTCACCGAGCTGCCCGGTGGCAGGTTCCAGAGGTGCAGCGCCGCGCCATCTCCCGCGGCCGAGAGCCTCGCGCTCGTGCCCGGCGCGGCGGTTCCCTGGCTCCGCAGGGCCTCGTAGCGGCGCTCGGCTTCGGAGGCCGCGAGCAGGGTGCCCTCCGTCCATTGCCCCCCGGACTCGAGCGCGAAGCCGTGCACCGTGCCGTCCTGGGGCAGCTCGAGCCAGTCGTACAGCTCGGTGTAGCGCGGGCTGGCGTTGTGGAAGGTGCGGTGCACCGTGAGGTGGGCCCGCTCTCCTTCGATGCGGGCCTCCACGCGGTGCTCCGTCTCCTGGCCGCGGCCGTCCTCCCGACAGGGGAAGAACGGCTCCTCGTACGAGAGATCGTCCTCCTCCGTCCCGGCCGTGCAGCACGCCTCGGGTTGCGCCAGCACGCTGCCCGGATTCGAGAGGAGGAGGCAGGCCAGCAGCAGGCGCGCGAGAGGACTCATGCGGCCATGGTACCCGCGCCAACGGTGGGTTCAGTGTCCTGGTTTCACCGTGTAATCGGTCACGGAACCGTCATCGCAGAAGGTGGGCAGGCGGAGGGCCCAGGTGGCCTCGCGCACGCAGGAGGCCTGGGCCTCGGAGGCGGCGCCCGTCACCTCCACGTCGACGATCTCCTCCCCGGTGGCCTCCAAGCGGACCTGGAGGGAGGGGGGGGCTCCGTCTTCCAGGCAGGCGGAGAAGGGCGACTGGAGGACTTGCTCCAGCGCCTCCTGGTGCTCCGGAGGGAGCTCGCACGGGCGCGGGGGCGCGAGGGGGCAGAGAATGGTGCCACCGACCACCCCTCCGGCGACGCCTCCCGTCACCCCATCCGGCAGCGCGTGCGTCCGGGCCGTCGAGGGTCCCGCGTCCGAGGGCACTGCCAGGAACGAGCGGGTGTCGGAGAGCCAGTCTCCGTTCTTCGCGAGCAGCTCGACCGCCTTCGTGGGGGGAAGCTCCTCCTCGTTGCTGTTCCACGGCTCGACGCGCAGGGTGGCCCAGGCGTTGCGGCCGAGGTCGGCCGAGAGCGAGGGGTCCACCTCTACCGGGGCGGAGGCGGCACAGCCCCAGCGCTGCCCATGCAGCACCAGCTGGCTCAGGGGCGTCTGGGGACTCGGCAGCCAGAGCTGGAAGCCCTCTCCCTCCTGGAGTGCGGGCAGCTCCTTCAGCCGTGCGCCCTGGCCGTCCTGGAGGTGGACCTGTTCCCACCGCAGGGGCCGCACGAGTGGCTCCAAGCTGCTGACGTAGGAGGGCAGTTGCAGGCCGCAGGACTCCCGGACGAGGGGGCCGGAGAGCTTCTCGTGGGGGGTGGCGTCGCCGGTGCGGTGGGAGGAGAGCCACCGGAGGTGCACGGCGGCATCGGGGGCCGAGGTGGTGGAGTCGGCGGGGAGCGGCGCGTACGTCCGGCGGAGCCGCCCGTCCGTGAACGCGATGAGGCGCACGGGTCCGCTGCCCTCCCCGAGCACCTGTTGGGCGAGCTTCAGCCCCTCGTCCAGGTGTGAGCCATTGCCAGGCGCGAGCCGTGCGGCGGGAAGGGGGGCCAGGGCCGTCTTCCACTCGGAGGCGGGAATGAGGCGTCCGAAGAGGCGCTCGGCGGAGCGGCGGAACACCACCACCTCGGCCGTCGCATCGGGCAGGAGCCGGAGGTACTCCCCGGCGAGCGCCAGCTGGCGCGAGATGCCCCGGGGGCCCACGCTGTGGGAGGCATCCACCACGAAGACGACCCGGGCCCGCACGGGCGCCTCGGAGAGGCGCTTCGTCCGGACCTGGAGGAAGCCCAGGGTGCCGGCGCCCCAGGGAGCGAGGCCGGCGCGTGCGTCGAGCCCCCTCGAGGAACCTGCCTCCCAGGAGGCTTCGAGCTCGGGCCGCCAGGGAGTGGCGTGCCGCGTCTCGATGCGGAAGTCCGTGTTGGGAGAGGGCGGCAGCACGGTGAGCACGGGCCGGGGGGCCTGCTCGCACTCGGGCAGGGGATAGGTGAAGGAGCGCCGCCCGTGGGCGTAGGCGAGCCGCGCGCGGACCTCGTAGTGCACCGTCACCGGGCTCCGGGGCGGCAGGTTCCAGAGCAGCAGGCGCGCCCCGGCTCCCGCCGCCGACAGCAGCGCGAGCGCACGGGGCGTGGCGGTGCCCTTGCGCCGGAGGGCCTCGTAGCGGCGCTCCGCCTGGGAGGACTCGAGCAGGAGTCCCTCCGTCCACTGTCCCTGGGCCTCGAGGGCGACGCCATGCACCGTGCCCTCCCGGGGCAGCTCGAGGAGGGCTTCCAGCTCGGTGTAGCGCGTGCCGGGGTTGTGGAAGGTGCGGTGCACGGTGAAGTGCACGAGGTCTCCCTCGGGCCGGGCCTCCACCCGGTGCTCCACTTCGTGGCCGCGGTCCTCGCTGGCCTTCAGCTCCTCGCAGGGCGAGGGCTCTTCGGCCAGGGCGGTTCCCGGCCCCCAGGCGAGGAGGAGGAGAACCTGGAGGGGGAGGCAACGCGAGAGGTACCGCATGAGGGCATCCTACCCGTGAGCGGCTTCTGCCGTGTTGGCCGTTGAAACGGTGGGGCCTCTTGGTTAGCAAGGGGCGATGAGCATCAAGACTGGCGACCAGGCCCCCGATTTCTCCCTGCCGAAGCAGGACGGCACCTCCGTACAGCTGAAGGACCTGCTCCAGAAGGCGGCGGTGGTCCTCTATTTCTACCCGAAGGACGACACGCCGGGCTGCACCAAGGAGGCGTGCTCGTTCCGCGACTCGTACGAGGCCTTCAAGGATGCGGGAGCCGAGGTGGTGGGCATCAGCTCGCAATCGGCGGCCTCGCACGAGGCCTTCGCGGCGAAGTACCGGCTGCCCTTCACACTGTTGGCCGACGAGGGCGGCACGGTGCGGCGCCAGTACGGCGTGCCGAGCACCCTGGGGCTGCTGCCGGGGCGGGTGACGTACGTCATCGACCGGAAGGGCATCGTCCGGCACGTCTTCAACTCGCAGCTCAACGCCACGCGCCACGTCACCGAGGCGCTGGGCATCGTCAAGCAGCTCCAGGGCGCCGGCGCCGCCTGAACCCCTTCAGGTAGGTCCGCGACAATTTCCCCTCTCCCCCCGGGAGAGGGACGGGGTGAGGGTGCCAGGGCCCCGGGTTGAACCCCTGTCCACACTGCGGGCCACGGGTTGAAAGAACGGGCGCGGATACCCTCACCCCAACCCTCTCCCGAGGGGAGAGGGAGCAAAGGGGCTCACGGGCGCGGCACGAGCCGCACCGAGGGCGCCTTGAAGGTGGCGGTGAGGGCTCGGCCCTCGGCGAGCCCCAGCTCTTCGGTGGAGAAACGTGTCACCCGCGCCACCAGGGGGAAGCCCGCGTCCAGCGCCACGCGGACGAGGGCGCCCTCGGGGGAGAGCGACACCACGGTGCAGGGCAGCCGGTTGCGCGCGCTGGTGGGCGCGGCCTCGGGAGGGCCCAGCGTGACGTCCTCGGCCCGGAGGCAGACGAACACCGCGCTCCCCTCGTGCGAGGGCTCCAGGGCCACGAGGTGATGCGGGCCCACCTCCACCGTGGCCAGCCCCGCCTCGCGCTTCACCACCGTGCCCGGCAGCACCGTCTCGATGCCCGTCATCCGCGCCACCGCGAGCTCCGAGGGGTGGTTGAACACGTCCGCCACCGGCCCCACCTGGCACACCCGGCCTCCCTCCATGGCCACCAGGTCATCCCCCAGCGCGAGCGCCTCCAGCCGGTCATGCGTCACCACCACGGTGGGCACCCCCAGCTCCCGGAGCAGCCGCCGCAGCTCGCCCCGGAGCTGCTCGCGCGAGGGCGCATCCAACGCGGACAGGGGCTCGTCCAGCAGCAGCAGCCGCGGGCGGATGGCGAGCGCCCGGGCCAGGGCCACGCGCTGTTGCTGCCCGCCGGACAGCTCGCGCGGCCTGCGTCCCTCCAGGCCCTCCAGGTGCAGCAACTGGAAGAGGGAGCACGAGCGCTCGCGCCGTGCGGTGGCCGTCAGCTCTCCGAGGCCGTACTGGACGTTCTGCTCCGCGGTGAGGTGGGGGAAGAGGGCGTAGTCCTGGAAGAGGAAGCCCACGCGCCGTTGCTGGGGCGGGAGGAAGAGGCGGGCCGGGGTGTCGCACCAGGGCTCGCCGTGGAAGAGGATGCGGCCGTGCTCGGGCCTGTCGAGCCCCGCCAGGCACCGCAGCACCGTCGTCTTGCCCGCGCCCGAGGGGCCGAACAGCACCGCGACGCGGCCGGGCGTGGCGGGCAGCTCCAGCGTGGCCCGCACCGTGGGCCCGCCGCGGAAGCGCTTCTCCAGGTCGGCTACGAGCGTGCCGGCCATGGTGCCCACACCCTGCGCTGCAGCCCGTAGGTGAGGGCCAGCACGGCGAACGAGAAGACGAGCAGCACCAGCGACGTGCGGCCCGCCGACGCATAGTCCAGCGCCTGCACCGAGTCGTAGATGGAGATGGAGGCCGTGCGCGTGCGGCCCTCCAGGTTGCCGCCCACCATGAGCACCACGCCGAACTCGCCCAGCGTGTGCGCGAACGTGAGCACCATGCCGGAGAGGATGCCGGGGGCGGCCAGGGGCAGCGCGACGCGCAGGAACGTCTGGAAGCGTGAGACGCCCAGGCACCACGAGGCCTCCAGCAGGCGGCGATCCACGCCCGCCAGGGCGGCGGTGAAGGGCTGGACGCTGAAGGGCAGGCTGTAGAGCACCGAGGCCACCAGCAGGCCGCCGAAGCTGAAGGGCAGGGTGGTGCCGAGGAGCGACTCGAAGACCCCGCCCAGGGGGCCACGCGGGCCGAGCGCCAGCAGCAGGTAGAAGCCCAGCACCGTGGGGGGCAGCACCAGCGGCAGCGCCACCACGGCCTCCACGAGGAACTTCCACCGCCAACGCGAGGTGGCCAGCCACCAGGCGATGGGCAGCCCCGCGCCCAGCAGGACGAGCGTCGTCCACGTGGCGAGGCGCAGGCTCAAGAGGAGGGCGGTCCGGTCCAACGTTTCACTCCTTCGGCAGGGAGAAGCCGTAGCGCTTGAGCAGCGCTGTGCCTTCGAGGCCGAGCAGGTGGTCGCGAAACCGCCGGGCCAGCTCCGGCGCCTTCGCGCGCTTCAGGATGGCGCCCCCCTGCTCCATGCGCGGGTACGCCTCGAGCGGCACCTCCCAGAAGCGGCCCTGGCCCCGCATGGCCGGCGCGTACGCGAGCGCCAGGGCGATGATGCCCGCCTCGGCGGCCCCGCTCTGCACGAACTGCGCGGTCTGCGCGATGTTCTCCCCGAGCACCAGCCTGTCCTTGACGGCGTCATACACCCCCTGGCTCTTCAGGGCGGCCTCGGCGGCTCGGCCATAGGGCGCATGCTGGGGATTGGCGATGGCGATGCGCTGGACGGACGGCTCCCGCAGGGCCTCCAGTCCGCGCTGCTCCAAGGGCAGCGGCGAGTCCTTGGGCACCCACACCACGATGCGGCCCACGGCGTAGAGGAAGACGTCCCCCTCCACCAGCCCCTGCTCGGCCAGCTTGCGCGGATAGGCCACGTCCGCGGAGAGGAAGACATCGAAGGGCGCGCCGTTGGCGATCTGCGCGAGGAAGTTGCCCGACGAGCCGTAGGTGACCTGGACCTCCGTGCCGGGGTTGTGGGCGCGGAACTCCTCCAGCAGCTCGTCCAGCGCGAACTTCAGGTCCGAGGCCGCGGCGATGGTCAGCGTCGGTTTCGGCTCGGGGCCGCTGGGGGTGGGCCCGTGCTCGCGCAGGCCCGTCCGCAGCGCCGCCGCGATGATGAGCAGGGCCCCCGCCGCGAGCGCCCCCTTCACGATGACGTTCATTCAGTCCCCCGTGGCCCCCCGGGCGAAGGCGGGGGCCGTGACGTCCGCAGCTTAACGGGGCCCGTGTGGGAGAGGCGGCCAGAAGATGCTCCCGCCACGTCGCGGACGGTGCCGGCCCGCTGACACGGGCGGTGGAGTTTTTTCCCCGGCCCCGTGGCGAGGGCTGAAAGAACTACCGTCCTTCCGCCAGACGCCGGCCCCGAGGAGATCTCCAGGAAAGCCCCCCAAAGCCCGGAGAGATCCGCCAACCCTCCGATTTCCCGAAAGAAAGGGATGGCGTGGGGGAGCCTCCCTCGGGGGCGGGCGGACTGTCCAGGGTCCGGCACGGTTCTCGCTTTAGGTGTGGGGCGATGGCACTGAGCAAGCAACAGAAGCGGATCTACAACCCCTCGCTGTGGCAGACGTGGATGCCTTCGGCGGCGGTCATTTGCATCGTGGGCGCCCACGTCCTGGCCGCCGCGCTGGGCCTGTACTCGTCGGCACCGGCCGTCACGGTGCTCCAGCCCGCGACGGGCACGACCGTCAGCGGACACCTGGAGATCGCGGTCCAGGCGGATGACGGGCCCACGGGCTCGGGGGTGCGGAGCGTGGAGTACCAGCTCGGCTCCACCTCGGGCGCCTGGACGCCGCTGGTGCTGGACCTGGCGTCGATGACCTACAAGGGAAGCACGGAGACGGCGTCCGTGCCGGCCGGCGGCCATGACCTCTACGTCCGGGCGGTGGACTACACGGGCAACCTGCGCACCGTGTTCGTCTCGGTGAAGGTGGATGCTCCCGCCGCCACGCCTGGCGAGCTCCACCCGCCCGTGCCCTCGCTGAACGAGTCCCTGGATCTCTCCTCGAAGCGCGAGGGGAAGGGGAACGGCTGGGGCGGGCGCGTGCTCTCGGCCATGCTCCGGTTGCGCTGAAGGTCGCGGTCCACCGGGGCAGCTCCGCTCGCCCCGGAACGTCCTGGGGGGACGCAGGTGCGTACCGCTTCATCGATGTTGGCCAGGGGCTCGACGAGCCCGCCTCCGATGAAGCACCCCGGGTGAAGCACTCCGAGTAAAGCTCTTCCGAGTGAAGCCGCGAGGCTGAATTCCTTTCTGGAATTCGTGGCGGCGGCTCTCTTCCTTTCAAAAGCGGGCTTTCTCCTCACTGCCGCCGCCACAAGGGCACTGCAAGAGCCTGTAGGTTTTGCCGGATACCGCACGGAGCGCCTGAAAGAACTCCCGGATGGAGGCGGAGCCTGGAGGCCGTCCAGGCGGGCAGGCGGGGCCGTTAGTGTTACCCGGTTTCATCAGTGCACCGGCAACCCCGCGTTTTCCTGGAAGAAAAGAATCTGGGGCTCCAACCAACCCTCCGGGGTGGCCCAAGTGTTCAGCGCCCGGCACGAATCTCGCTTTGGCCCTCGCCCGACAGCGTTCCTGCCCGGGCGCGGTGCGGTCGAGCCCGGGTGACGACGTGCCCTGTGTCGATGTCTGTGTTTGCAGCGTGCGGGTGACAGGCTTTGCGCCTGCCTCCACCAGGGCCGCGTCATGCCTCGGCAGTCCCTTCCCCCACATCAAGGATGGAGTTGAACATGCATTGGAGAAATGGAGCTGCGCTCCTGGTGTCCCTGGCCAGCACACCCGCGTTGGCGCTGCTCGGATTGGACTCGACCCCCCCCACCGTGACGATCGTCAAACCCGCCAGTGGCGCGGCCGTCAGCGGCCAGGCCTCCCTCGAGGTCCGTGCGGAGGACGGGCTGTTGGGCTCGGGAGTCAGCCGGGTGGAGTACCAGGTGGACACGGCGGAGGGCGTGTGGACGGCGCTGTCCGGGAGCCTGCTGTCGACGACGTACCGGGGCACCTGGAACACCCCGGCGGTGGCGGATGGCAGCCACAGCCTGTACGTCCGGGCCACGGACGCTGATGGCAACACGCGGCTGGTGTACTCCGTGGCGGTGGTGGCCAATCCCCCGGCCGCGCCCACCGGGGTGAAGGTGGCCGCGCAGGTGGCCGCGAGCAACGGCGGCTTCCTGGATCTCTCCTGGAGCTCCAACACGGAGATGGATCTGGCGGGGTACGCGGTGTACCGGAGCACCACGGCCGGTGGCCCGTACACGAAGGTGGCGACCACCTCGGTGGCCTTCCACCGGGACCAGGGGCTGAGCAACGGCACCCCCTACTACTACGTGGTGGCGGCGGTGGACGTGGCGGGCAACGAGTCCCTGCGCTCGGGCGAGGTGTCCGGGACGCCCACCGACACCCGCGCTCCGCTGGCGAGCGCCATGGTGGCGGCGGCGGGGCCGACCTACGCCGACATCTCCTGGACCACGGACGAGCCGGCGAGCTCGCAGGTGGAGTACGGCACCACCAGCGCCCTGGGCTCCGCGACGGGCGTGGACCCGGTGCGCACCACGAGCCACACGGTGAGCCTCACGGGCCTGCAGCCGAACAAGATGTACTTCTACCGGGTGCGCTCGGTGGACGCGTCCGGCAACGCGGGCGCCTCGCAGGTGCTGTCGTTCTCCACGGGCGTGGATCTGGCGCCCACGGTGAGCATCGTGAACGTGGCCAACGGCGCCGTGCTCCAGGGTCCCATCACCCTGCAGGCGCAGGCCGCGGATGACTACGGCATCGCCAAGGTCGAGTACACGGTGGGTGGGGTGGTCTGGAACGCCATGGGCTTCAACAGCCTGAGCGGGTACTACGAGGTCCGGCTCGACACGAACAACCTGGCGGAGGGCGCCCAGGTGATTGGCGTCCGGGCCACCGATGGCGCGCGGCAGGTGGCGCAGGCGGCCGTCAACGTGACGGTGGATCGCGGGGCGCCGGTGGTGGACATGATCTCCCCGGTGGTGGACGCGCACCTGGCGGGCGGAATCGATCAGCTGGTGCAGGTGTCCGCGACGGACTCGGGCTCGGGCGTCACGGCGGTGGAGTGGCAGCTGTACGCGGTGCCGCTGGGCGTGGAGATCGAGGCGGCGCCGGAGCCGGATCCCACCCTCTGGCAGCCGCTGACGCTCAACGCGCAGTCCGGCAAGTACGAGACGAACTGGCTGGCCCCGACGGTGGTGGTCGAGCAGGTCGTCTACCTGTACGCCCGGGCCACGGATGGGCTCGGCCAGAGCACGACGTTCGTGAGGGAGGTGACGGTGCTGGCCACCGGGCGTGACTTCGCGTTCACCGGCTCGGGTGGACAGGAGCTGACCGGCACCGTGGCCATCGCGCCGGATACGGTGAATGGAGGCAACCGCATCGGCCTGCAACTGATTGGCCGGTTCCTGTCGCCGGGGGGCAACTACCGGCTGACGGTGAGCGGTGAAGGCGCCAGCCACTCGGTGGCGTTCACCGCGGATGGGCGCGGCAGGGGCGTGGCCGAGGTGGAGAGCGCCACGGGAATGACGGACGTCTTCAGCGCGACGCTCACGCCCTCGGGCCCCGGCTTCTAGGCCGTTCGCAACAACTCCACCCAAGCAAACCCCACCCCAGCGAACCCCACTCGAGCCACTTCTCCCTCGCCCTCCGGGAGAGGGTCGGGGTGAGGGTATCCGGTTCCGTGCTCCACCCCCGTGAGCACGGAGCGCAGCACTGGACCAGGGGCTGCCTCCCCGGCCCCCTGGTCCATCCCGAACGAGACCCATTGCCATTCCCCAGACAGGAATCCCCGTCCGGTCATGAAATCTCCAGCAATACATCCACGCCGTCACAACTCCTTGCGCGCCGTGCTGTTGTCGGCCAGCGTGCTGGCCGCGGGCTGCGAGCCGCAGCAGGCGCCGTCCTCCCCTGACGAGCAGAGCCAGGCCACGCCGGTGGACGAGCTCCACGCGGGGCTGGCGTCCTGTGCGCGGACGCTGACCGCGGACGTGGTCGCGCTCGACCAGGTCATCACCTACAACCGCTTCGGGTCGTTCAACCCGGTGGGGATGATCTACGCCCTGAAGCGGGACGTGGTGGCGGTGGACCCGTCGTTCCCGGTGGGACCGGGCAACGCGCGCCTGCGGGACGGCAAGCGCCCGCGCCCGCTCACGCTGAGGGCGAACGTGGGGGACTGCCTCCAGGTGCGCTTCACCAACTGGCTGGCGCCCACGCGCGAGCAGATTCCGCTGCACGGCGTGCCGGACTGGGCTGAGAACCTGCCGCCCGAGGAGCCGGAGCCGGGGGAGGAGCCGGAGCCGGGGAACGGTGACATGCGCAGCGACTCGCCCGCGACGCGGCTCGCCTCGTTCCACGTCAACGGCCTGCAGCCGCTGGACATCATGTCGGACGGCTCGAACGTGGGCTTCAACTGGAGCTCGCTGGCGAGGCCGGGCGAGACGCGCGTCTACAACTGGCACGCGGACCGGGAGGGCGCCTTCTTCGTCGAGAGCCTGGGCGCGCCGGTGGGCGGCGAGGGCATGGGCGGCTCGACGACGCACGGCCTGTTCGGCGCGGTGAACGTGGAGCCCGCGGGCTCCGTCTGGTACCGCTCGCAGGTGACGGCGGAGCAGCTCGCGGCGGCGACGCGGAAGGATCCCAACACGGGGCAGCCGCTGACCAACCCGGACGGCACGCCGCTCATCGACTACAACGCGGTGGACGCGGCGGGCATCCCCCTGCTGCGGATGACCACGGCCGGAGGCGAGATCGTGCACAGCGATCTCAACGCCATCATCAGCGGCTACACCTCCACGGGGATGAACAGCACCGTCTCCCAGAACGAGGGCCGGTTCCGCGAGTTCACCGTGCTCTTCCACGACGAGATGAAGGCGGTGCAGGCCTTCGAGGAGCTGGAGGTGCGCCCCATGCTGCACGGAGTGCGGGATGGGTTCGGCATCAATTACGGCGCCTCGGGCCTGGGCTCGGAGCTGCTGGCCAACCGCAAGAAGGTGGGCCCCACGAAGGACTGCGCCGAGTGCAAGTTCGAGGAGTTCTTCCTCGAGTCCTGGGCCAACGGAGACCCGGCGTTGAACGTGGACCGGGACGCGGAGGGCAGGGCGGTGGCGGCGCTCTACCCGGATGACCCGTCCAACGTGCACCACAGCTACCTGGGAGATCCGGTGCGCATCCGCAACATCCACGCGGGGCCCAAGGAGACGCACGTCTTCCACCTGCACGGCCACCAGTGGCTGCACTCCTGGGCGGACGACAACTCCACCTACCTGGACTCGCAGACGATTGGCCCCGGCGGCGCCTTCACCTACGACATCACCTACGGCGGCGCGGGCAACCGCAACCTCACGGTGGGCGATGCCATCTTCCACTGCCACCTGTACCCGCACTTCGCGCAGGGCATGTGGGCGCTGTGGCGGGCGCATGACGTCTTCGAGGCGGGGACGCAGGATCGCCGGCTGCCCGACGCGGAGATCACCAGCGGCACGCCCAACCCGGCGGTGGTGCCGGTGCCCGGCCGCGCCATGCCGCCGATGCCCACCTACGAGCCCACCCAGGTGGCGCTGGCCACCGGTGGCACCGCGCAGCGTCCGGCCGTGCCCGGCTATCCCTTCTTCGTCGCGGGCGTGCCGGGTCACCGGCCTCCGCAGCCGCCGCTGGACATCGAGCACAACGGCGGCCTGCCGCGGCACATCATGACGGGCGTGCCCGACGTCGAGGGCGCGGTGGAGTACCGCCGCCGCGGCGAGTTCGACGTGGAGGTGCACAAGGCGAAGCTCAAGCTGCTGCCCGAGGACGGCACGCCGGGCGAGAAGGTGGCCATGCAGTACCACGCGGGACAGCTCGCCGGAGCGGCCCGCATCAACACGCGCTACGGCTGGCCGGCGGCGGGCTACCCGGCCTATACGCCCGAGGGCCAGTCGAGCTGGTTCCTCGTCAACGGCCAGCCGCCCAAGCCGGGCGCTCCCTTCTCCGAGCCCTGCAAGCCGGGCGCTCCCGAGCGCAACTACCGCGCGGCCTACGTGCAGACGGACCTGACGGTGAACAAGGCGGGCTGGCACGATCCGCAGGCCCGCATGATGGTGCTCGAGCGCGACGTGCAGGCCACGCTGGACAAGACGCGCTCGCCCGAGCCCTTCTTCTTCCGGGCCAACTCCGGCGACTGCATCAACTTCACCGCTACCAACCTCATCCCGGACGTGCTCCAGGCGGATGACTTCCAGGTCTTCACGCCCACCGACACCATCGGCCAGCACATCCACCTGGTGAAGTTCGACGTGACGGCCTCGGACGGCTCCGGCAACGGCTGGAACTACGAGGACGGCACCTTCTCGGCGGACGACGTGCGCGCCCGCATCGACGCGGCCAACGCGGCCGGAGGCGCCTTCGCGGCGGACGGCGCGCTGACGGAGACGGGCTCGCGCGTCTTCCTATCGGCCACCTCGCACCCGCGCATCCCCGGGGCCCCGTTGGGCGCGCAGAGCACCCGCCAGCGCTGGTGGGCGGACCCGCTCGTCAACAGCGCGGGGAAGGACCGCACCATGCGGACCGTCTTCACGCATGACCACTTCACCCCCTCGTCCGCCCAGCACCACGGCTTCTACGGCGCGCTGGTGGTGGAGCCGGCCGGCAGCACCTGGAGAGATCCCGTGACGGGCACCGTCTTCGGCACGCGCGACGATGGCGGCCCCACCAGCTTCAAGGCGGACATCCTCACCGCGAACAGCGCGGACAGCTTCCGCGAGTTCAACCTGGCCTTCGCCGACTACGCCATCGTCTACGACGCCAGCGGCAAGCCGGTGAATCCGCCCACCCTCCACGAGGTGGCGCTGCCCAGGGCCGTGGAGCACCCGGCGGGCGTCGTGGCCCCCGAGGTCCTCTCCACCAAGGATCCGGGCTCCATGCTCGTCAACTACCGCCACGAGCCCATTCCGCTGCGCATCGCCGCTCGCGGCCCGGACGGCGAGTGGGCGCCGCGGCCGGGAGACCTCGGCGACATGGCCAACGTGTTCCGCTCGGACCTGCACGGCGACCCGTACACGCCGCTGCTGCCCGTGTACGAGGGAGACCGGGTGCAGATCCGCATGATCCAGGGCGCCCAGGAGGACCAGCACGTCTTCACCCTCAACGGGCTGAAGTGGCTGCACGAGCCGGACCGCAAGGACAGCGGCTTCGTCAACGGCCAGGCCATCGGCATCTCCGAGCACATGGAGTTCATGCTGGAGATTCCGGGCAACAAGAACCTGCTCGGCGCGGCGGATTACCTGTACCAGGGCGCCTCGACGGATGACCTGTGGAACGGCATGTGGGGCATCGTCCGCTCGTATGGCCAGACACGCTCGGACCTCAAGCCGCTGCCCAACAACACCGCGCGGCTGGATCTGACCAAGGTGGTGCCCGCGTGCCCCACCACGGCGCCCAAGCGGCTGTACACCGTCCACGCCATCACCGCCCGGGGCAACGTGCCGGGAGGCAAGCTCGTCTACAGCCAGAAGCACGGGCTGTACGACCCGGACGCCCTCCTCTTCGTGAAGGCCGAGCACCTGGCCGCCGTGCGCTCGGGCGCGCGCCGTCCGGAGCCGCTCATCCTCCGCGCCGCCGCGGGCGACTGCATCGAGGTGAAGCTCGTCAACGAGCTGCCCACGCAGTTCACCCGGGCTCCGCACTGGAACTACCTCACGCCCATCACCGACGGCTTCAACGTCAACCAGGTGCCCATGTCCAGCCAGGTGTCGCTGCACCCGCAGCTGCTCCAGTACGACGTGAACCGCGGGGACGGCGCCAACATCGGCTACAACAGCGTGCAGACGGTGGCCCCGGGCCAGTCGCGCACGTACCAGTGGTACGCCGGCCGCTACGAGAAGACGACGCTCTCCTCGGGCGTCAACCTGCTCGACTGGACGGTCCAGGCGCTGCTGTCGGCGGCGGACTTCAAGCTCACGGACCAGGGCGGCAACACGCTCCTCTTCGAGGGCAAGCCGGTGGAACTGGGCGCCGTCAACCTGCGCGACATGGCGGACGTGGTGACGCACGGCATGCACGGCGCGGTGGGCACGCTCATCGTCGAGCCCCAGGGTGCCACCTGGACCGCGGACACGGGCACCGAGGCCCAGGCCACGGTGACGTACAAGACCCGCAGTGGCACCACCACGTCCTTCCGCGAGTTCGTGCTCGTCTACCAGGACGAGCTCGCGCTCCACAGCGACCGGGCCGCCTTCCTGTCGAGCGATCCATCGCTCAACGGAGGCACCGCGCTGCGCAACATGACGGGCGCGGACGATGCCGAGGACGTCGGGCACAAGGGCTTCAACTATCGCACCGAGCCCCTCTGGGCCCGGCTCGGTCTGCCGCCGCACTCCAGCGAGGGCACGGTGAACGACCAGCAGCTCGGCGACATCTTCAGCTCGCGGGTGCACGGCGACCCCGAGACGCCGGTGTTCACCGCCAAGGCCGGCATGCAGATGCGCTTCCGCGTGGTGCAGCCCTCGGGGCACGCGCGCCAGCACGCCTTCACCCTGCACGGCGCCGAGTGGATCCACGACGCCTGGGCGGATGGCTCCGGCTCGGACTTCCTGGGCACCAACACGAAGTCGTGCGCGATGACCACCCAGGACGGCATGTCGGTGATGAAGTCCTGGAACTTCACGCCGCTGTACGGCGCGGGCGGCGCGAACGCCGTCCCCGGTGACTACATGTACCGGGATCAGCCCGCCGCCATGCTCGCCGATGGCCTGTGGGGCATCGTCCGCGTGCAGCCGTAGCCCGCGGATACAGCCTCGGCTCCCGGGCGGCGCGGCCCTCCGTGCCTCCTGGGAGCACCCCCTCCGCTCCCTCTCTCTCCCTCGATACGACCCCCATGAAGAAGAACCTCCTCGCCCTGTGCACGCTGGGGCCCTTGTCCCTCGCCGTCGCTGTCCAGGCGCTGCTCCGTGAGCGGCCCGCGGAAGCCGCACCCGCTCCCTCCGTGGTGGCTCCCGCGGAGACGCCGCGCACCGCTTCCACCCCGGTGGCTCCGGAGGGCCCGCGCCTCGAGCGCGAGGGCCTCGCCATCCAGTTCGACCTGCGGCCCGCGGTGGGCGCCGGTCCGGTGGAGGCCCAGTCCGAGGCCATCGCCACCTTCACCCTCACCGATGCCCGCTCCGGCCAGCCGGTGCGGGGTGCCCGCCCGCTCGGGTGGATGTCCCTGCGCGAGGGGACGGAGGCTCCCACGGACGCGCAGTGTGCCGCGAAGGTGAAGACGTTCCTGGGCGGCCTGCTCTCGGTCCAGGCGGACGCGGACCTCAACTCCTACTTCGTCCTCGCGCTGAACCACGACAACTCCATCTCCGTCATCAACCCGCAGCTCGCCTTCAGCCGCACGAAGCTGCGCAGCCTCGTCACCCTCTCCGCGCCGGCGGCGGACTGGGCGCTGCACCCGGACCGGAGCGCGCTGTACGTGAGCATGCCCACGGCCCACCGCGTCTCGCGGGTGGATACCCGGACCTTCCTGGCCAGCGCCCACCTGGAGGTGGGCCGCGAGCCGACGCGCCTGGCGCTCGCGCCGGACGGGCGGACGCTCTGGGTCGGCAACGACGGAGATGGCACCGTCACCGTCATCGACCACCGGACGCAGAAGGTGCTCGCCACGGTGGAGGTGGGCGACGGGCACCATGAGTTCGCCTTCGCGGACGACGGGCGGACGGCCTGGGTGACGAGTGAGGAGTCGGACGAGGTGACGGTGATCGACACGGCCTCCTTCGAGCCCCTGGAGCGGGTGAAGGTGGGGCGTGGCGCGGTGGCGATCGCCGCCAGTGACACGGCCCGCGCGGTGTACGTGGCCAACGGCCGCACGGGCGAGATGGTGGTGGCCCACGGCCGGACCCTCTCGGTGACGAGCCGGGTGGCGCTCTCGCCCGGGTTGAAGGCGCTGCGGTTCGATCCCTCCGGGCGCTGGGCCTTCGCGGTGAATGCCGCGCGCAATGAGGTGACGGTGCTGGATGCCTCGTCGGCCCAGGCCCGGCGCATGCTCACCGGCTTCGACGCGCCCGACGCGGTGTCCTTCACGGATGGCTATGCCTACGTGCGCAACACCGGGGATGCACGCATCTCGCTGGTGAAGCTGGCCGCGTTGGATCAGCCGGGAGCCGCGGGCGTGGTGGACGTGCAGGTGGGCCAGAAGGCTCCCGAGGAGGCGCGGGGGCTCGGGCTCGCGGGTCCGCTCGTGCCCGTGCCCGAGGGCGATGGCGTCATCGTGTCCAGCCCCGCGGACAAGGCCCTCTACTTCTACCGCGAGGGAATGATGGCCCCGATGGGCACGCTGCTGAACTACGGCCGCGAGCCCAAGGCGGTGCTCGTCCTGGACCGCTCGCTCGAGGAGGTACGGCCCGGCATGTACAGCACGCAGGTGCGGGTGAAGGACCCGGGCACCTACGACGTGGCGTTCCTGCTGGACAGCCCGCGCGTGGTGGCCTGCGTGGAGCAGAAGGTGGGCGCCTCGGGGGTGGTGACGGCGCGGCAGGCACACCGGGTGGAACTGGAGCCGCGCTTCGATGCCTCCGTGCGCAGGAAGGCCGGCGAGGAGCACGCGCTGCGCTTCCGGCTCAAGGACGCCGGCTCCGGCAAGCCCGTGAGCGCCGAGGAGATCTCCGTGCTGCTCTTCCGCTCGCCGGGCGCGTGGCAGTGGCGGGGCCACCCGCGCGTAGTGGGGGAGGGCGAGTTCGAGGTCACCTTCCGTCCGCCGGGTCCGGGGCAGTTCAAGTTCCTGGTGGGGGTGGAGTCCCGGGGCGCGCCGCTCGGCTCGTTCTGGCCCGTCACCCTGGGCGTGGTGGCGGGGACGAGCGCCAAGGCGGCCCCGCGCCTCGCTGGAGGAAACATCCCATGAAGACGCGTCTGAACGGTGTGGCGCTGGCCCTGCTGCTGGCCGGCTCGATGGCGATGGCCGGGGCGCAGCGGTCGGCAGCGGAGCTGGCCCGGAGCGAGCCGGCCCGGAAGCTGGAGATTCCGGACGAGCTGCTCGTGGATCAGGACGGCAGGCCGGTGCGCCTGTACTCGGACCTGATGAAGGGGCGGGTGGTGGCGGTGAACTTCGTCTTCACCACGTGCAGCACCATCTGCTCGCCCATGACGGCCGTCTTCAGCCGCTTGCAGAAGGAGCTGGGCGAGCGGCTGGGCAAGGACGTGTACCTCATCTCCATCTCGTTGGATCCGGCGGCGGACACCCCGGAGCGCCTCGCGCGCTACGCCGGGAAGTTCGACCGCCGCGAGGGCTGGACGTTCGTCACCGGCCCCTCGGAGCGGGTCAAGCGCGCGCTCACGGCGCTGGGCGGCGCGGTGGCGACGAAGGAGTCCCACACCCCCGTGGTGCTGCTGGGCAACGAGGCCACCGGCGAGTGGACGCGCGCCTATGGCCTCTCCGCTCCCTCGCAGCTCGCCGAGCAGCTCGAGGCCCTCGCCTCGAAGAAGAGCCCCAGGAAGACCCCCACCCCCACCGCGCGGAACACCCCATGAGCCCCAGAACCCTCACCTTCGTCCTCGTCCTCCTCGCCTCGCTGTACCCGGGGCTGTCTCCCGCCAACGAGCCCGCGTCCAAGCAGCCCGCGCGCACCGAGCGCCTGCCCATCACCGGCGGGCCCGAGGCGGATGCCGCGGCGGCCCGGTACTTCACCGACACCGAGCTCGTCGATCAAGACGGCAAGCCGCGCCGCTTCTACTCGGATCTCATCCGGGGGAAGACGGTGCTGATCAACTTCGCGTTCGCCTCGTGCAAGACGGCGTGCTCGCCCATCACCGCGAACCTCGCGCGCGTGCAGCGGCTGCTGGGGCCCCGGCTGGGCAAGGACATCCACATGATCACCATCACCGTGGACCCCGTGAACGACACGCCCGCGAAGCTCAAGGCGTTCTCCCAGCGCTTCCAGGCGAGCCCCGGCTGGTACTTCCTCTCCGGCTCGCGTGCCAACGTCGAGGCCGTGCTCAAGAAGGTCGGCGGCTACACGGAGGATCCGGAGAGGCACCTGACCTCGGTGATCATCGGCGACTCCGTCACCGGCACCTGGCTGCGGGCCCTGGCCATGGCTCCGCCCGAGAACCTCGCCTACGCGGTGGAGCACCTCAACGATGAGAATCACTAGACGCCGCAACCGGCGGATCTCGAATGCTCCGCGCGCGAAGTGGTGGATCTTCCTCGTTCCGGTCCTGGTGCTCTGCGTCTGGGAGGCCTGGACGCTGCTCGGCTCACGGCGGGCGCACGCGGTGGAGCGGGGCGCGGCCCTCAGTGAGTCCGCGCTGCGCGGCAAGGCCCTCTTCCTGCGCGGGGTGACCTCCTCGGGGGCGCCCGTGGTGGGGCGGCTGGGCCCCGAGGGCGTGGAGCTGACGGGCTCGGTGGCGGCCTGTGCCCGCTGCCATGGTCCGAGGGGCAAGGGCACGGGCGAGGGAGGGGTGGTGGCTCCGAACATCCAGGCCTCCCGGCTGTTCGCCCCGGTGTCCACGGCGGCTCCCGGCTCGGGCCAGTGGGAGCGCCCCGCGTATGACGACGCGTCGCTCGCCGAGGCGCTCCGCCGGGGAGTCTCGTCCGGCGGGCGGGCGCTGGACCCGGTGATGCCGCGCTTCGAGCTGCCGGAGCGGGAGCTCGCGGATCTCCTCGCCTACCTGCACCGGCTCGGGGACGATCGGGATCCAGGCGTGTCCGAGGACCGGCTGGTGCTCGGGTCGGCGCTGCCGCTCAGCGGGAAGCTGGCCGCGGTGGGCGCGGACGTGCGCGCGGTGCTGGACGCCGTCTTCGCGGAGGTGAACCAGCAGGGCGGGGTGTTCGGCCGCCAGCTGGAACTGCGCGTGGAGGACGATGCGCTGGCGGTGTCGGGGACGGACGGGACCGGCCGGTTGCTGAACAAGGGCGTGTTCGCGCTGGTGGGGAGCGTCCGCACGGGGCGGCGCGAGTCGGACGCCCGGCTGGAGGCCGAGGAGATTCCCCTCGTCGCGCCGGTGGGGCTGTCGGACGCGCATGCCGAGAACGGTGGCCGGATGATCTTCTACGTGTACCCCGGCCCGGAGCTGCAGGCGCGGGTGGCCGTGCAGCACCTTCACTCCACGTGGGAGCGCAGGCGCCTGGAGCCGGTGCTCGCCGTGGTGCACGCGCGCAACGACGCTGGGGAGGCCTGGGCCCGGGGCGTGCGCACCGAGGCCGAGCGCCGGGACTGGCCACGGCCCCAGGTCTTCACCTACGTACCGGGCCAGCTCGACGCGGCGGAGGCCACCCGGTGGTGGGAGGGCCTGCGCGCCGGAGCGGTCTTGTTCTCCGGTACAGGTGCCGAGCTGTCCGCCCTCCTGGCGGAGGGGGGCGCCGAGAGCGGGAGCATCCCCCTCTATGCACCGGGTCCGCTATCGGGACTGGCCGGGCCCGTCGCCACGGCGGCGTGGGCCCGGGTGCGCTTCATCCACCCCTCGCCGCCCCCGGAGGGGCACGAGCCCGGGCGCCAGGAGTTCGAGTCCTTCCTGAAGCGGCATGGACTGGCCCCGAGGAACCTCGCCTGGCAGATGAATGCCTACGCCTCGGCGCGGCTGCTGGTGGAGGCGCTGAGGCGCAGCGGGGCGGACGTCAGCCGGGCCGGGCTCATCGCGGCGCTGGAGTCCTTCCAGGACGTGGACACGGGCGTCACGTGGCCGGTCACGTTCGGCTCCCAGGGCCGGGTGGGAATCCGGGGCGGCTTCATCGTGCGGCCGGGCGAGGGCGCCCAGGAGGTGACGCCCCTGGCCGACTGGATCGCCCTGTCGCCGTGAGCGGCGGGCTCACCGCCGGCTGAGATCCCAGAGCGTCAGCTGGCGGGTGCGAGGGTCGATGGAATAGGTACCCTCGTACCCGGCGAGCTGAATCCGGATGGGGTGCTGTTCCTCGGACTCGTGCACCCATTGCCGCATCGCGGCGAGCCGTGCGGCCTCCTCGAGCTTGCGCTCGATGGCCACGCGGCTGCGGCGGGGCGCCTTGTCCAGGACGGCACGGACATGCGGTGGAAGCTGGACCTCGTACGGCTCAGGGGGCGAGGACGAGGTGGGAGCGTTCTGGGTTTCGAAGAAATTCTCGGAACGACGCATCGCTGCATGAGGACTCGATGAGGCGCTCATCGGTCACGCGTGAAAGGGGCCTGTCTGGTACCCCTTTCCAGGTGGAAGTCTGAAGCGACGGAGCGTGTAGAGAATCGCGGTCAGCCGGTCAAGGCAGCTTGAGCTTGACCTGGAAGGCGTAGGAGACACTGACGGGCCGGCCCTGGAAGGTCACCGGGCGGTAGTGGCGGCTCGTCAGCGCTTCGAGCACGGCCTCGTCCATGTGGGGCAGGCCCCGGATGATGCGGCAGTTCTCGACGTCGCCTTCGCGGGTGATGGTGCAGCGGGCGATGACGGTGCCGCTGACGCGGGCCGCCACGGCTTCCCGTGTGTACTGGAGCTGTGCTCCGGAGAGGAGCTCCGGCGGGGTCATGCTGGCACCGAACGGGAGCACCTCCTCGGGGGCCGCGGTGTTCACCAGCCACTCGTTGGGGTTGTTGGGGTTGGGGGGGGACCCCAGGGCCTCGTTGGGGCCGAGCTCGGGGGACACGCTGGAGGCTGCGGCGCTGTCTCCGACGGCGGCCACCGGCGAGGGGACGGGCTCCGTTGCCGGCGGCTCATCCCGAGGAGGAGGAGGAATCGTCACGGGCTGGACCAGCTCCCGCTGGGGCTTCCTGTCGGCCCTGGGACGAGACGGTGGGGCGGAAACGGGAGCGGGGTGGGGAGTCGAGTCGGGCCGGACGGGCTGCACGGTGCGGCGCATGGGGCCGATCTCGTACTCCTTGGGCGGGAGCCGCTCGATGGCCGTGCCCGACAGGCCGAGCACGGCGGCGAACACACCCGCGTGCACCATCAAGGACACCCACACGCCCGTCCCGAAACGGCCCGCGCTCACGACTGGCTGATTGATGACCGACTGGAACACTTGGACTCCCTCCTGGCTGACACTCCTCAAGCTACGGAGTCCGGGAGGGCCGGTGGCCTTGGGCGGGCCATTTCCGCGTCATGGCTTCGTCATGGGGAGCGCTGGCGATGGGGCGTTTTCATCGGCGGGCTTGGAGGCCGTCTGTCCCTGGGCGGTGCTCTTGAGCAGGAGGCTGATGTCGTCGAGCCGCTCGGCGATGCGGGTGAGCAGGACGAGCTGGGCCTGCTGCTGGTCGGTGGCGTTGGCCGCGGCAGCGGGCTGTCCGTGCCGCAAGCCGTCGCGGGCGGCAAGGATGCGAGCGCGGAAGTCGTGGGCCTCGACGATACCGACGAGCTGCATCTGGTTGCCGGCATGCTGGCTCTGCCCGGCGGTCTCGAACTTCAGCAGGGTGAGCTGGAACTGGCGCAGGATGGGGCCTTCGATGAAGGTCACGTCCTGGATGTTCTCGAGCGGAATGGTCTTTTCGACCTGGAACAGGATGCCTTTGCGAAAGCGCAGCGTGCGGTTGCTGAGCTCGCATTCCAGCTTGTCGTAGTAGTGGCGGGCCCACCACTGGCCAATACCGCAGAACCAGAGCACGGCCAGCGGCAGGCCCACCACGGTGATGGCGAGGATGAAGCCGACCTGGATGACCAGGTAGGGGCGGATCAGGGTGTTGAAGGTGGCGCGTTGCAGAACCAGCTCGGTTCGCGCTTGCGATGACATGGCGACACTCTCTCCTCGTGGGAGCAGCTTTCTCCTACTTCGTATCGAGCGAGAACACGCCATCCCAGTTCTCGGGGGGAGGCTGGTTGCGCAAGGCCTCGCAGCGGGCGGCGAAGACGCGCGAGGGGGGATCCTCCGGCGAGGAGAGGAAGGCCTCGCGGGCCTCGGCGAAGCGGCGGGCGCGGTAGAGGGCGAGCCCCTCGGCGAAGCGGGCCAGGTGCCCGGGCGGTGGGGCCCCGGCCACGTCCACCAGCTCGTAGACGCGCACGGGCAGCTGCCGCCCCTTCACGCGCAGCAGATCCAGCTCCCGGGCGAGCACGGTGCCGCGGGCGGCCACCACCGTCTCCTCGGAGACGAGGATGCGGGTGCCGTACACCTTGGCCGCGCCCTCCAGGCGGGAGGCGAGGTTCACCGTGTCACCGATGACGGTGTAGTCCTGGGCCGCGCGCGAGCCGATGTTGCCCACCACGCCGGGACCGGTGTTGAGGCCGATGCGGCAGTGCAACCGGGCCAGCCCTCGCGCCTCCAGCTCCGGAGCCAGCTGCTCCACCACCGCCACCAGCCGCAACGCCGTGAGGCAGGCCCGCGCCGCATGGTCCTCCTGGGGCAGGGGCGCGTTCCAGAAGCACATGATGGCGTCGCCGATGAACTTGTCGAGCGTGGCGCCGTGCTGGCCGAGCACCGCGGTGGCGCGCTCGAAGTAGCCGTTGAGCACGTCCACCAGCGCCTCGGGGCTCATCTCCTCGCTCATCGAGGTGAAGCCCACCAGGTCGCTGAAGAGCACGGTGAGCTCGCGGCGCTCGCCGCCAGGGGCCGCCTTCTCCGGGTTGCGGATGAGCTCGTCCACCACCTGGGGGTCCAGGTAGCGCTTGAAGAGGCCCTGGATCTGATCTCGCTGGCGCAGGCCGGCGACCATCTCGTTGAAGGCACCGGTGAGCCGGCCCACCTCGTCGGTGCCCTGGACGGGGACCTCCACGTCCAGAGCGCCCAGGCGCACGCGCCGGGCGGCGGCCTCCAACTGCACCAGGGGCGCGGAGAGGCGGCGCGCCAGCAGCACGGCCAGCACGAAGGCCAGCAGCACCACGCCCACCGCGGTGGGCAGCATCCAATCGCGGACGCCATGGAGGATGGGCTCGATCTCCGCGTCGAGGTTCTGCATGACGAACACCCGGCCGATGTCCGTCTCCTTCACGTCCTGGAAGACGGCCTGGCGCACGAGGTAGCGGTCCTCGCCGATGGTCTCCTTGATGGGCTCGTGGATGGCGGAGGCGGACGTCTTCAGCAGGACCGGCGCGGCGGCCTGATCGGAGGTGGCCAGGGCACCGTCCTTCGCGCGCAGAGCGAAGTGGGCCCGGGCTCCCTGGAGGGCGGCTCCCGAGGTTCCCTGCTCCAGCGAGTTCTTCAGCAGCAGCTCCTTCACCCACCGGCCCGTCAGCACCACGCCAATGGGCCGACGGGCCGGCCGCTCCAGGGAGTTCTCTCCGCCAGAGGTGGTGGCCAGGTGGGCGTGCACGAGCAGCAGATCGTCCTCGTGCTCGCGGAGGTACTCCTGGGGCACGAAGGTGAAGGGCAGACCGCGCAGATACGCGGGAGACCAGAGCTCGGAGGCGGACTCATCGCGCAGCGCCCGGTCCAGCAGGGGAACGCCGTCCACGGCGCTCCCCACCTGCTCGTCATCGCCGCGGGTGAACACGAGCCGCTTGCGCACGTTGAAGAAGGCCCAGATGCGCTGCTCCGGCTTGTCGCTCCACCCGAAGACCTCGGTGTCCGCGGAGATGATGACGTCGTGCGCGCTCTGGATGCCCTCGAGCTCGGCATCTCCCTCGTCGAGGCCGGCGGCGCTGTCGTCGGAGTTGACGGTGAGGGCCACGTCCTTGAACGTGCGGTCGCGCGCATGCGCGTCGGCGACGGCGCCGATGCGATCCTGGGTGGCCCGGGAGAGCCGCTGGAAGGCTTGCAGCGTGCGATCCAGGTCGCCGCGGATCTTCACCTCGGCAGCCTTCTCCACCGCTCGCCAGGTGACCACCAGCGCCACGGAGAGGGCCAGCACCGAGAGCAGCATGAAGGCCGCCACGAGCCGCGCGGAGAGCGAGCTCAACCCCAGGCCCGAGGCGTGGGAGCCCGCTTCCGGGTGCGCCGGCGGCTCAGTAGGCATCGGAGCGGGGGATGTACTGGCGGCCATGCTTGTCCAGGTGCTTCTCGTCGGCCCGCGTCTCGCTCAGCTCCAGCGTCACGCTGGTCTCCTGGCCGGGCTTCACGGTGACCTCGGCGCGCGACACGTCGCTGCGCTCGTCGCGCCGGTGCACCGCGAAGACGGGATGGGTGCCAGGAGGCACGCCCGTGAGGACGAAGCGCCCATCCGGTCCGGTGACGGCGAAGGCCCGGTTGGGCACCACCACCAGCGTGGCCACCATCTGCTCGTGGATGTCGCAGTAGACGTCGATGAGGCCCGTCTTCTTGAAGGTCTCCGTGTAGTCCTCGCCCGGACGGTTCTTGCCGGCGTCGAACTTCCCGGCGCGCGAGCGGGAGAAGACATTGTGCACCACCACGTCGTTGTTGGAGAAGCGCACCTTCTGGCCCGCCACCACGGCCATCACCGAGGGCTGGAAGGCCTTGTTGCGCTGGGCCATGTTGACCTCGCCTGTGGGAGGCGGCTCGGTGTAGCCGGTGAGGTACACCACCACGCCGGAGCGATCCGCCTTGAGGACGGGGCGCCCATCGGGGCCCGGGACGGTGACGCGGACCTCGCCGCGGACGGTGCCCGGCTGCGCGGCGGCGAGCGGAGCGGCGAGGGACAGCAGGAGGATCAGAGCACCACGGCCCATATCAGCCTCGGCATGAACTGGGGCGTCTCCGGGAAGAGGGGAGTGAGCCCGACCATGACGCCGAGCGTGACCCACGTCCGGCCGAACGTCCAGGCCAGGTCGGCGCCCACGAAGTGGTGCTGCCCGCCTGGAATCCCCTGGAGGGGAATTTCCCCGAAGGCCTCGAGCGAGGCGCGCAGCTCGTCCTCGACGAGGGGATAGGAGATGCCGGCCGCGTAGGTACCGAGCAGCCGCACCGGGCCCTCCTGCCCGCGCAGGGCTGGCAGGCCCACCTGCGCGCCCAGGTCGAGCACCAGGCGCAGGCCGCCCTCCGTCTCGAAGGACTGCACCAGGTTGGCGTCCAGACGGGAGGGCTGCGAGGTGTGGATGGTGTGGTGGTAGGCCACCCGCAGCAGGGGCTGCCAGGGTGCGTCATGCCCCCGGGGATTGAGGCGCAGGCGCAGGTCCGCGTCGAAGGACTCGAGCTGGGTGCGCTCCCGGGTGGCCAGCACCTGGAAGGGCAGGGCCAGCTCCATCCGCTGGGAGAGGCCGAAGACCGGGCCCCACCAGATCCAATAGTTGGAGGGCCGTCCCGGCACACCGGGAGCCCGGGCCTTCACCCACAGCCACTGCTCGAGCTCCACATCCCCCTTGGGGACGATCTCCGTATCGTAGACCCAGATGAAGGGCCGCCGTCCGGCCTCGGCCGGTGCGGGAAGCACGGCGAGGGCGAGGATCCCCAACAACACGAAACGACGCACTGCGCTCATCTGCCCTCCCAAGGGACGCGTGTCACGAGGGGGCCTCCGTCGCGGCGGGGGCCAGGGTGACGTCCGGGAGGCAGGCATATCCGACGAGCCGGTGCCTGTGCGAGCGAAGCGGGAACCGCGAGGGGGCCAGGGCGTCAGCCCCCTCCTGCCGGGTGAGCCGTCAAGGCATCTTCAGGTTGACGTGGAACGTGTAGGTCACACTGACGGGCCTGCCCTGGAAGGTCACCGGGCGGTAGTGGCGGCTCGTCAGGGACTCAAGCACGGCCTCGTCCATGTGGGGCAGTCCCTTGATGATGCGGCACTTCTCGACATCGCCCTCGCGGGTGATGGTGCACTTGGCGATGACGACGCCGCTGACACGGGCCAGGGCCGCCTCGTGGGTGTACTGCAGCGGCACGCCCGCGGAGAGGACCTGCGGCGGCGTCATGCCGGCGCCGAACGGGAGCACTTCCTCACCCGTCCCCTGGCCGAGGCCGGGTTGCAGCATCGCGGTGGCGATGGCACCGGCGACGCCGCCCGTCTCGACCCCATTGGGATCGCTGCCAGGGATGTAGGGCAGGTCATTGGGCTCGGGCTCGGTGGTCTCCGGGGGCGGAGTCGCCTCGGCCGTCTGGGTCGTCTCCGGAGGCGGAGGAGGGATCTTCTTGGGCTGGACCAGCTCGGTCTTCGGCTTGGGCTTGGGCTTGGTGGCGGTGGGCATCGCCTGCTTGGGCGGATTCGGGTTGCCCTTGGGCGGCTGGGGGACGTTGAAGACGAGCGCGGGGGGCTCGTTCTTGAGCTGCTGCACCGCCGCGCCCGACAGGCCGAGGGCACCGGCGAACAGGCCCGCGTGCACCATCAAAGACACCCACATCCCCGTCCCGATCCGACCCGCGCTCAATCCCGGCTGATTGATGACCGACTGGAACATTTGGAATCCCTCCTGGCTGACACTCCTCAAGCTACGGAGTCCGGGAGGGCTGGTGGCCTTGGGTCGGCCATCTCTTCGTCATGGTTTCGTCATGGACGCCAGCAACCGGCGGCCGGGTGGGGATTCTCCGATACTACGGCGTCCGGCCCAGGCGATTTCCTGGGGAGGTCCGCATGTCTACCCGTCTTGTGCTGGTGGCGCTGGTGTTGTTGGGCAGCATGTCCGGGCAGACGGCGGACGCCTCCCCGGTGGTGCGGAAGGCGGTCTGCCTGGAGGAGGAGGCTCGGCCGCCAGGCTGGCCCCACCTGTCCTCCAGCCAGGAGGTGCTCGCGCCGTTCCTATCATGCACCTCGCCCTCGGAATTCATCGAGTTGCAGCGTTCCGTGGACATGGCGCGGGTGGTGGAGGAACTGGACGCGTGGTCCGCCGTCCGGCTCGGCTCGCTGGGGCCGCTGCGCGCGGGCGCCGCCGAGGTGCTCAACCGCAAGCGCGCTGCCTTCCTCGTCACCGCCACCCGGGAGTATGGCGTTGCCCGGGCCGAGCTGTTCGCCCTCTTCCTCATCCACTCCGCCTTTGGAGACGATCTGCGCCAGGTGCTTCTCCTGCTGGCCCGGGACAAGCAATTGGGGGAGGCGCTGGGGCGGATGGACGCCGTGCGCGAGGCGCTGCGGCAGCGGGGACTGAAGCTCTCGGACTACGAGGACCGGCCCGAGCGCCTGGGAGACGTGGCGCGGGGCCTGGCCAGCGCCGCCAGCGAGGCCCTGTCCACCAGCGAGCTGAGCCGGGGTGCGCTGGCGATGCAGTACGCCGTGCAGCGCGGGCAACTGCCTCCGCCCTACCAGGAGTTGCTCGATGCGGTGGAGCGGGCGGAGCGGGAGACGGCTTTCTCGCCGGGCAACGTCTTGCTGGGCGGCTTCGACACGCTGACGTTCGGCGTGCCGGTGGGCTTCTACAACCTGGTGGCTGGCACGTGCCACGGGGTGTACTCGCTGTCGAAGGGCCGGTACGAGCAAGCCACGCGCGAGCTGTCGGCGGCGATGGTGCTGGTGTCCTTGTACGCGGGGGGCAAGGGCGTGCGCTACCTCGCCGCTGTCAGAGGGGGCTCGGGCATTCGGTGGGCGAGGGTGGGGGAGTTCCCGGTGCCGGAGTTGGGCTTCGAGGGACTGGCGCAGGTGGCGGAGCGGCTGGTGAACCGGCTGGGAGGGGAGGGCATCCGCGAGCTGGCCCGGTACATCCAGGCCAACCGGGAGGCGGCCCTGTTGGTGTACGAGGGGGGCGAGGCGGGTGCGGTGGCCCTCTACGAGGCCCGGGGCGATGTGGCGCGGGCCCAGGCGTGGTTGTCGGAAGCGAGATCCGGGCGCACGGGCCCCACCTCGACGAGGGGTGGAGCCGGGAAGAGTCCCGGTGGCGCGGCGTCCCTGGTGGACGAGGCGGTGGGCCTCTCCCGGGAGGTGGTGGAAGCCAGGCTCACGCAGGTGGAGCTCGACTCCGCGGGCCCGCGCCTGTCCGGCAACGTGGCCGCCCTGGAGAAGCAGCGCCCCGCCCTCGACGCTCCGCCGCTGGAAGCCCGGGGGCACCCGCTCTGGAGCGAGTACGTCGCCTATTGGGAGAACCGTCTCGCGGAGCTCCAGCAACGCAAGGCCGTCAAACCGCCTCTCGCGTGGACGGGCTACGAGCAGATGCGCGGGCTGTTCGCCCGGGGGCTCGCCTTCGAGCGGGCCATGGTGGACCTGTTGCGCGCCGACGCGGCGCTCCCGAAGGCACAGCGCCGGTTCCTCCGGGACTTCGACCAGCCCCGCATCGAGACGTACGTGGGGGTCGCGAAGCCGGGTGCTCCCGGCGTGCGCTTCGCGGATGTGCTCGTCATCGAGGAACAGCCGCCTTCCGGCCAGCCACCTCGCGTGGAGACCTTCAGTTTCAAGAGTCGCAATCTCGCGCTGTTGGGGCAGAGTGCCTTGGTGGCACAGATGACAATGGATGCCAGGAACGCGCTGCTGTACTACGGCGAGAAGCTGGACATCCGCCGTCCCGCCCTGGCACTCCGTGATACCGAGGTGCCGATCCAGAGGGTTCGCCTCATCTATGAAGGCGGCGAGCTCAAACCCAAGGACACAAACGTGTTGCAGGGTGCCATGGGAACAGTCAAGAAAGAGGTCAAAGGAGTGGAGGTGCTTTTCCAATGAAGTTGCTGACGCTTCAGGACTTGAACGTGGAGGACACCCTGAGGCTCTCCTTTGACGGCGCCTTCGAGCACCAACCCTCCCTCGAAGGTGAGCTGGAGCCCTTTCTTCAGACACTCGAAGAGTATGCCGGCGAATGGATGCCGAACCTCGTCAAGGGCAAACGGCGGCGTCGCTACTCCCGCTCCGCTGTCTGGAAAACCCTGGAGGAGAGACGCGATGAATACGGTTCGAGCATCGGCCTGTATCGCACGACTTCTCCGCTGGTTTCGCTGACGCTCGATCTCGGGCTCTCGCATACCCCTCCCGAACTGCGCATCTGGCTCGATGTGCAACCCCTCTCCTTCTTCGCGGAGGCAGAGCGTTGCCGCAGGTTCGTGGACATGGTGCGAGCCTGGGTCTCCCGGTACCCTGTGCCCTACGCCTCAGCACATAGTGCCGCTGACAACCAGTTGTCGGACGCTCCCAGCTTCGGCCGTGACGACGAAACCTGGATGAGAGACGGGTTCGACAAGGTCTATGAGGTGTGTTGGCTCAATGTCTTTGGTTCACGGCTGGTGGAAACCGTCGGCCGTGAGCGCATGTTGTCCACGCCGGCCCACCGGGTGGAGGAGCTCCCAGACGGCTCCGTGCTCCTGGTGACGTGGCCCACCGCCGCGGACTTCGCCTCCGAGGAAGCGCGTCAGGCCCAGGCCCGCGCCTTCGTGCACCTCCGGCCAGAGCTCGACTTCGACACCGTGCTGCGCACCCTGCGCGAGCGCAGTGCGAAGCTCGCTCCCGTCGAGCCCCGCTTCCACCCGGACATGGCTCCACTCCTCTCACGCACGCTGGATAGATTCGCCATCAGCGAGCGCCAGCTCAAGATCGCCGAGCTCAACACTTGGCAGCCGCCCGAGCCGGAGGAGTGGCTCCCCGCCGAGGCCGCGCTGCCCTCCGACGTGGAGGATCCGGAGCACGCCATCGCGCACTACGGCTACCTCACCGAGCGCCTCGTGGCACTGCTGCACTCCGAGGTGCCCTCGGTCCTCAAGGAGACCCCCGAGTCGCTCACGGATGCCGACTTCTACTTCTGGTCCGAGGACTTCCCGAAGACCCGCCTGCGGGAAGCCATCGAGGAGCACGCGGTGCCCGCCGTGGGCGCGTACCTGGGCGAGGTGCTGGTGCACAACCTGGGCGGACGGTGGATTCCACGAAAGAAGCTCGAGGAGGCCCAGGTCCTCGTCGGCCAGCGTGTCTGGCTTCCCTTTGTCCGGGCCCAGCGCTATCTGCGCTCACGCCAGTCGTTGCTGGACCATTCCCTGACACACCTCTACCGCGTGGCCGAGCGTCACCGTTCCTGAGCGGCTCCTGTCACGGACCGCCCAGCTCCATGCGGTAGCCCACCCCGCGGATGGTGTGGATGGTGAAGGAGGAGGCACTCGTCCAGCCGAGCTTCTTCTTCAGGTTGGAGACGAAGTTGTCCACGGTGCGCGGGTCCACGATGACGTCGCGGCCCCACACCGCGTCGAGGATCTCCCCGCGGGGCAGGGCGCGGTCGCGGTGCTTGAGGAGGAAGGCGAGCAGATCGAACTCGGTGCGCGTGAGATCGATGACGCTGCCGTCCGCGCGGGACAGGGTGCGCTTGCCCAGGTCCAGCGAGAAGCCAGCGAAGGACATGACGGTGGGCGGCGCCCCTCCGGCCCGGCGGACCAGCGCTCCCACCCGGGCGAGCAGCTCGCGCAGCCGGTAGGGCTTGGTGAGGTAGTCCTGCGCCCCGGCATCGAAGCCGCGCACGATGTCGTCCTCGAGCGAGCGCGCGGTGAGCATCAGCACCATGGTCTGCACGCCGCTGGCGCGCAGCCTCCGGCAGAAGGAGTAGCCGTCCTCGCCCGGGAGCATCACGTCGAGGATGAGCAAGTCATAGGTGCGCGCGCGCAGCAGCGGCTCGGCCTCCTGGGTGTGCGAGGCCACGGCCACCTCGTACCCCTCGTCCTGGAGGTTGTCGCGCAGGCCGATCCGCAGGTTCGCGTCGTCCTCGACGACGAGGATGGAGGGGCGGGCGTTAGGAGGGCTGCTCGGGGTGTTCATGGCGGGGTTCGGGGAAGAGCAGGGAGAAGGTGGTGCCCTGGGGGCTGGAGTTGTCGATGGAGATACGGCCCCCGTGCAGGGCCATGATCTTCCGGCACAGCGCGAGCCCCAGGCCACTGCCGTGAACCTCGGGGCCCTGGGAGCCGAGCCGGTAGAAGTCGCGGAAGACGTTCTCCCACTCGGCCTCGGGGATGCCGATGCCGTTGTCGCCGAAGAGCACCACGCAGCCATGGCCCGGGTGGGGGTAGGCGCGGATGGAGAGCTCCACGGGATTGTTGCGGTTGTAGGCGCACGCGTTGCGGGCGAGGTTGATGAGCAGCAGGCGCACCAGGGATGGGTCCACCTCGAGCTCCACGTCGCCGACGTCGGCGGTGAGCCGGACGGGGACGGAGGTGTTGCCCACCAGGTCCGAGCGGAGCATGCCAATCAGCTCGTCCAGCTTCACCCGGGCGGGCTTGAGCTGCCAGCGGCCCTTGTCGATGCGGTTGAAGGACAGGATGTTCTCGACGAGGAAGTGCAGCCCGTCGGCGGCCTGGATGATGCGCTCGGGGTAGTCGCGCATCCCGGGGACCTTGGAGAGCTTGCGCTCCATCGTCTCGGCGAGCAGGCGGATGGAGGCCAGGGGGGTGCGCAGCTCGTGGGAGACGGTGGCCACGAAGTCGCTCTTGAGCTCGACGTAGCGGTAGCGGCCGTGCTGGGCCACCACCGCCATCACCACGATGGCCACCGCGAGCGCGCCGCAAGTGGCCACCAGCAGCGTCTTCAGCCCGTAGCGCTGCTCGATGGCGTTCTCGGCGGCGGTCCACTGGGGCACGGACACCTCCAGCCGCAGCGACTCCAGGGACTGGATGGCCTCGGAGGCCCTCAGCCGCACCAGGCCGTCCGGGCCGAAGTGGCCGCGCCCGCGCATGTCCCGGGCCAGGTCGCGCAGCAGCGCCTCGAGGTCCACGGCGATGCCGCGTACCACCTCGCCCTGCTGCTCCACGTACCAGCGCTCGCCGATGAGGGTGGGGCCGGAGAGACTCTCGGGGATGACGAGCATGCCGGCGCCGGCCTCGCGGGCGCGCGCCTGGAAGTCGTCGGAGGGCTCGCCGAGCGCGGTGCTGACCCGCACCACGTGGGCGAGCAGGAAGTCGAAGTCGGGCTGGGTGAAGCGCCAGCGCTCGCGCAGGAGATCGCGCTGCAGGCCTGCCGAGCGCTCGATGCCGCCGAAGTCCTCGGGGAGCCCCTCGCGCAGCAGCGCGCGGACGAGCGGCGGAGTGGCCTCGCCACGCTGGAGCCGCTCCAGCAGGAGGAGGACGAAGGGGAGCTCCTGGACGGGCGGAAGGGGGTTCTCCGCGTGGTGGCGCAGCAACTCCTCGGCGAGCGCGTTGGCGCGGGAGGAGGGGCCCTTGGCGAGCGCCGCCTCCACCGCGCGAAGGCGGACGAGCCGCTCGCGCCAGGGCTCGGCCGGGGCGCCCTCGGCGAAGGCCTTGACGAGCTCCTGGTAGTGGCGCCGGGCGGTGGCGCGCGAGCCGCGGGAGGAGCGGGTGAGGCGGGGCAGGAACTGGTGGCCGCGGAAATTGAGGAGGAAACCGTCGCCCGGGGCGAGCGGATCCCCCATGGCGGCGTGGAGGGCGGCGAGGTTGCCCTCGAGCTGCTTGCCGAGCGTGTGCCGCAGGGCCTGGGTGGCGTACTCCTCGAGCGCGTCGCGGCGGGAGCGCAGTTGAGCGCGGGCGTCCTCGCGCTCCTGGGTGAAGATGCGCTGGAGGCTCACCAGTCCCCAGGTGAGGGCGAGGAGGCCGCATCCGAGTGCGAGGAGGGTGGGGAGGAGCCGGCGCAGCATGGGGGCCCGAGGGCCGCGCGCATTATACGTGCAGCGGGTGGGCTGGTCATCGCGCGGAGTTTCGGCCGCTCGCCGGCTCGGCCGCCGCACCCAGGAGGGGGGATGAGAAGGTTGGAGGGGTGACCTCAGAAGTCGGACCCTTCCATGCCATCTCTCCCGTTGTTTCCCGAGGCCCCGGCCGGATTGAGCGCGAAGGCACTGCGGGTGCACGAGCGCCTGTGTGCCGAGTACGGCTGTCCCATCCCCTGGTTCCGCTCGCAGGATCCGCTCAGCGAGCTGGTCTCCGCGCTGCTGAGCCACCGCACGCGCAATGCCTCCAGTGGCGCGGCCTTCCGCCAGCTGCGCGCGCGTTTTCCTACCTGGGAGGCGGTGCGTGATGCGCCGTGCGTGGAGGTCCAGGAGGCGATCTCCGAGGTGACCTGGCCGGAGCAGAAGGCACCCCGCATCCAGCAGGTGCTGCGGAGCATCACCGAGCGGAGGGGAGGGGAGCTGTCCCTGGACTTCCTCGGGGAGTTGCCGGTGCGCGAGGCGCGGGACTGGCTCGAGCACCTGCCGGGGGTGGGGCCGAAGTCGAGCGCCGCGACACTGCTGTTCAGCCGCCTGAGGAAACCCGCGCTGCCGGTGGACAGCCACCACCACCGGGTCGCGGTGCGGCTGGGGCTCATCCCCGAGTCCACGGCGGTGGGGCCGGCGCACCGGCTGCTGGAGGCGCAGCTCCCGCCGGACTGGGACGCCCAGCGCGTCTACGACAACCACGAGGCGCTGATGCTGCACGGGCAGCGGTGTTGCTTCTACCGGGAGCCGGCCTGCCAGCGGTGCGTGGTGCTCGACTTGTGCCCCACGGGGCAGGCCCGGCTCGCGTCCAAAAAGGGTTCGAATCCCGCCGGGGATGCACAAGCGGAGGCGGGAAGCCGCTGAAACCTTACAGCGGCTCGGACAGGACAAGAGCTGTCATTAGAAGTCGTCGGGCGAGCGTGCTTTGAAGATCCACTTCATGGCGGACATCGTTTTGACGATTTCGAGACCCCGCGCATTGGGCTGGGGATTCGGATTGACGCCGTTGTCTCCTGTCAACCCTTTGCTGTAGAGCGTCCCGAGGATTTCGGGCCGGTTGCTGATATCGACGCCGCCTTTCTTCCAATTCTTCCAGTAATCGATGGTCTGTCGCAGCCGGGCCGCAACGAGCGTCGGGGCCATCTCCTTGTTGAGCAGTAGGAGCAGTGTCTGATCGAGCTTGTTGTAAGTCCATCCATTCGGAGTGGGAATGAGTCCGGCCGCGACCAGTTCGTAGACGGTTCCCACATTCATCTGCGAGATCCCGAAGGATTGATCCTCGATCCGCATGGCCGTCAGCGCGAGAAGATGCACGCCCTTCGTCACTCCCTGGGCCATGAGAAACGCGCCTGCTTCGATATCCTGCGCATCATCCTTCCAATCACGGCGGGTCAACTCGTCATAGATAATGGCTGCGACCAGATCCCGATTCACCGTGTATTGGTTGGCCGCTCTGGTGATCTGCGAGCGCAAATCGAAAATCAGCCGTTCATTCTTGGTCATGGCGACGTGTCCTCTTCTTTCCAGGTGGGGTCGTGTGCGGCCGGAGCTGGTTGTACGGCTCGGCCTCCAACTGGACTGATGGGTGGAGCACTGCCTGTGACAAGAACTTATGGCCCCCCTGGAAACGCATACCGAATGGGACGAGCGGGCATGGGCTCGTGCCAATGCTCGGAGAGGAACCTGATTGGATCTGCTGTGCGGTTCCACACCCGCGTTGAACAGCTTCGTGTGCCCCCAGAACGCTCGTGCGCCCTCCGCTATGCCGACGGAGGGGCGTCTTGCGCTCACGGTTTCGCGGCGCCCTGGGCCTTGCCGGAGGCGGGCTTGACCGCGGGCGCAGGGACGAGCCGCGCGATGCGATCCGGATCGTTGAAGGCGATGTAGAGGTAGCCGTCGGGGCCGCTCACGACGTCGCGCACCCGGCCCACGTCCTTGAACAGCACCTCCTGCTGCACCACCTTGCCGCCCTCGATCCTCAGGCGCCGCACCTCCTGCTGCGCGAGCGCGCCCACGAACAGATCGTTCTTCCACTGGGGGAAGCGGCTGCCCGTGTAGAAGTCGGCCGCGGACACGGCGATGGACGGCGTCCAGTGCACCACCGGCTGCTGCATGCCCTCCTGCGCGGTGCGGTCGGTCATCGGCGTGCCGTCGTAGTTCATGCCGTAGGTGATGACCGGCCAGCCGTAGTTGCGGCCCGGCTCGATGCGGTTCAGCTCGTCACCGCCCCGGGGGCCATGCTCCGTCTCCCACAGCTCCCCCGTCACCGGGTGCCGCGCGAGCCCCTGCGGGTTGCGGTTGCCGTAGCTCCAGATGCTCGCCACGGCGCCCTCGCGGCCGGCGAACGGGTTGTCCTTCGGAATGCGCCCGTCCTCGTGGATGCGGTGCACCTTGCCGTTGGGCCGCGACAGATCCTGCGCGTCCTCCTTGTGGCCCCGCTCCCCGATGGAGAAGAACAGGTGTCCCTTGCCGTCGAAGACGAAGCGCGAGCCGAAGTGCACGCCCGCGGTGCGGTACAGCTCGGCGGGCGCGCGGAAGAGCGTCTGCTGCTCCACGAACCGGCCCTCGCGCAGCTTGCCGCGGACGATCGCCGTCATGGCCGAGTCATTCGCGCCCGGATCGCTATAGGAGAGGTAGATCCACCCGTTCTTCGCGGAGTCGGGATGCACGGCGACGTCGAGCAGCCCGCCCTGGCCCTTGGACCAGACGTCCGGCGTGCCCGCGATGGGCTCGGGCAGCAGGCGGCCCTTCTCCACCACGCGCAACCGTCCGGCCTTCTCCGTCACGAGCATGCGCCCGTCGGGCAGGAACGCCACGGACCACGGGGTGTCGAGCCCCTCGGTGACCGTCTCGAGCTTGAACGCATGCAGCTCGCTGCGCACGGCCTTGTCGGCCGCCGGCTTCGCGAACGGGGTGGCCTGGCTCCGCCGCTCCTCGCCTTGCTCGCGGATGTAGATGACGAGCGCCCGGATGTCCTGGGGCGACAGCGAGCCCGAGAACGCGGGCATGCCCGCCGCGAGCTGCCCCTCGCGAATGCTCCGCGCGATGCTCTCGTCGTCGGCGCCGGACTTCCAGGTGTCATCCACCAGGTTCGGTCCCAGCGCGCCTTGCAGCTTGGGGCCGTGGCAGTTGGCGCAGAGCGAGGCGTAGGTATCGGCGACGTCGCGCCGGGAGGGCTGGGGGGCCTGGGCCTGGGCCAGCGAGGCGGACACGAACAGGCCGCACGTCAGGGTGAGTCGGAAGGCGTTGGACATGGCGCGCGCACTGTATGCTCGCCTGCCCGTCCCTCCCTCGGGGACGAGGCGGATGTCGCATTGCGTCAAAAGGCCTTGACGGCGTTGACGCGACGCGTTACCTATCCGCCCGTCAGTCGAGTCGAGGAGACGAACGCACATGGCGAAGAACAAGACGGTGAAGACCGAGGGGGCCGCCAAGGATACCGCGGCCGAGACGACGACGGAGCAGGTGAAGACCGAGGCGGTGGCCCAGGAGGCCGCGCCGGTGGCCGAGCAGCAGGCCGCGCCGGTGACGGGCGAGACGGTGGTGGCCGAGGCGGTGAAGGCCGAGCAGGTGAAGGCCGAGGCGCCGGTGGTGGAGAAGGTGGCGGAGGCGGTGAAGGCCGAGGCGGCGAAGGTGGAGACGGTGGTGACCGAGGCCGCGGGCCAGGTGACGTCCTTCGTGAAGGGCCGGCTGGAGCAGGCGCAGAAGCAGATCGGCCAGCTCGAGACGGAGGCGCAGAAGGCGCTGCAGACGCTGGTGACGCGCAGCCGCGAGTCCAGCCGCGAGGTGCTCCAGAAGCTGAACGTGAACGAGCTGCGCGAGAAGCCGGCCGTGAAGGAGCTGGAGAAGAAGGCGACGTGGGTGGGGGGCGAGGTGCGCCAGCGCCTGACCGGGCTGCAGGACCGGATGGTGAAGGTGGTGGGCGGCGTGGCGAGCCAGTCGCAGGTGGAGGCCATCAACCGCGAGCTGGATCGCCTGACGCGGAAGATCGACTCGATGGTCTCCCCCAAGAAGCCGGAGCAGCAGTCCCAGCAGGAAGCTCCCAAGGCGTAGCCGGACCGCGCCGGAGCATCCGCTGAGACAAGACGCCCGGGGGCCCATGCGGCTTCCGGGCGTTCTTCTTTCAGCGCTTCGTGGAATCGGGTGAGACTCCCGGCCTTTCGAGGAGGGGAGAGGCATGATTGCGCGGAGCGAATACGTGGAGCGGATGCGGCGCCTGCGCGAGCGGGTGGCCGAGGCCGGGCTCGAGGCCTTCCTCGTTTCCAGCGAGGACAGCATCTACTACCTCACCGGCGTCTCCTACAGGCCGCTCGAGCGCCCCTTCTTCATCCTCGTGAGGCCCCAGGCCTCGCTGGTCCTCCTGGTGCCCGCGTTGGAGCAGGAGCACCTGCGCGCCGCGCCCAACGTGGACGAGGTCCTCCACTACTGGGACTATCCCGCCCCCGTCGGCCAGGGCTGGGCGGAGCGGCTGCTGGCGCTGCTCGACGGTCTCGGCCAGGTGGGCGTGGAGCCCTCGCTGCCGCAGGAGATCGCCGGCCGGCTCGCGCACCTCTCGCCGCGGATGCTGCCGCTCGTCGAGGAGCTCCGGGTGGTGAAGTCCCCCGCCGAGGTGGAGATGCTCCGCGACGCGGCCCGCTATGCGGACCTGGCCGTGGAGAAGCTCCTGGCCACCTCCTACTACGGGGTCTCCGAGCTGGAGCTCTTCGCGCAGGGGCGCGCGGTGCAGCTGCAGATCATGAAGGAGAGTGGCTACGACGTGCTGACCAGCAGCGTGCTGGTGGGGAGCTGGCCGGCGCCCCTGAGCGCGCAGCCCCACGGCGTGCCCACCATCGCGGATCGCCTGGAGGTGGGTCCCCACATCGCCCTGGCCTTCCTGCGCGTCAATGGCTACGCCGCCGAGTGCGAGCGCACCTACTTCCTGTCGCCTCCCCGTGAAGAGGAGCGCTCGGCGTTCGCCGCCATGATGGAGGCGCGGCGGCGGGCCTTCGCCATGGTCCGGCCCGGGGTGGGCTGCGCGGAGATCGACGCCGCGACGAAGGCCTTCCTCCACCAGGAGGGCCTTGGCAACCGCCTGCTGCACCGCACCGGCCATGGCTTCGGGCTGGGCAACCACGAGGCGCCCTGGGTGGCCGAGGGCAGCACGGACGTCCTGCGCGAGAACATGCTCATCAGCATCGAGCCCGGTATCTACCTGCCTGGCGTGGGAGGCATCCGCCACTCGGACACCGTGCTCGTGACGCGGGAGGGTTACGAGAGCCTCACCCGGGCTCCCACGGACCTGGCCTCGCTGACCATCACCGCCAGCAAGCGGCTCCACCGCCTGAAGGGGGCGCTGATCCGCCGCGCCGCCGGGGTGAAGTAGAGTCGTGCGGTAGAAGAGGAAACCATGCCCCGGATCGCCAGCAGCGAGGTCATCGTCCCCAAGTCCCTGTCCTCCGAGGAGCGCGGCAAGCTCACCGATGCGCTCTACGAGGTGCACCGGCAGATCTTCGACGGCGTGGAGCGCGACTCCTTCGCGAAGTACGTGGTCGAGTCGAAGGCCGAGCACACGTGGATCAACCTCCACAAGAATGAGCAGGGCGAGATCGTCGGGTACTTCGCCCTGCACATCTTCGACAAGCAGTTCGGCGGGGTGCCCACGTCCGTGTTCCGCGCGGAGGCGGGCTCGCTGCGGGCCTACCGAGGCGCCAACGCCAACACGCGCTTCGGGCTGAAGATGGTGCTGCGCTACATGCTGAAGAACCCGGGCCGGCGGTCGTTCTACCTGGGCTCGCTGGTGCACCCGTCCAGCTACTCGCTGTTCGCCAACTACTTTGGCGAGGTATGGCCGCGGCGCGAGACGGAGGTGCCGCCGGAGCTGCTGGCCTTCATGGACGAGCTGGCCACCGGGTTCGGCCTGGAGAAGGTGGACGCGGCCAATCCCCTGGTGCGGCACGTGGGCTGGCGCACCCGCGAGACAGAGATGGAGCGCGAGTACTGGCTGCACTGCGACAAGCCCGCGGCACGCTTCTTCGTGGAGGCCAACCCGGGCTTCGTCGAGGGACACGGCCTGGTGACGGTGGTGCCCATCACCGTGTCCAACATCGCGAACATGATCCGCTCCATGGGGCAGCGCAAGCTGCGCCAGCCCGTCCAGGCCACGGCGGCCCTGGCGCAGAAGACGCCGATCGGCGCACGCCTGCTGCGCCCCGAGGTCATCCGGCAGTTGCGCCGGGCATCGCTCTTCGCGCACTTCGACGAGGCCACGCTGCGCGAGCTGGCCCGGCGCTCGGAGATCGTCACCATTCCGGGCGGCAAGTACGTCTTCCACCGCGGGGAGGCCAGCGACGAGATGTACCTGCTCGCCAGCGGCGCCGTCTACGTGCTGGCCGAGGGCGGTGAGCGTGAGAAGGTGGTGGACGAGCTGGGCAGCGGCTCGCTGTTCGGGGAGATCGCCATGCTCGCGGGCGAGCGCCGCTCGGCCTCCATCCGTACCGCCACCTCCTCGATGCTGGTGCGCATTCCGCGCTCGGCGCTGCTGCCGTTGATGGAGGCCCACGCGAACCTCCGGCAGGGCGTGTGGCAGAAGTTCGCCGAGCGCCGGTTCGATGACCTGGTGCGCGGGATGGATCGCTACGGGCACCTGGGGCGCAAGGGGCGGCTCTCCTGGGTGCAGCGGGGCGAGCACCGCGACCTGCCGGCGCAGGAGACGCTCTCCCTGGAGGCGGGCACCCATGTGTTCGTGCTGTCCGGCGTGCTGGAGGTCGAGCACGAGGGCCTGTGGGTGACGGCGCGCGGCTCGATGCTGCTGGAGGTGGAGAAGCCCCTGCGCGTTCGGGCCCAGGAGGCCACGCGGCTTATCCTGTTGCCGCGCGACACGGCGCCGCAGTTGCGGCGGACGGCAGGGTAGGGGACTCCCTCTCCCTCTGGGAGAGGGCTGGGGTGAGGGTCTCCCCCGGTGCGGACACTCGCCTACCGCCGGCCTTGCTGCTGCCGCAGGGCCGCCTGGAGCACGGACTCCTTGAGCAGGTAGCCGAAGCCCGCGTTGCTCAGGCGCAGCATGAGATCGTTCCGGGTGGTCTTCAGGTTCACCGCCGCGCGTTCCAGGTTCCAGTCCGCCTGCGCGAGCTGCTTGAGCAGGTAGGCCCGCCGCGTCTGCGCCGCCGAGAGGCGGTACGTCTTGAGGTACTCCAGCGTCCCGTCCCCGCGCACGATGACCTCGCCCAGGTGGTTCTCCTCGGAGGGCGACAGGCCGGTGACGAAGCGCTCCAGGTGGAAGGGCCCCGCCTCGTAGACGGTGGTCGCGGAGACCTCCGCGCCGAAGACACCTCCGGCCATGAAGCCCTGGAACGCGCCCCAGTCCTTGCGCATCTGCTCGACGGCGGCCCGTAGGTCCCCGAGCGAGGAGACGCGCCGGTCATCGACGGACAGCGACAGCGGCGGCACGTCCCCGAGGAAGCCGTACTGGAGCAGCAGGTCTCCGTAGAAGTCCTCCAGCAGCGCCCGGTGCAGCGCCCGGTAGTCCTCGGGGTGCGAGACGATGAAGGCCGACAGCAGCAGGTCGGCATGGAAGATGAGCACGCCCACCTGCTGCTCGTGGATCTCGAAGATGCGCAGGGCCTCGTCGAAGGCCGTGCTCGACCAGCCCGGCACGGACCACTCGCTCCGGGGATCCAACCCCCGGGAGAGCGCCTCGTGCGAGTACTCGGCCCACGCCACCTCCGGCCCGCCGAAGTGCAGGGCGAGGAAGCCCTCCATCGCGAGGTGCAGGGGCAACAGCCGCAGCCGGTTCTTGTCCTCGCGGTGCGCCATGCGGTGCAGCACGCGCACGGTGAACGGGCCCACCTTCAGCGCCTTGCCCTCGGGCTTGTGGAGCTGCGTGCCGAAGACCGCGGACGCGCTCCGGCTCCGGTCGTCCCATCCCATCACCAGCCCGTGCGGCACGTAGGAGACGTACTTGAGCCCGGGCTCCATCAGCCCGCCCTTGAGCGAGACGATGGTGAGATCGTCATCGTACGTCCGCCGGGCGAAGCGCAGGTCTCCCCGCACCTCGTCCCTCAGCACGGGCACCAGGCGGATGCTGCCCCACACCTGCGACGGCGCGAGCCGCAGCCCCGTGGGCAGGATGCGCTTCGTCTCCGTGTGGCCCATCACTCCTCCTCCTCGGTGGCGGCGGGCTCTCCGGTGGCCTCTCCGGTGGCTTCCTGGGGCTCCGCCAGCGTCTGGCTCCGCTGCCCGCGCTCCAGCAGCCGCCGCACGCGCGCCGCGAGGTAGTCCTCGAGCTCCGACAGCGGGGCCGCGCCCTCCGCGAAGCGCGCGAAGCCGAGCACGGTGGGCAGATCCTCCGCGTCCCGCACACCCACCGTGGGCACGTGGATGCCGAGGCCCCGGGGCGCGTAGAGCTCCGAGGCGAACACGGGGTTCGCGTGGACGATGGACGTGCGGCGCGCCGGGTCCAGCTTCGTGCGGAAGACGCGAGTCACCTCGGCCACGGCGTTGGGCGGATCATTGTCGTAGCCGTCGGACACGACGACGACCAGGTGCGGCATCCAGTCCAGGGCATCGAGCAGCGGGGTGGCCAGGTCGGTCTGCCCCCGCGCGCCCATGAGGAGCGGATCCTCGACGGGGTTCGTCCAGAAGGCGCGGTACTCGCGGGCGGAGGCGGACAGCAGGTAGTGCGCGGCGAGCGCCACCCCGAGCGGGCGGCGGCGCTTCTCGGTGGAGCCCGAGGCGGAGAAGCTGTTGTCGAGCACGGCGGCCACCCGGCCCAGGGGCACGAAGGCCCGGCGCAGCGTGCGGGCCGCGGCCTGCTCCAGCGCGGCATGCAGCTCCGTCCGCCGCTCCCGGCGCACCTCCGGCTTCAGGGAGAGCACGTAGAGCGCCAGCTTCGTGAGCGGGGCGCGCCCCAGGTCCAGCGTGAGCGTCACCCCGTCCGCGCGGGCCGCCGAGCCCTGGAGGCGCAGCCGCTCAGCGGCGGTGAGGCGCGGCTCGATGCGGGTGAGGAACACGTCGCGGGGGATGCCGTGCTTGACGGCCAGCCCCTCGGCGACGGTGAAGGGCAGCTCGAAGAGGGCGGACTCGTCGTAGTGGGCCTGGCGGAACTTCTCCAGCAGCGGCGTCGCGTACACGCGCTTGCGCCAGCCGTGGAAGAGGAAGGGGTTCAGCTCGCCCCCGAGCTTCAGGTGCCCGTGCGCCACCGTGGCGCGCAGCTTGGAGCGGTACTTGATCGCATCGAAGCCCAGGTCCGGCCGCCCCTCCAGGTACTCCTGGGCGATGGCTCGGGCCCGGCGGTTGTTGATGCGCCGCTCGCGCAGCACCTCCAGCACGCGGAAGGCCCGCTGCGGCGGCAGAGCCCGGAGCGAGGCCGCGATGAGCGCTCCCTCCTCCTGCTTGTCTCCGGGCGGCGTCTGCTTCCCGGTGGCGAGCAGGTTGAGGATGATCTGCGCCTGGTTGAAGTGGTTGATGCCCGCGGCCAGCGTGCGCGCATAGAGGCGGCGGTAGTTGCCCAGGATGTAGGAGTGCAGGAACTCGATGGAGACGGCCTGCCCGCGCGCGTCGTTGTAGAACTCGCGCTGCCCCGTGCAGGAGAAGCACGCGTTCACGAACATCACCAGGTCCTCGCGTGCGACCTGCTCGGCGCGCGCCAACGCCGCATCCATCACGTCCACCTCCCGCCGGGCGGAAAGAAGGAGCCGCTCGGGGAAGGCGGACACGACCAGCTCGTCAAGCTGCAGAAGCTCGGTTCGGAAGTCGCATCACAGTCCCGCGAGCGGCTCCTTCACCGTAGCACGACGGTCGGGCGCGCGGGTTCCTGACGCGCCCGCCAGGCCCTCACGCCCCTTGCGAGCGGCTGCCGTGGTTCCGGGCGTACACCTGGGTGAACTCGGCGCCCAGGAAGAGGATCTGCGCGGAGTAGTAGACCCAGATGAGCACCACCGCCAGCGAGCCCGCGGCGCCATAGCTGGAGGAGACGGTGCTCCTGCCCAGGTACAGGCCGATGCCGAACTTGCCCAGGCTGAAGAGCAGCGACGTCACGGCCGCCCCGAGCCATACGTCCCTCCAGGCCACGTGCGTGTCGGGGAGGATCTTGTACATCATCGCGAACAGCACGGTGATGACGGCGAAGGAGATGAGCAGGTTGAGCCCCTGCCACAGCAGCGCCCAACCGGGGAACAGGTGATCGAACCAGGCGCCGATGCCCGCTAGCGCGGCGCTCACCACCAGCGACACGAGCAGCAGGAAGCCGATCACCAGCACCATCGCGAACGACAGGAAGCGGCTGCGCAGGAAGTTCAGCAGGCCGTTGCGCGGCCTCGGTTGGACATGCCAGATGTGGTTGAGCGCGTCCTGCAACTGCACGAAGACGCCCGTGGCGCCGAAGATGAGGGCGATGACTCCCAGGGCCGTCGCGAGGATGCCGGAGCTCGGCTTGCGGGCGCTGATCATCATCTGCCCGATGACCTCGGCCCCGCTCGTGCCTACGAGGTCCTGCAACTGGGTCTGGATCTGTCCTTGCGCCGCTTCCTCGCCGAAGACCATTCCGGCCACGCTCACGGCGATGACGAGCAGCGGGGCGATCGAGAACATCGTGTAGTACGAGAGCGAGGCCGCGAACGTCGGAGCCTTGTCCTCGTTCCACTCCGAGAAGGCTTTCTTGAAGAGTTGGAAGGTGTTTCGAGCACGCAGCGCAACGGTCATGCACGGGTGGCACAGCACGTGCCGTGCCAGCGTTCCGGCTTCGCTCCAGGGCCTCGAATCCGAGGGAAACAGGAGCCGGGTGACAGAGCTGGCGTTGTGACGAGGCGTAATTCTTTCAGCCCTACTCCAGGATCTCCACCGCGTCCCCCACGCGGATCTCCCCCGGGCGCCGCACGATGACGTTCTGACCGAACATCACGCCGCTCTTGGGACCCATGCGCCGGTAGGTGGCGAGCGTGCGCAGCGGCTGCTGCTGAGGATCGGCGCGGGCCGTCTCCGGGTCCACCGTGGTGAAGACGCAGCGGGCGCACGGCTTGACCCCGGCCAGCTCCACGTTGCCAATCCGCAGCCGCTTCCACCCGTCCTCGGCGAAGGCGTCGCAGCCCTCCACCACGAGGTTGGGCCGGAAGCGGCTCATGGGCACGGGCTGCTCCAGGCGCTGGTTGAGATCGGCCAGCGAGGCCTCGGAGATGAGCAGCAGGGGGAAGCCATCGGCGAAGCCGACGCGATCCTCCGGGGCGGCGTACTTCGGATCCACCGGGCGCTGCATCCGCTCGTCCACGTACACCAGCAGCGCGGGCTGGCCGAGGTACTCGGAGAGCCACCGGTCCGCATCCGCATGGGCACGGGCGGCGGAGCAGGTGTCGTCCCACACGGTGACGTCGAGGCGGGGCGCTCCGGCGGGCGGCAGCGGCACCTCGAGCCCGGGCATGCCGGGGGCGGACAGGTGCAGCCCCGAGGGCCCCGGCACGGCGCGCACACGCACCAGGGCGGGCAGCTCGCGTCCGGTCATGAAGGAGCCGTCCGGGCGCACCGCCATCCACCGGCGGTCATGCTGGAGCCCCAGCGGCTCCACGGTGGCGCGGGTCAGCGGCAGGCCCGCGCACGACTTGAGGGGATAGATGTTGATGGCGGTCAGGGTCGGCACGAGGCCTGTTCTGCCCTATCCCGGCTTGGACTGCACCAGGTTGTAACGGTTGCCGTAGAGGTCGCGGAAGATGAGATCCCGCCCCCAGGGCAGGTCCCGGACGCCCAGGTCGAGGGTGACGCCCGCGTCCTTGAGGGCCCGGTAGTCCGCGTCGATGTCGTCGCTGTCGAGGATGATCATCGGCTGCTTGCCGATCTGCTCCACGGCGATGCTCGCCTCCTCACCCTTGAGCCAGGTGGACGGGTTGAGGAGGGTGATCTCGAAGTCGGACTGGCCCCCCGGCGTGACGGTGATCCACCGCGGACCGCCCGGACCCATCGGGCTGTCCATCTTCTTCTGGAAGCCGAGCTTGCCCGTGAAAAAGGCGAGGGCCTCGTCGTCGTTCTTCACGTAGACGGTGACGTGGGTGACACGCTGAATCACACGACCTCCAGAGTGGGATGAAGCCGCCGGTCCTATAGCATCCGAGGAGGCGGCCCTGGGGGGCATCCGTCATATTGGCGCATTGTCCACCTTGACGGATGGAAGGCATCGGCGTTACTAGTGTTCACACGATGATGCTCGACCTCCTGGTAATCCGGGAAGTGCCGGGCCCGCTGTTTTTCGACCCCCGCTGGTGCGGCCCGCCCTCGCGAGAGGTGCCGGGCTGTTTTCGTTCCAGGAAGCCGCCATGTCCCTGTCCTCATCGCTGTCCCTCGCCCTATCGCAAGAGGAGCTGAGCGCCACGACGCAGGAGCTGCTCGAGGCTCCCGCCGAGGTGGTGCTCGCCTGGGTGGAGCGGCGGTTCGGCGCGCGCGCGGCCATCGCCTCCAGCTTCGGCGCGGAGGACATGGTGCTCATCGATCTGGCCCGCACGCACGCGCCGAGCGTGCGCGTGTTCACGCTGGATACGGGCCGGCTGCCGCCGGAGACGTACGAGCTGATGGACGTGGCGCGCCGCCGCTACGGCCTGGAGATCGAGACGTTCTTCCCGGAGCGCGCGCGGGTGGAGTCGCTGGAGTCCACGAAGGGGTACTTCTCGTTCAAGCAGAGCATCGAGGCGCGCAAGGAGTGCTGCGGCATCCGCAAGGTGGAGCCGCTGCGGCGCGCGCTGGCGGGGCGGGAGGCCTGGGTGACGGGGCTGCGCCGCGAGCAGTCCGTCACGCGCACCGAGGTCCAGACGGTCGCCGCCGATGCCGAGCACGGCCTCATCAAGGTGAACCCGCTCGTGCGATGGAGCGGCAAGGACGTGTGGGCCTACATCAAGGCCAACGGCGTGCCCTACAACGCGCTGCATGATCGCGGCTACCCGTCCATCGGGTGCGCGCCCTGCACACGCGCGGTGAAGCCCTACGAGGACGAGCGCGCCGGCCGCTGGTGGTGGGAGTCCCCCGAGAACCGTGAGTGCGGGCTGCACGTCCGCCGCTGACCCTACGCCCGAGGAGAGGACATGCCTTCCTTCACTCCAGCGGAGCTCATCCTGTTCCTGACCGCCCTTTTGGCGGCCATGGTCAATGGGGCCCTGGGCTACGGGTTCTCGTCCATCACCGTGCCGGTGGCGCTGGGGTTCGTGGCCAACCGGGTGCTCAACCCCGCGCTGGTGCTGCTGGAGGTGGTGCTCAACCTCGTGTCGCTGTTCCTCAACCGGAGGGCGCTCCCGGCGGTGTGGCGGCGCATGCTGCCGCTGCTCGGCGGCCTGCTGCCGGGCGTCATCCTCGGCGGGGTGTTCCTCACGGTGGTGGCGGCCGTGGTGCTCAAGGCGGCCACCTATGCCGTGCTGCTGCCGCTCATCCTCCTGCAGGCCGCGGGCGTGCGCTGGCCCATCCACAATGAGCGGGCCGTGGGCGTCCCGTTCGGCCTGGGGCTCGGGCTGCTGTACTCGACCACCACCATCTCCGGTCCTCCGCTCGCCCTCCTGCTCAACAACCAGGGCCTGGCGCAGGACGAGTTCCGCGCGGCCATCGCCCTCATCCGTGTGGCAGAATCCAGCTTCACCCTGGTGACGTACCTCTTCCTCGGATTCTATGGCGCGCCGAGCCTTGGCCTCTTCTGGCTGCTGCTGCCCGCGGTCGCGCTCGGGCTTCCCCTGGGGCGCGTGCTGCTGCGGCGCGTCAGCAAGGAGGCCTTCCGGCGGCTGTGCATGGGCGTGGACGCGGTGCTCGTCAGCGTGGGCCTGGGCGTCGTGCTCCATCAGCTCGGCTGGGTGGAGCGTCCGGTGAGCTACGCGGTCTCGGCGGTGCTCGGCGGCTTCATCATCGGCTCCGCCTGGTGGCGGTTCGTCCTGCTGCGCAGGAGTCAGGTGGCCTCGCCGTGAGCACGCACGTGGACTTCCCCGTCTGCCTGCGGCTGCGCGGCAAGCGGGTCCTCCTGGTGGGAGCCGGCACCATCGCCGAGGAGCGCGCCGGGCAGCTCGTCGACGCGGGCGCGGTGCTGCGCGTGGTGGCCCCCAGCGCCGGTCCGGTGATCCGCCGGCTCGCCGAAGAGGGCCGGTTGGAGCTGGCCGGGCGCGCCTACGCGCCAGGGGACGTGCGCGGGCACCACGTGGTGTTCGTGGCCACGGACGACCGGCGGGTGAGCGAGGCGGTGGTGGACGAGGCGCGGGCCCAGGGCATCTGGGTGAACGCGGCGGACATCCCGGAGCTGTGCGACTTCACGCTGCCCTCGGTGGGCAGGCGCGGCCCCATCGTGGTGGCGGTGTCCACCTCCGGGCAGGCGCCCGCGCTGGCTCGGCGTCTGCGCCAGCAGTTCGTGGCGCAGGTGGCGCCCGGGCACGTGCAGCTCGCCCGGCTCACGGGGTGGCTGCGCAAGCGGCTGCCGGCGGGCGCCGAGCGGATGCGGTTGCTGAAGCAGCTGGTGGAGGGCGAGGCCGGGGCGCTGCTGGCGCGCGGCCAGCGCAAGGCCGCCTGGGTGCAGGTGCGCGCCGCGCTGGAGACTTTTGGAGAGAAGCAATGAGCAAGCAGGTCAACGGCAAGGTCTACCTGGTGGGCGCGGGGCCCGGAGATCCCGGTCTGCTCACGCTCCGAGCGGCCCAGCTGCTCGCGAGCGCGGACGCGGTGGTCTACGACCGCCTCATCCACCCCGACGTGTTGAAGCATGCCCGGCCCCGGGCCCGGCTGCTCTTCGTCGGCAAGGAGGGTGGGGGAGAGTCGGTGCGGCAGGAGGAGATCAACGCGCTGCTCGTCGCCCAGGCGCGGCTGGGCCGCGCGGTGGTGCGGCTCAAGGGAGGAGATCCCTTCGTCTTCGGCCGCGGTGGCGAGGAGGCGCTCGCGCTGGAGGAGGCGGGCATCTTCTACGAGGTGGTGCCGGGCGTCTCCAGCGGCGTGGCGGCTCCGGCGGCGGCGGGGATTCCCGTCACCCACCGGGGCGTGTCGGGCTCGGTGACGTTCGCCACCGCGTACCGGGCCGGGAAGGCGCCGGACTGGGCGCACCTGGCCGGGTCCGAGACGCTGGTGCTCTTCATGACGGGCAGCCGGCTGGAGGAGGCCACCCTGGGGCTCATCGCCGCGGGACGCTCTCCGGCGACCCCCACGGCCATCGTCGAGGCGGGGACGTGGCAGCACCAACGGGTCATCGAGGCGCCGCTCTCGGGCATCGCCGCGAGGGCCCGGGAGGCCGCTGTCGGATCTCCCGCTATGTTGGTGGTGGGTGAAGTCGTTTCCCTGCGCTCCCAGCTTCGCTCACTGGTGGAGTCGCGGCCCGTGGTATCCGAGCACGAGCAGTTCCTGAAGGCGGAGGCTGGTCATGAGTGAAACCCTGTCCGCGCGGCTCTCGCACCTGGCGGTGCTCGAGGCGGAAAGCATCCACATCATCCGGGAGACGGCGGCCGAGTTCGCCAACCCGGTGATGCTCTACAGCATTGGCAAGGACTCGCAGGTGCTGCTGCACCTGGCGCGCAAGGCCTTTCATCCGGCGCCCCTGCCGTTTCCCCTGCTGCACGTGGACACCACCTGGAAGTTCCGGGAGATGTACGAGTTCCGCGACAGCTTCACGGCGAAGCACGGGCTGAAGCTGCTGGTGCACAAGAACCACAAGGCGATCGCCGAGGGCATGAACCCCTTCGACCACACCAGCCAGAAGTACACGCACGCCATGAAGACGCAGACGCTGCTGGAGGCGCTCGCGCTGCACGGCTTCGACGCGGCCTTTGGCGGCGCGCGGCGCGACGAGGAGAAGTCCCGGGCGAAGGAGCGCGTCTACTCCTTCCGAGACCGCCACGGCCAGTGGGAGCCGCGCAAGCAGCGGCCCGAGCTGTGGAACCTCTACAACGGCCGCATCGACGCGGGCGAGAGCATGCGCGTCTTCCCGCTCTCCAACTGGACCGAGCTGGACGTGTGGCACTACATCCTCAAGGAGCGCATCCCCGTCGTCCCGCTGTACTTCGCCGGCGAGCGCCCGGTGGTGGACCGCAAGGGCCAGTGGATCATGGTCGACGACGACCGGATGCGGCTGCGCCCGGGCGAGAAGCCCCAGCTGAAGCAGGTGCGCTTCCGCACGCTGGGCTGCTACCCGCTGAGTGGTGCGATCGAGTCCTCGGCCACCAATGTCGAGGAGATCATCACCGAGATGATGGAGGCCCGCGTGTCCGAGCGTCAGGGCCGGCTCATTGATCACGACGAAGAAGGCTCGATGGAGCTCAAGAAGCGCGAGGGGTACTTCTAATGACCGCCGCACTGCAGCTGAACGACAAGGGTGACCTCCAGCGCTTCCTCGCCGAGCACTACGAGAAGGAGCTGCTGCGCCTGGTGGTGGTGGGCTCGGTGGACGATGGGAAGTCCACGCTGATCGGCCGGCTCCTCTACGAGTGCAACGGCCTGTTCGAGGACCAGGTGGCGGCGGTGAAGCGCGCCAGCGCGGGCGAGGAGATCGACTTCTCGCTCTTCACGGATGGACTGCGCGCCGAGCGCGAGCAGGGCATCACCATCGACGTGGCGTACCGCTACTTCTCCACGCGGCGGCGCAAGGTGATCGTCGCCGACACGCCGGGACACATCCAGTACACGCGCAACATGGCCACCGGGGCCTCCACGGCCGACGCGGCCGTCATCCTGGTGGACGCGCGCCTGGGCATCCTCCCGCAGACGCGGCGCCATGCGTACATCGCCTCGCTGCTGGGCATCCCCTACCTGGCGGTGTCCATCAACAAGATGGACCTGATGGACTTCGAGCCCGCCGTCTACGAGCGGCTGTCGAAGGAGTTCGACGCGTTCGCCTCCACGCTCGGCTTCGAGCAGGTGCGCTACTTCCCCATCAGCGCGCGCGGCGGTGACAACATCACCCAGCCGAGCGGCCGCACGCCCTGGCACGACGGCGAGACGCTGCTCGGGTGGCTGGAGTCGCTGCCGCACCAGCGCCGGCTGGATGGCGCGCCCTTCCGCTTCCCCGTGCAGTACGTGCTGCGGCCCAACCTGGACTACCGCGGCTTCGCCGGGCAGATCGCCTCCGGCACGGTGCGCGTGGGCGACGAGGTCGTCGTCTTCCCGTCCAAGCGGCGCACGCACATCGCCGCCATCGACACCTTCGATGGCAGCCTCGGGGAGGCCAGCGCGCCGTCCTCGGTGACCCTGCGCCTGGCCGACGAGGTGGACATCAGCCGGGGAGACCTGCTCGCGCATGCCGAGAAGCCGCCCACGGCCCTCCAGTACCTGGAGGCCATGCTGGTGTGGTTCGGCGAGGAGCGCCTGGACACCTCGCGCCGCTACCTCGTGAAGCACACCTCCAAGTACGTGCCGGCCCACGTGGAGCAGGTGCTCTGGCGCAAGGACCTGGAGGCCCTCTCCGAGGTGCCCGCCGAGTCCCTGGCGCTCAACGACATCGGCAAGGTGCGCCTCGTCTGCAAGCGGCCGCTCATCTGCGACCCGTACACGGAGAACCGGAAGACGGGCGCCTTCATCGTCGTCGATCCGCTCACCAACGACACGGTGGCGGCGGGGATGATCCTCGGCGCGGCGGGCGACGAGAGCGGCCAGGAGGCGCAATCGCTCATCTCCGCCCAGGAGCGCCGTGAGCGTCTGGGGCAGTCGGGCGCGGTCATCCTGCTGACGGGCACCCCCGAGGTGCAGACGTTGGCGCCCCGTCTGGAGCGGGCCCTGTTCGATCAGGGCAGGCACGTGGTCACCGTCCGCGGTGACGCGGAGAACGCGCTCGCGCTGGCCGAGGCCGGGCTGCTCGCCATCCTCTACACCCCCGTTCCGCAGGCGCGGCTGGGGCTTCGTGATCAGCTCCGCGGCGCCGGCGTCCCCTGGCTGGAGCTGGATCCCACCCACGAGCTGGAGCGCCAGGTGAAGCAGATCCTGGACGCCCAGGAGAACCGGACGTGACTTCCTTCGTGAACACCCCCATCCCCGCCCTGGCCACGCCGCTGGGCGAGGAGAAGAGCGGGCTGCTTCAGCGCCTGCTCGAGGGGCTCGATGGTGCGTCGCTCACGTGGCTGAGCGGCTACTTCGCCGGGCTCGCGGCCCGGCAGCTCCCAGGGGCACTCCCTGTCACCGCGCCCGCAGCGGCGGTGCAGGCCGCGCCCCAGGGGACGCTGACCATCATCTACGGCACCCAGACGGGCAACAGCCGGCTGCTGGCCGAGCGCCTGAAGCAACGGGCCGAGACCGCCGGGCTCGCCGTGCGCGCCTTCCGTGCCAGCGACTACCCCACGCGCGAGCTGAAGAACGAGCGGCTCCTGTACGTGGTGATCAGCACCCAGGGGGACGGAGATCCCCCCGACGACGCGCGCGGCTTCTTCGACTTCGTGCGGAGCAAGCGCGCTCCGGCGCTCGGGCAGCTGCGGTTCGCGGTGCTGGGGCTGGGCGATTCGAGCTACCCCAAGTTCTGCGAGATCGGCCGCGTCCTGGACGAGCGCTTCGCCGAGCTCGGGGGCACGCGGCTGTTCGCGCGCGCCGAGTGCGACGTGGACTTCGAGCCCGTGGCCGAGCCCTGGGTGGGCCAAGCCCTGGAGCACGCGAAGAAGGAGCTCGCGCCCGCGCCTTCGCTGGCGACCGTCACGCCGCTGCGCACCGTGCAGGTGCCGCCCACCTTCAGCCGGGAGAATCCCTATCCGTCCCAGGTGCTGAGCAACCAGCGCATCACCGGGCGCGGGGCCCTCAAGGACGTCCGCCACCTGGAGCTGTCGCTGGAGGGCTCGGGCCTGACGTACGAGCCGGGTGATGCGCTCGGCGTGGTGCCCCGGAATCCGCCGGAGCTGGTCGAGGCGGTGCTCTCCGAGCTGCGGCTCGACGGCGCCACCGAGGTGACCCGGGATAAGCGCGGTCTGCCGTTGAAGCGCTGGCTGACGGAGGAGCTGGAGATCACCCGGCTGAGCCGTCCGTTCCTGGCGAGCCACGCCGACCGCGCCGACAGCGCGGAGCTGCGGCGCCTGCTCACGCCCGAGGGCGGTGAGGCCCTGCGTGCGCTGCTCGCCAGCCACCAGGTGATCGATCTGCTCCGCCAGCATCCCGGCCAGTGGATCGCGGAGGAACTGGTGGGCGCGCTGCGCCGCCTGACGCCGCGGCTCTACTCGATCGCCTCCAGCCAGAAGCGGGTAGGGGAGGAGGTCCACCTCACGCTGGGCCTGGTGGACTACGAGGCCTTCGGTACGCGCCACGTGGGAGCCGCCTCGAACTACCTGGCGACGCGCGAGGCGGGCCAGGACTCGGTGGACGTCTTCATCGAGGCCAACGAGCGCTTCCGGCTCCCGAAGGATCCGAGCCGCGACATCATCATGGTGGGCCCCGGCACGGGTGTGGCGCCGTTCCGCGCCTTCGTGCAGGAGCGCGCCGAGACGGGGGCGAGCGGCCGCAACTGGCTCTTCTTCGGCGAGCAGCACTTCCGCACCCAGTTCCTCTACCAGGTGGAGTGGCAGGAGGCGGTCAAGCAGGGCGCGCTGCACCGGATCGATCTCGCCTTCTCGCGGGACCAGGGCCAGAAGGTCTACGTGCAGAACCGCCTGCGCGAAAAGGGGAGCGACGTCTACGCGTGGCTGGAGGGCGGCGCCTCCTTCTACGTCTGCGGCGATGCCAAGCGCATGGCCCCGGACGTGGATGAAGCCCTCCTCGACATCATCGCGACCCATGGCGGCAAGAGCCGTGAGGACGCGAAGGCCTATCTCGATTCGCTGCGCGAGCAGCAGCGCTACCTGCGCGACGTCTACTGAGTGAGGAGTACATGAGCAAGAATCCGACGCCGGCCCTCTCCGAGGTGGAGCACATCAAGGCGCGCAGCCGGAACCTGCGAGGCACTCTGGCCGAGAGCCTCGCGGATCCGCTCACCGGCGCCATCGCTCCGGCCGACACCCAGCTCATCAAGTTCCACGGCAGCTACCAGCAGGATGACCGGGACATCCGCGAGGAGCGCCGGCAGCAGAAGCTGGAGCCGGCCTACAGCTTCATGATCCGCACCCGCCTGCCGGGCGGGGTGTGCACCCCCAAGCAGTGGCTCGCCCTGGACGAGCTGGCGCGCACGTACGCCAACGGCACGCTGCGCGTGACCACGCGTCAGGCCTTCCAGCTGCATGGCGTGCTCAAGGGGGACATGAAGAGCACCATGAAGGGGATGGAGGCGGTGCTGCTCGACAGCATCGCGGCGTGCGGAGACGTCAACCGCAACGTGATGTGCAACCCCAACCCGGTGGACTCGCGCGCGCACGCGGTGGTGTACCAGTGGACCATGCGCCTCTCCGAGCACCTGCTGCCGAAGACGCGGGCGTACTACGAGATCTGGCTGGACAAGGAGAAGGTGGCCGGCGGCGAGGAGGAGCCCATGTACGGGCCCACCTACCTGCCGCGGAAGTTCAAGGTGGGCATCACGGTGCCGCCGCTGAACGACGTGGACGTCTACTCGCAGGACCTGGGCTTCATCGCCATCATCGAGGGCGGGGAGCTGGTGGGCTTCAACGTGCTGGTGGGCGGAGGCATGGGCGCCACGCACGGTGAGGCGGCGACGTTCCCGCGGCTCGCGGACGTCATCGGGTTCATCCGCCCCGAGCAGCTGCTGGAGGTCGCGGAGAACGTGGTGAAGGTGCAGCGCGACTACGGCGACCGCACCAACCGCAAGCACGCGCGCCTGAAGTACACCATCGAGGATCGCGGCATCGCCTGGTTCGTCGCCGAGCTGCAGAAGCGGCTGGGCTATCCGCTGGAGGCCGCGCGGCCGTTCGCGTTCGAGCACAACGGGGACCGCTTCGGGTGGATCCAGGGCCACGACGGACGGTGGAACCTGACGCTGCACATCGACAGCGGCCGGGTGGCGGACACGGAGGGCCAGCGGTTCCTGACGGGCCTGCGGGAGATCGCCCGGGTGCACAAGGGAGACTTCCGGCTCACGCCCAACCAGAACCTGATCATCGCGGGCATTCCGCCGGAGGAGCGGGCGGCCATCGAGAAGCTGGTGGAGGCGCATGGCCTCACGAGCTTCCGGAGCGCGAGCCCGCTGCGGCGCAACGCGCTGGCCTGCGTGGCACTGCCGACGTGCGCCCTGGCCATGGCCGAGGCCGAGCGCTACCTGCCGCGCGTGGCGGGGCTGATCGACGAGCGGCTGGCGGCGCACGGGCTGGAGAAGGAGAACCTCCTGCTACGCATCACCGGTTGCCCGAATGGCTGCGCGCGGCCGTACCTGGCGGAGATCGCCCTGGTGGGGAAGGGGCCCGGCCGTTACAACCTCTTCCTCGGGGGCGATCAGCGGGGGCAGCGGCTCAACCGCCTGTACCGCGAGAACGTGGACGAGGCCGGCCTCCTGGCGGCGCTCGAGCCCCTGTTCGCCGCGTTCGCGCGCGACCGGCAGCCCGGGGAAGCGTTCGGTGACTTCACCGTGCGCACGGGCGTGGTCGCCGCGCCTCCGGCCGCCGCGCCTCCCGTTCCCGCCGCCGCGGGCTGATTCACGTGGTGACTCCATGAGCACGCAGCCCCAGATCGCCGTCCTCTACGAGCACCCCGAGTGGTTCAAACCCCTGTTCGCCACCCTCGAGCGGCGCGGCATCCCCTATGTGCCGCTGCGCCTCGACGAGCACTTCTTCGACCTGAATGACCGCACGCCGCCCGCGCCGGTCATCTTCAGCCGCGTGGCGATGAGCTCCTTCCTACGCCAGGACGAGCACGGCATCTTCTACGCCCAGTCCCTCTATTCGCACTGGGAGCGGTGCGGCGCCCGCATCATCAACGGCAATCCGGCCCTCGCGGTGGACACGTCCAAGGCCCGCCAGCTGTCGCTCATCAACTCGCTGGGCTACGCGACGCCGGCCACGCACGTGGTGCATCGCCGGGCCGACCTGCCCCGAGCCGCCCAGGGCCTGCGCTTTCCCATCGTGGTCAAGGTCAACATCGGTGGCTCGGGCGCTGGCGTCGTGCGCTATGACAGCATGGAGCAGCTCGTCCAGGCCGTTGCCGACGGCACCACGCCCACCAGCATCGACAGCGTCACGCTCGTGCAGGAGTACATCCCCACGCGCGGCAGCCGCATCGTTCGCGCGGAGACCCTGGCCGGGCGCTTCCTCTACGCCATCTCCCTGACCACCGATGGCGGCTCCTTCGACCTGTGCCCCGCCGACGCGTGCATGGTGGGCAAGCCGAAGATCACCATCGAGCAGACCCAGATCGACGCCGAGACCATCCAGGCTGTGGAGACCATCTCGCGCGCGGCGAACATGGAGCTGTGCGGCATCGAATTCATGATCGACGACCGCGACGGCACGCGCCGCTTCTATGACATCAACGGGCTGTCCAACTTCGTGGCCAGACCGCTCGAGGTGTTGGGGTGGGATCCGCACGAGCAGCTGGCGGACTATCTCCTCAAGGTGATTGCCGCCCGGAGGCGTGGAGAGGCGGCCTGAGGTACGGCTTCCCGCGCGCGTGCGCGAGCGGGAAGCCGAGTTCGAGGCCACCGGGGTGGACCTGTCGCACTCGACGTGGGCAGTCTCAGGCGCTCCACAATGGCGCGTACCGTCGCACCTCGTACACATTCGAGGGTCAAGGCATCCACGGGTGAACCACCCCTCCACCTTTCTTGATTGAAGGGCACGCAGCACGACAGAAGGGACCAGCGCCAAGCCGGCACCTCATTGCCGCTCGCGCGGGCGAACGAAGAGGCATTGCAAACGCTTGGAATTCGAGCAGCCTTTCAATCCATGCATCCCTGTGAACGCGTACAAACTCCGGCACGCGGATTCACCATGGCTTTACGTGACCTTCCAGGAAGAATGGCCAATCCCAATAGCAGGATGGCTCATTTTGGCGGGAGTCACTTCATGTGCAACAGAACACACATATGGACCGCAGCGGCTCTATCCCTCGCAGCCTGTAATGGAGGTCCCTCCGAGGGCTTCCAGGCGCTTTCGCTGGCAGTGACCACCAACGAGGTTCGCTCCGAGGGAATGGAGGAAGATGGCTGGGCCTACCCGGATATCCTCCAGAACAACGCAACAGGTACTCGACTGCAGTACCAGGGAGATCTCGGCTGGTGGGACAGCGGGGGTGGCTACAGCGCGGACGCCTTCACGGACCGGATGGTCAGCGGTGACTATGACGGCGATGGCCGTGACGACATCGCCCTGTTCTACAAGTACGCCCCCAACTGGGGCCGCGTCCACGTCCTGCTCTCGGCGAATTCCTCGTTCCAGTACCAGGGAGATCTCGGCTGGTGGGACAGCGGGGGTGGCTACAGCGCGGACGCCTTCACGGGCCGGATGGTCAGCGGTGACTATAACGGTGATGGCCGTGACGACATCGCCCTGTTCTACAAGTACGCCTCCAACTGGGGCCGCGTCCATGTCCTGCTCTCGACGGGTTCCTCGTTCCAGTACCAGGGAGATCTCGGCTGGTGGGACAGCGGGGGTGGCTATAGCGCGGACGCCTTCACGGGCCGGATGGTCAGCGGTGACTATGACGGCGATGGCCGTGACGACATCGCCCTGTTCTACAAGTACGCCTCCAACTGGGGCCGCGTCCATGTCCTGCTCTCAACGGGTTCCTCGTTCCAGTATCAGGGAGATCTCGGCTGGTGGGACAGCGGGGGTGGCTATAGCGCGGACGCCTTCACGGGCCGGATGGTCAGCGGTGACTATGACGGCGATGGCCGTGACGACATTGCCCTGTTCTACAAGTACGACCCCAACTGGGGCCGCGTCCACGTGCTGCTCTCAACGGGTTCCTCGTTCCAGTACCAGGGAGATCTCGGCTGGTGGGACAGCGGGGGTGGCTACAGCGCGGATGCCTTCACGGGTCGGATGGTCAGCGGTGACTATGACGGCGATGGCCGTGACGACATCGCCCTGTTCTACAAGTACGACCCCAACTGGGGCCGCGTTCACGTGCTCCTGGCAAAGTAGAACCGCCTGATACGGCAAAACGTCAGGTGGATACCCGAGCCCTACGGTGCGCACCCGCCGCGCCCGGACCAACCGGGCCACCCCGTTCAGCAGCTCGGCCACCGCCAGCCCCAGGATCAGGCCGTAGAAGGCGAAGAAGAACTCAAACTCCGTAAGGCGTCGGTTCGATGGACGGTGCCTACCCCAGCTCGGCGTGGGGCAGGGGGCAACGTCAGAGGCTGGAACTCCTACGAAAACCGCTCTCGACCGTTCTGGAGCGCTCGCACTGGATGTCTCCAGCGGCGGGTTCGATTCCCGCCGCCTCCACGCTTCAGGGCCCCAGGTTCTCCGGAACCTGGGGCCTTTTTCCGGCGCAGGTCAGGTCCCTCCCTACCGTGGAGAGAACGAAGCACAGACGCGCACGCCGATCCTGGCGTCGCGCGCCGTTGGATCACCGGGTGAGAGGTCCGCGCTGGCCGCGGCGAAGGAGTCGTAGTACCAGGAGCCCCCCCGGAGAACGACGCGCCCGAACTCCGGTGTCACGGATCGCGTGAGTTCGTAGGCGTTGCCTGCCATGTCGTGCAGACCGAAGGGGCTCACCGACGCGGGGTGGGAACCGACCATGTCGGGCCCAAAGGCCGTGGGCATCCGGTCGTAGGTCGCGTCGATGTTGGCGTCGTCGGGCTGCAACTGGTCGCCATGGGGGTATCGGCGGCCATCCGCTCCCCGGGCCGCGTACTCCCACTCGTGCTGGCCGCACAGGCGTGCTCCTGGCAGCCGCTTCGTCCGATCGAGCCAGTAGAAGTAGCCTTCCAGGTCCTGTGCGGAGACGCCGGACAGGGGAAACCTTCTCCAGTCAGCGGTGTTCCGCCGGGTCCGCCCCGCGTAGACAAAGGCCTCGCCCTCCTTCGCCGTGCTGAACTCCTCTCGCGAACGATAGAAGGTGAGGATCCAGCCAGCGCCGGGCTGCTGCCGCAGCGTCACCGCCCCACCATCGCCGAAGTGCGGCTGCTCGAGGATCCGCCTCGCGGGCGCATCCGGAGGCAGGTCGTCGAGGTAGGTCAGCCAGTCACCGAACGTCACCTCCTGCTGGCCGATCAGGTACCCCTCGTTGAGACAGAACCGATGAATCGGCGCACCGAACGAGAACCTCCGCACCGCCTCGGGCTCGGCGCTGCCCAGGAGGAAACAGCCCGGCGGGATGTAGACATAGCCTTCAGGCACCGCGGTGGGGAGCGTGAGGCGGACCGTTTCGCGGGCACCCCGCGAGAGGAGCAGCGGCAGGTCCACCGGCACACGCCCCGGCTGCGTGACGTGGAGCACATAGGAGCCCTCGGGCAGGCGAAGGCGGGCGATGGGGGTCGGCCCCAGGGAACTGGCCTCCACAACGGGCTCACGGCGGAAGGTTCCCTCCTCCTGGGTGTAGCGCTCAAGCTCGACGTGTGCGCCAGGTGGGGTGGTGATGATCTCCAGCTCGGCCGGGGCCACGAGCCGTTGCAGCCATTCCTTGCCCACCTGCGCGGTGTCCACCTCCTGCTCCAGACGCCGCACCCACTCGTCCTGCTCGCGGCTCTGGTGAAAGCGCTCGGCGAGGAGGGCCCGCTCATAGGCGAGTTCCGCGATGAGCCGGCGCGTGCCCACGTGCAGGCGATCGCGATCCAGGGCCCTCTCGAGGTTGCGGCTGGCACGCGTGTAGGCCGCATCCGCCTGATCGCGCAGGGCCAGCGCCTGGGTCCATTGCCGCTCGGCGGCTCTCCTCGGGCCATCGGGTCCCGACAAGGTCTGGAGGCCCACGGACGGCGGCGCCCGGCCATCGAACAGCGCCAGCGCCTGCTCGCGGCGTACGCGGGCCCGCTGGGCGAGATCACGCCCCGCGGCGAGCGCCTCCCGTGCCAGGCCGTGCTCGGTGGCGACGAAGCGCGCGTCCTCAAGGTACGCATGCAGACGAAGACCGCCATAGGAAGCGCAGACGGCGAGCGCGAAGCCGAGCACCGCGAGCCAGCGCCTCCAGCGCTTGCGTGTCACGGTGCGCTGGGAAGCGAGGAGGAAGGCATGCTCGCGCGAGCCCAGGGTGGAGGGCTCGAGCAGCCGCGCCTCGTCGAGCTGCCGCTGCCCCCAGAGGGCGTCGCGGGCCCGCATGAGGCGCTCCCACTCGGCGCTGGCCGCCTCGACCCGCTTGCGCACCACGCGATGGCCGATGTCGTCATCGAGCCAGTCGCGCAGCGTGCCCCAGCTCTCGATGAGCGACTCGTGGGCGATCTCCCAGCGCGGCTGCCCGCTCACGGTGCGCGTGTGCAGGAGGCGGCCTTCGACGAGCGCGCGAAGGGCGGCACGGGAAGCCCCATCCGAGGCCTCGGCGAGCTCGTCTTCGCCCCGCTCGATGCGCGTGCCCTCCTCCGTCACGAGTTGGAGCAGCAGGCGCCGCGCCGCCGCGTGCTCCGTGGGACTCAGGCGCGCGAGCACTCCGTCCGCATGCCGGGACAGCGCTCCAGCCACCCCGCCCATCTCCTCGAGCGCCTCCCGCGTGATGCGGCCGCCCTGCTCCGGATTGCGCCGCTCCCACAGCTCGGCGAGCGCGAACTGGAGGAGTGGCAAGCTGCCCACGCCGTTCGCCGTGGAGGCGACGAGCGTCTGGAGGAGCTCGCCCGATTCGAAGGCCACGCCCCGGCTGCGCGCGGGCCCGACGATGGCCTCGCGCACCCCCTCGGGAGACAGGGGGCGAAGGATGTAGAGCGCCCGCTCCGCCACATCGCCCAGGCCGGCAAGCGCGCACAGGCGCGTCAGGAAGTCGCCGCGCACCGCCAACAGCACGTGCACCCCCGCCGACGGCAGGGCGAGCTCCCCGAGGAGCCGGGCGCAGTGCGCCGCCTGGCCCGGTTCGGAGAGGGTGAGGAGCTCCTCGAGCTGATCGATGAAGAGCAGCAGGCCCCGCCCACCCGAGTGCGCCTCGCGCAGCGCCTGGCCGAGCCAGGCCGGCCTGTCCGCGAGCGCGGTGACGAGCTCCGCCTCCTTCCGGCCGAGCAGGGGCGCGAGCGCGGCGGCCAGGGCCTCGAGTGGACGATGGCCGGGCCACAGCGTGAGCGTGGTCCACTCACGGCCTTCATCCAGGGCACCAGCGGCCACCCGGGGCAGGACGCCGGCGCGGCACAGCGAGGACTTGCCGGTCCCGGAGTCCCCGGCGACGAGGACCAGGGAGCGCGAGCGCAGGCGCTCGAGAACGGCGCGGATGTCGGCGTCGCGCCCGAAGAAGAGCGAGCGGTGCTCGGCCTCGAAGGGGGCGAGGCCGCGGTAGGGATTGCCGGCGGCCAGCGGCTCGGGCGCGCTGAGGCGCTCCAGCCGCTCCAGGGCCTCGAGGAGTGCCTCGGCCGAGGCGAAGCGCTCGAGCGGATGGGCCGCGAGACACCGTGTGATGATCGCGGCGAAGTCCGGATCGATGCCCGGCACGAGCCCGGCACGGGCAAGCGCCTCCTGGGGCCGGAGGGACGCGCGGCGCGGCACCTCGCCCGTGCACAGCTCGTGGAGGATGAGCCCCAGGGCGTAGAGATCACTTCGAGGGCTCGCTGGAGCACCGGCGAGAAGCTCGGGCGCCATGTAGGGCAGCGTGCCGCCGATGGGGCGCGAGGTGGAGGCCTGGGCCGCCCCCTCCTCGAAGCGCTCGGCCAGGCCGAAGTCGAGCAGCTTCACCACGCCTTCCCGGGTGACCAGGGCGTTGGAGGGCTTGAGGTCGCGGTGGAGCACGCCCTGGCGATGCGCCGCCGCGAGCCCCCGGGCAAGTCCGATGCCCAGGGCAAGGACCCGGCGCCATGGCACCGGCAGGGGCAGCTCCGCGAGGCTCTCGCCGACGACGTACTCGGAGACGATGTACGGGTGGCCGCTCACCTCACCGACGCTGAACACATTGACGATGTTGGTGTGCTGCAGGCGCGCGAGCGCCCGGGCCTCGATCGCGAAGCGCTCACGGACCTTGGGAGCCGGCTGACTCGAGGCCATGAACTTCACCGCCACGCGCCGATCCAGCGAGGTGTCGTGCGCCAGGTAGACGACGCCCATGCCGCCACGGCCGAGCTCGCCTTCGAGGCGGAACTCGTCGAATGCGCCGGGTGGCGTCCAGACGAGCTCCGGCTCCCGCGGAGTGCCGGCCGGCTCGTAGTCCTCCGTGGCCTCTTCCCCCGCGCGCTCAATGCCAGGCGTGAACGTGGCGAGCAGGGCCCGGCAGTCGTCGCACCCGGCGGCATGCCGATGGACCTGGGCCAGCTCTTCGTCCGACAACCGGTCCTCGAGCAGCTCGACCAGGACCTCGTCTGTCAGACAATGGGAGAGGGGCTGACACATGGCGTTGGAAGGATCCATCCCGTTGGGGCCGGGTGAAGCGCATGGTATAGGCCCCCGCCATGGATGAGGTGCGAGAACTGGTCACGACATTTCTCGCGCACACGAAGGTGCGCTTCGTTCCTCCCACGGATGCGGAGGCCGCTGCGCTCGACAAGGTGCTCCTCCGCGCCTGGGAGGATGCTCGCGCGCAGTGGCCGGGCGTGGTGCTCCCCGCCAGGCCGTTCGTGCTCCACCTCGCCGAGCGGCTGCCCGAGGCGAGTCCCCAGAGCCCCATCGCGCCGCTCCTCGCCAGGCTGTCCCTGGCGGAGCTCTACCTCACGTGTGCGTGTCTTCAGGGCCTTGCCTCCGCCCAGGAGGCTTTCGAGCGGAATTATCTGGCCAGGCTGCCGGAGAAGCTTCGGGGTCTCAAGCAACCCGACGCGATCATCGACGACGTCTGCCAGATCACGCGCGTGAAGCTCCTGGTCGCCACTCCCGGGAGCGCACCCAGGATTGGAGACTACTCGGGGCGAGGCGCACTGCTGAGCTGGGTGCTCGTCACCGCGGGGCGAATCGCCACCCGGCTGCGGGCCGCCGAGAAGCCCGCGCCCGAGCAAGACGCGGAAGCGCTCCTCGCGGCGCTGCCGGGGCAAGGGCTGGACCCGGAGCTGGATGTCATGAAGCGGCGCCACCACGCCGAGCTCCGCCAGGCCCTGCGCGAAGCCGCCTCCACGCTCTCGGCCGACGAGCGCCACCTGCTCCGCCTCCACTTCGTCGATCACCTCTCGACGTACGAGCTGGCCTCGCTCTTTCGCGTCAACCAATCGACCATCTCCCGCTGGTTGAAGAGCGCACGGCAGCGGGTCTACGAGGAGACCCGGTCCCGCCTGAAGGCACGCCTGGGCCTCTCCACCCTGGGCTTCAAGAGCTTCCTGGCCTTCGTCGATAGCCAGTTGGACCTGAGCATCAGCCAGCTCCTGGAGGACCAGGGCACCGAGGCGCCTCCAGCCGGGACTCCTCCAGAGGACGGCTGATGCAGGGTCATCCCCTAGCTCGGGCTCACCGGCCCTGGACGGGGGCGGTGGACAGGTTGCGCAGCAGCGCGGACCCGGGGTGCACATCTGCCCGCCGCACCGTGCAGCGCTCCCCCCCGTCCAGCTCGGTCACCGCGCCCTTCTGGAACCGGTTGGGACACTCCTGGAGGATCGTCTCCAGCGCACGGCCGTCACGGGTGCGCGCCAGGCACGTGGCCCCGTCGGGCGCCCACGCCGCCTCGAAGGAGGCCTTCGCGGGGTCCCATTCCTCCGAGGCCTCGGTCGTCCGCTGGATCAGCCCGAGCCGATCGTACATGTCGATGGTGGTGTCCTGGTGCGTGTGGTTCCGGCCATTGCCGCAATAGTCCGCACGCGCCATACGGGTGCAGGCCTGATGGAGGCCGGCCAGCGGCTGACCGTCGCGGCTGGCCCAGGGCTTGTAGCCCCAGAGGATGCACTTGGCGATGGCGCCGTTCTGACAGGCGAAGGTGAGCTTGCCCGGGGCCTCATGGTGCGCCCCGCTGGCGTCCCAGAAGCCGCTCACCGCGAGCGCGCGGGAGTCGGTCACGCGGTCCAAGGCGACACAGGGGTTCTCCCACTCCTGGGCCACCGCGTTCCAGGCTTCGATGCGGTAGAAGACCATCCCGGGCTCCTCGGGGGAGGGCTCGGCGCCGCAGATGGCCACCGCCACGGGCCTGCCGTTGCTGTCGGTGCCTTGGAGCACGGTACCGACGACGCCGCTGGTGACCCCCCCTGCCTCCGGGGCGGGAGAAGCCACCAGGTGCCCGCCCTCGAGCCGCAGCGCCTTCACCCCGGCATCCGCCTGACGCAGGGGCGCGAGCTCGGCCGAGACGAGCACGCTGCTGCGCTCCTCGGTCACCTTCTCGGTGTCCCAGTCCCGCTTGGTGCCCCACAGCATCGTCCCCTGGGGCCTGGCGATGCGGTAGGCGGCCTGGGACTGGCACCGGCGCGCGTAGCGCTCGGCTTCGGACATCCCGGAGGCCGGAGTGCCGGCCCGCGCCAAGGCGGGGAGCTGAAGGAACAGGCAGACAAGCAGAAACTTCTTCATCGCGCTCATGGCTTTCTCTCCGGTGCGCTCACGGGGTGGGGCTGAACAGATAGCTGGCGACCGTGGAGAGCCAGTGAGTTCGAGAATGATGCAGAGAATCCGCATTCAAAGAGGATGGACATGGGACGTGTGCTCGGGTGGATGACCGTCGTCATGCTCTGCTGTACAGCGGGAGCGGCGGTGGCGGAAGAGGGCGGGGATGCGCGGCGGGTGGAGGCGCAGGCCGCCTTCGACGAGGCGGCGAAACTGAAGGACGCAGGCCGTTATTCCGAGGCCCTTGCACGTGCCGGGCATGCGCTCGCGCTGAGGGAGGCCGCGCTCGGGAGCACGCACCCGGACTTCGCGAGTTGTCTGCATCAGGTGGGGGACCTGTACCGGCGGCAAGGGGACCTGGCCCGCGCCGAGCCACTGCTTCGACGTGCGCTCGCCATCAGGGAAGCGGCTCTCGGTGAGAACCACCCCGACGTCGCCTCCTCGCTCAACAACCTCGCCATCCTCGCCAGCGCCCAGGGGTTGTATGACCGGGCCGAGCCACTCTTCCAACGCGCGCTCGCCATCCAGGAAGCGATCCCCGGCAACGACCCCCTCCGCCTCGCCTCCGCGCTCAACAACCTGGCCAACCTCTACTCGGACAAGGGGTTGTACGGCCAGGCCGAGCCACTCCTGCAACGTGCGCTCGCCCTCTATGAAGCGGCCCCTGGCAACAACGCCGTCCTCATCGCCTACGCGCTCAACAACCTTGCCGGCCTCTACGTCCAACAGGGTTCGTACGGCCGGGCCGAGCCGCTCTACCAGCGCGCGCTCACCCTCCAAGAGTCCCTCGGCAAGAACCACCCCGACGTCGCCACCGCGCTCAACAACCAAGCCAACCTCTACGTCCAACAGGGGTTGTACGGCCGGGCCGAGCCACTCTTCCACCGCGCGCTCGCCATCCGGGAAGCGGCCCTCGGCAAGAACCACCCCGACCTCGCCATCTCGCTCAACAACCTTGCCACCCTGTATATCAACCAGGGGTTGTACGGCCGGGCCGGGCCCCTCACCCAACGCGCACTCGCCATCCAGGAAGCGGTCTTCGGCAAGAACCACCCCGGCGTCGCCTACACGCTCAGCATCCGGGCCAGGCTCTACATGAGGCAGGGGTTGTACGGCCGGGCCGAGCCACTCTTGCAGCGCGCACTCGCCATCCAGGACGCGGTCTACGGCAAGAACCACCCCGACGTCGAGCTCTCGCTCCACGACTTCGCCCTCCTCCGGTTGGCGCAGCATCGCCTCCCCGAGGCCCTGCCGCTGTTCACGCGCGCACTCGCCATCTCCGAGCAGCACCTGCGCCAGGAGCTGCTCGGCTTCTCCGAATCGCGCCTGACGCTGTTCCTCCAACAGCTGCGCACGACGGAGCAGGTTCTCTACTCCCTGGTGCGCGAGCATCCAAAGGACACCCGTGTCCGGCGTCTGGCCCTCAGCGCCGTGCTGCTGCGCAAGGGCCGCTCCATCGAGGAGACCGCCAGCATCTCCCGCAGTCTCTACCGGAGCATGGGCGCTGAGGAGCGCGACCGCCTCGAGCGGCTGCGCGGCCTGCGCACCCAACTGGCTTCCCTCTCGCTCGCGGGTCCCGGCTCACTTACTCCGGCGGACCACCAACGGCGCCTCGCTGCACTCGCCAGCGAGGGCGATGCCCTCGAAGCCGACCTCGCCCAACGCTCCGCTCCCCTGCGTGCGCTCACCCGCCTTCCACCCCCCGCGGAGATCGTCGACCAGGTGGCCGCCTCCCTCCCCAGGGACGGCGCCCTCGTCGAGCTCATCGCCTACGTGGACAGCCCCCTTGGCCCCCAGCGCGGCCCCCCTCAGTCGACGAGTCAGGGACAGCTTCGCTACCTGGCGCTGGTGCTCTTCCCCGATACCTCCACCCGTGCCTTGGACCTCGGCCCCGCGGCGCCCATCGACCTCGCCGCCACTCACCTGCGCGATGAGCTCGCACGCCGCGACGCTCGATTCCAGACCTCCGCCCAGGCCCTCTACGAGCTCGCCTTCCGGCCCCTGTTGCCCCTGTTGGGCAATACCCGCCGCCTCTTCCTCTCTCCCGACGGACAGCTGGGCCTCGTCCCCTTCGCCGCACTCCACGACGGCCACCACTTCCTCCTCGATTCCTTCGACTTCACCTACCTCACCTCCGGCAGGGACCTCCTGCCTCGTCTCCAGGACAGACCTCCCTCGTCCTCCGTCTTCGTCCTCGCCGACCCGGACTTCCACGCCTCACCCCGAACGAGCCCCGTGGCTGCTTTGGGCAACGCCCCCACGCTGGCCGCTACGCGCGCGGACCTCGCCGCCACCCCGTGGACCTCCCTGCCGGGCACTCGCCAGGAGGCCGAGAGCATTCAACGCCTGCTCCCCCAGACCCAGCTCTTCCTCGGCCCCGAGGCCACCAAGGAGCGGCTGTTCCACCTGCCCACGCCCGGCGTGCTGCACCTGGCCACCCATGGCTTCTTCCTCGAGGATGCTCCCGTGCCCGAGGGCTCCAGGGCCGTGGTCAAATTCGGTGCGCTGGGCGACGGTGCCCCCGCGCCGCGTCCCCCCGATCCGTTGCTGCGCTCGGGCCTGATTCTCGCGGGCGCGCCCCCCACGGGGCCTGCCACCCCGGACGCGGCCAGCCCTCCGCCTGACACCGCTCCGGTGACGGCCCTGGAGTTGGCCGGCCTCAACCTGTGGGGTACCCAACTCGTGGTGCTGTCCGCGTGCGACACCGGGCGAGGCGACGTGCAGCTGGGCCAGGGGGTCTTCGGCCTGCGCCGCGCTTTCGTCGTGGCGGGAGCGGAGACGGTGGTGATGAGCCTGTGGAAGGTGAACGACGAGACGACCCGAGCCCTCATGGAGGCCTACTACCGCAACCTGCTCGAGGGGCAGGGCAGATCCACCGCCCTGCGAGAGGCCATGCGCTCCTTGCGCCTGACCCAGGCCCATCCCCACTACTGGGCCCCCTTCATCTCCGTGGGCAGCGATGCGCCCCTGCGCGCTCTGGCCTCTCCCCCCCAGCCAACACCTGACGGGAAACCCGTACGGGGACGATGACCTGGAGCGGGCCGCGCGGCCGCCCGCAGATGCTTTGCATCATTTTCCAGTTCATTTCCGACGACCTGGGCGAGGTGACGGAGGCGCTTCACATCCTCCGCCACCCGTTCCGTGCTGGCGAGCCGCTACGGAGTGCCGAAGCGCTTGCGGTACTCGGGGGAGGTAATGAAGCCGTTGACGACCCCGTTGTAGTCACCCGTCGCGTTCAAGTAGTCCAGCCAGAATTGGGCTTCCGTCATCAACGCGCTGCGCTGCAGGAAACGCCAGTAGCAACGGTCGATGAAGTACAGGTTGTACATGGGCGACGCCGGGTCCCAGGGATCTTGCGCCCGGTATTCCGACGACTCGAGGAGCGAACGCGCGATGGCGGCGCGAGTCGAGGCCAGGCAGCTCGAAGCCCCATTGCATGCATTCAGAAGGCCCACGTGGTACGCCTCCCCCCCAGCATCGGGCTTGCGCTTGAGCACATCGAAGTAGGTCTGCTGGACGAAGAATGCTGACTCATTGATGTGGTTGGTCGTGCCGGAGGCAATCGACTCGTTCACGGCCACGGCCGCATTGACGATACCCGTGCCACACCCGCTGCAAGTCCCCGCGAGCCTGGTCGTCGACTGCAACAGCCTCGCCACCGTATCGACAGCCAGCGACGGATTGGCCGAGAGCATCAATGCCGCCGTGCCTGCCACATGCGGCGCGGCCATCGAGGTGCCATAGTAGGAGGCATAGGAATCGTTTCCTGGGGCGTCCTGGCCGTCGTTGAGGGTCGACAGAATCGGATCTCCCGGCGCCGCGAGCGACACCGTGAAGCCATAGTTCGAGAACCATGCCCTGTTGGCCCCGCGGTCTACCGCGGCGACTGCAACCACTCCCCGGCAATTGGCCGGGAAGAATCCAGACGCGTCCTGACTGTCGTTGCCCGCCGCGGCAACCACCACGGTCCCCTTGTTCCTGGCAGCGGTGATCGCGTCTTGCATGGTTTGACTACAGGTTCCAGACCCCCCGAGCGACATGTTGATCACGCGCGCGGGGGTTGGGTTCGCCGGCACCCCAGTGACCGTGTTGCCCGAGGCCCACCGGACGCCGTCGGCGATGTCTGAAGTGTAACCGCCGCACTTGCCGAGCACGCGCACCGGCAGGATCTTGGCACCGTACGCTACACCCGCGACACCCGTGCCATTGTTCGTGACCGCGCCAATGGTACCGGCCACGTGCGTCCCGTGCCACGAGCTCTTCGGGACGGTGGAGGTGGGGCACAAGTCGCCCGGATCCCGTGCATCGCTGTCGCGCCCATCGCCATCGTTCGAGACGGTGGTTTGGGTGATGAAGTCATATCCAGGCAGGAGATTGGCCGCGAGATCCGCGTGAGGGCGGTAGCCCGTGTCAACCACCGCGACCACCACGCCGGCCCCGTTGGTGCGATCCCAAGCGGCGGGTAGATTGATACCCGCGGTCGTCTCGAAGTAGTGCCACTGGGAGGAGTAGAGCGAGTCGTTGGGCGTCCAGGTCGCCCTCAAGATGTAGTCCGGCTCGGCGTACTCCACCTCCGGGTCGGCCGCGGCGATCTGCTTCGCCAGCGCCTGAGCTTCGTCATTCGTCATGTGCCGGTTCATGGCCCACACTTGAGCCCCCTGCCCGGTGGTGTGCAGTTGCTGGGCGATCAAGCCGTGCCGGCTGGCCGCCCGCTGGACGATGCGGCTCGCCACCATCGCAGCGCTGGGGGTTTTCCGTGCGGCTGCCTGGTCGTGGTAACGAACAATGATGCGATCCGTGTCGTAGGCCTTCGCGGATGAGGCCGAGACTGACGGCACCTGCGAGCTGGGCGCGCTCAAGGCGGCACCCAACGTCTTGCCCGAAGGCTCGGTGATGTCGGGGGCCTGGCTCCCGTAGGCGGGCAGGACGGCGAGAAGGGTGGTGAGCAGTGGGCTGCGCCAGATGGGTTTCTGCACGGCGGCTTTCTCCAGGGGGGCGGTGAAGCGAGGGATGTTCAGGACTTCGCTGGCAGTCCCTCGAAGGGAATGAGCCGACGAGCTGGAAAATGATGCGAAAAAATCTGAGAGTGAGGAAAATCAGGTACTTCAGGTGACTCAGGACAACGCGCACCCGCCCGGGAAACGGGGTGTTGGACGCGCTCGCCCTGCGCTGATGAGCGGTTAAGCGGATTTTTCTGTTGAGGGGGGAAGTGGGTGCGGCCAGCGGATTTTCTGCATCACCTTGCGCCTCGTCGGCTCATTCAAGTCGAGGGGAGATGCTCGGCCCTCTCTGTGCTGCACCGGTGAGCCCGACGAGCATTCCCCGTGAACACAGCTGGCCTTGCCTGAGGGCGTGACTCCTCCGAGCGGCGGGTTCGATTCCCGCCGCCTCCACTCCATATGCCTTGGAAAGGATTCAGCTTGCAGGCCGCTCCCGCGCGCCTAGGCCCGGTCCGCGCGGGAGTGGGCCCCGCGCCCGAGGAGCGCCAGCACCGCCAGGACCAGAGCACACGCGAAGGGAAAGGCTGGCGCCAGGTAGGGCCCGAGCGCGAAGAGCTCCACCAGGGCCACCTCGCCCACCAACACCTCGGGTGCTCCAGCTTCCCGCGTGAGGGACGTGTGCGCCTGCACCCGCCCGAGCGCGTCCCCCACGGAGCTGATGCCGGTGCTCGTCGCGCGCACCAGATCCCGCCGAGCCTCCACACTGCGCAGGGTGGCCAGGGCGAGCGCCTGGTACGGCGCGTCTCCATCTCCGAACCAGGCATGATTGGCCAGGGTGACGAGGAGGTTGGGCCCCTGGCGGACCAGCGGATGGACGGCGCTGGGGAGGATGTCCTCGTAGCAGACGAGGGGAGCGATCCGCAGGGAGCCACTCACCAGCAGGCGTGCCTGTGTCCCTGGCTCGATGTCGGGCGAGTCCGGCAGCCGCGCCCGCACCCGCCGCGCCCACTCGGGAAAGCGAGCCGCGAAGGGGACGTATTCCCCGAAGGGGAAGAGCCGGCGCTTGTCGGACAGTCCGGTGACACGGCCGTCCGGCGAGACCAGGACGGCGCTGTTGTGGACGAGCGCGCCACCAAAGGTGTGGCTGAGCGCGCCGAAGAGGAGTGTCCCCGAGAAGCCGGGCCGCAGCTCCCAGGGGTGCCCGGGCGCGTACTCGCGGGTGAGCTGGCGATCGAAGAGGAAGGGGAAGGCGGACTCGGGCCACACCACCAGCTCGGCGCCGCCGCGCGCCAGCTCCAGGGTGGCCTGGCGCAGGGGGACCAGGTATTGCTCGCCCCGCTGCTTGCGATCCTCGGCGGTGAGGGTGCCGGAGTTGGGCTGGACGAGGCCCACCCGTACCTGGGGGGCCGACTGGCGCGCCAGCGCCACGTGCGTGGCCCGCAGCAGCCCGGCGGCCACCACCGCGAGCACCACCCCGCACGCCACCCGTACCGCACGGGGGAGGGGACGCCCATGACGGAGGGCCAGGCCGGCCTCCAGGAGGGTGAGGTTGATGAGCACCACCAGCGCGGAGACCGCGGGCGCGCCGCCGAGCTCGGCCACCTGCAGCAGCGGCCACGCCCGCCACACGGTGACGGCCAGGTTCCAGGGGAAGAGGAAGGGCAGCACGCTCTCCGCCACCGCCACCGCCAGCGGCAGGGCGACGAGCCAGGGCACGCGGGCGGAGCGCGTGAGGAGGTTGCCCAGCCCCGCCCAGAGGGAGAAGACGCTGGCCTGGTAGGCGGCGAGCACCAGCAGCGCCAGCACGCGGGCCCATGCCGGCAGGTGGCCGAAACGGTCGAGCAGCGTGTAGCCCCAGCGAAAGCCGATGAGGTTGATGACGAAGCCGCACAGCCAGGCGGGCGCCAGGGCCTGCATCGGTGTGGCGTCGCGCAGCCCCAGCAGCAGGGGCAGCAGGGCCACCAGCGCCAGCGGCCACAGGTCCACGGGCGGCGCCGCCAGCGCGAGGAGAACGGCGGAGAGCAGGGCCTGGAGGACGAGCGGGCGCCAGTGCGCGCGGGCCTGCCCGTCCTCGGGCCGGGCCGGGCCGGGCGAGGTCTGGTCCGCCAGGTCCGCCTCGAGCGGCTCGCGGCGCCGCGAGGCGGCTGTCTTCTTCCTGCTCATGGTGTCTGGCCTTCTTTCACCTCGGGTCGGCGCCCGCGCTCCGGATCCACCTGGATGGGAGGAGGAATGGATGGATTGGGCGGCGAGGGCGTGGAGGGCAGGGCCAGCGGCTTCGTCCACTGGGGCGGGTGGGCCGGATCGGGCATGAGCGAGGGCGGCACCACCCGGGCTGGAGGAGCCTCGGGCACCGGGGCCGGCGTGGCCGTCTCCGGGGACGGGCCGGGCCGCGCGGGTTGCTCCGCCAGCCTCCGGAGGGGCTCTTCCCGGGGGGACACCGGTACCGCGGGGGCGGGGCCGGCCACGTCAGTGAGAGGGGAGATGGGCTCGGAGGAGAGCCTCGGTGGCTCCAGGAGCTCCGCCACCACCGCCGCGGTGGCCAGCACGAGCAAGGTGGCGGCCACCAGCAGAATGCGCTTCTTCATCACGTCATCATCTCCTGCAACGCAGAGGAGCCATCCTCGAACGAGGCCTGAAGTCCGTTACGGGGGATTCACTATCAAAGTCCGCGTTCCATTGGGAGTTTCGCTTCAACTCAAATGCAACTCAAACATCAGGAGGTGTCGTGAAGAATCGTCTTCTTGCTGTGACGGTCCCCTACGCGCTCGCGCTATTGGCCGGGCTCGTGGGCGGGCCGGTGCTGGCGGATGGGCCGGCGTCAGTGGACACGTATTACGGGGCGTTCTCCACCGCGGAGCCGATCTCCGTCCCCCCCTTCCACGGACTGGAGCCCTCACTCCGGCTTACCTATATCTCGGCGGGGGGGAGCGGCGCCGCGGGGGTCGGCTGGGGCCTGGAGGGTTTCTCCACCATCGGACGGGCCAGCTCCACCAAGGGGACGCCGCGTTATGACGGAGGCGACCTCTTCCTGCTGGACGGGCAGGACCTGGTCCCATGTCCCGCGGGCAGCTCCAGCCCGAGCTGCACCACGGGAGGCACCCATGCCACCCGCATCGAGGGCTATCTGCGCATCAAATATGACGCCGCGGCGAACACCTGGACGGTGTGGCGCAAGGACGGCACCCGCGTGGCCTACGCGCCGCTCTTCTCGGCGTACCAGCTGGGCACCCCGCTGGGCACCTACCGCTGGGGGGTGAGCAGCGTGACGGACACGTCCGGCAACACCGTCAACTATGGCTGGTGGTGTGACGGCAGCCCGGCGCTGGACTGCTATCCGGACAGCGTCAGCTACAACGGCACGCTCGTGAAGCTGTACCGCGAGTTGCGGCCCGATCCGGTCACCTATGCCATGGGCACCACCAACGTGTATCCCCTCGAGTCCAACACGCTGGGCAGCACCCGATACCGGCTCAAGACGGTGGACGTGACGACGAGTGGCCGCCGGGTCCGGGCCTATCCGCTGACGTACACCTCGAGCGCCAGCTCCGGGCGCTCGCTCCTGCAGCGCGTGCAGCAGTTCGGGAGTGACGCCACGCTGGATGGCGCTGGCACCGTGACGGGCGGCTCGGCCCTGCCCGCCACGAGGTTCGAGTACCAGACCAGCCCGGGCGGCCTCACCAGCGGCGGCTGGGGCACGGATACGGACTACATGGGGGTTGATGCCTACAACCACGTGGTCACCGGGGACCTCAACGGGGATGGCAAGACAGACATCGCCTTCACCCGCCCCGGCTGGAATGCCTGGAAGGTGCGCCTGTCCACGGGCAATGGCGTCACCAGCGCCAACTGGGGCACGGATGCGGACTACCTGGGATTCGATGCCTACAACTCCATCGTCACCGGGGACTTCGATGGGGATGGCAAGACGGACATCGCCTACACCCGCCCCCGCTGGAATGCCTGGAGGATGCGCCTGTCCACGGGCAATGGCTTCACCAGTACCCTCTGGGGCACGGATGCGGACTCCATGGGGATTGATGCCAACAACCACGTCGTCACCGGGGACTTCAACGGGGATGGCAAGACGGACATCGCCTTCACCCGCCCCGGCTGGAATGGCTGGAAGGTGCGCCTGTCCACGGGCAATGGCTTCACCAGCGGCTTCTGGGGCACGGATGGGGACCTCCTGGAGTCCGATGCCAACAACCACATCGTCACCGGGGACTTCAACGGGGATGGCAAGACGGACATCGCCTACACCCGCTCCCGCTACAGTGCCTGGGTGATGCGCCTGTCCACGGGCAATGGCTTCACCAGCATCCTCTGGTACACGGATGACGACTTCCTGGAACTGGATGCCAACAACCACGTGGCCACCGGGGACTTCAACGGGGATGGCAAGACGGACATTGCCTTCACTCGCCCCGGCTGGAATGGCTGGAGGGTGCGTCTGTCCACGGGCAATGGCCTCACCAGCGAGTTCTGGGGCACGGATGTGGACGGCCTGGCGAACGATGGCGACAACCACATCGTCACCGGGGACTTCAACGGGGATGGCAGGACGGACCTCGCCTTCACCCGCCCCGGCTGGAATGCCTGGCGGGGGCGTCTGTCCAGGGGCAATGCCTTCACCAGCACCCTCTGGGGCACGGATGCGGACTCCCTGGTAAGGGATGCCTACAACTACGTCGTCTCCGGGGATTTCGACGGAGATGGCAAGACGGACCTCGCCTACACCCGGCCGCAGTGGAATGGCTGGAAGACACGCTTCTCCAGTGGCCCGATGCCGGACCTGCTGAGCGCGCTGTACAACGGCCTGGGCGGGACGACCCGCGTGCAGTACAGCCCCTCGAGCGCCTGGTCCAACACCTACCTCCCCGAGGGCATCGTGCTGCAGACGGCCTCGGCCATCACACAGGAGGATGGCCGCGGCAACTCCTCCACCACCCGCTACCAGTACCAGGGCGGTCTGTGGTCCAGCAGCGAGAGGAGATTCCTGGGCTTCCGCAAGGTGACGTCGGTGCTGGACTCGGCGGGCAACTACACGGAGACGTACTACCACCAGCATGTGGGGTGCATCAGCAAGCCCGAGGTCACCTACTACCGCAGTGCCTCGGGCGACCTCTACAAGTACTCCACCTTCGGGTACGCGGAGAGCGCCTCGGCGCCCTTCACCTCGCTGATGACGGAGCGCTGGGAGTACGAGTGCAACCTCTCCGCCTCGTGCCGCAGGACGCTGCTGCAGGTGGGCTATGACGAGTTCGGCAACGGCAATCTCACCTACGAGTACGGGGACTACGACGTCTCGGGGGACGAGCGCACCTCGCTGAGGGGAATCGTCCCCAACACGGCGGCGTACATCGTGGGCCTGCCGGCGTACGAGAACCTCTATGTGGGAATCGGAACGGGTGGCGCGTTTCTGAAGCAGACGCTGAACGAGTACGACGGCAACGGCACGTACGCGGCGGCGCCTGGCCGCGGGCTGTTGACGCGCCAGCTCGCCTGGAACAACCAGACGGGAGGCTATGTCACCCGGCGCTTCGGCTACGACGCGTGGGGCAACCTCACCAGCGAGACGGACGAGCGGGGCTTCACCCGCGGCGTGGAGTACGATCCCACCTACCACGTGCACGAGACGAAGCGTTGCAACGCGCTGGGCCAGTGCTCGACGAAGGCGTGGGAGAGCGGCCTGGACCTGGTGATGTCCGAGACGGACATCAATGGCAACACCACCACGTACACGCACGATGCGCTGGGGCGGCCGGTGCGGACGCTGCTGCCCGACGGGAGCACGGAGACGCTCGCGTACCTGGATTGGGGCAACCCCTCGGCCCAGCGCATCCGCCGGACGGTGTCGGACGGGACGGCGGACGGGCTGTGGATGGAACTCTACGAAGACGGGCTGGGCCGGCAATACAAGACGGTGAAGGAGGGGGGCTTCGTCCAGGAGACGCTCTACAACGACGGCTCCTCGAGGGTGTGGAAGAAGTCCTCGGTGTACGGGCCGGGAGAGACGCCGCAGTACCAGGTGTTCTCCTTCGACGGGCTGGGGAGGCTGCGCACCATCACCAACCCGGACGGGACGAGTGGCCAGCGGGTGTATGGCACTGGCTACGTCATCAGCTACGACGAGCTGGGCCGGGAGAAGGTGACGTGGACGGACGCCTACGGCCAGACGACGCAGGTGCGGGAGAAGAACGGCAGCTCGTACCAGTACACGACGTACGCGTATGACTTGCTGGGCAACCTCGTGAGGGTGACGGACGCGGCGGGGAACGCCACCACGGTGACGTGGGATTCCCTGGGGCGCAAGCTGGCGGGGTGCGACCCGGACACGGGGTGCAGCAGCTTCACGTACGACGAGGCGGGCCACATCCTCACCTACCGGGATGCGAAGGGTCAGGTGAGCCGCTTCACGTATGACGCGCTGGGCAGACGGCTCACCAAGACGCTGGCGGACGGAAGGCAGATTCGCTGGTCGTATGACGAGGCGGGGCATGGCGCGGGCAAGGGGATGCTGACGAGCGTGGTGGACACCTCGGGCAGCGAGTCGCGCGCCTACGACAGCGCCGGACGGGTGATGTCCGTGACGAAGTGCGTGAGCGGCACCTGCTACGCCACCTCCCAGGGGTACGACGCGGCGGGGCGCCTGGCCTCGGTGAGGTACCCGGACGGCGAGACGGTGACGTATGGCTATGATGCCGCCGGACGGCTCGGCAGCGTGAGCGGCTACGTCAACGCCTTCACCTACAATGGCCGGGGACAATTGCTGTCGGCGGCCTACGCCAACGGAACCACGGCGCGCTTCACCTACGCGGATGCGCGGCAGTGGATGACGGACTCCACCGTCACGGGCCCCTCGGGCACGCTGTACCAGGCCAGCTACTTCTACGACGCGGGCGGGCGGGTGACGGCCATGTCCTCGTCCACCAACCCCTTGTCCAACCTGGGCTATTCCTATGACTCCCTCAACCGGCTCACCAATGTCAGGGGCAACCAGTCGCAGGCCTTCACCTACGACGCATTGGGCAACATCACCTGGAACTCCGAGGTCGGGAGCTATGGCTATGGTGATACCAACCACCGCCACGCCGCCACGGCCGCGGGCGGCTCGGCCTACACCTACGACGCCAATGGCCAACTGGTGTCCGGTGGTGGCCGCACCCTCGCATGGGACTCGGACAACCGGTTGGCCCAGGTCACCACCGCCAGCGGCACCACCACCTTCGCCTATGACGCCAGCGGCCAGCGGGTGATGAAGAGCGGCCCCTCCGGCACTACGCGCTACTTCGGCGCTCTGCTGGAGCTGAAGCCCACGGGCCTCACCAAGTACTACTACGCGGGCCCGTTGCTGGTGGCCAGACGAGACGCCTCCGGGGCCTCCTGGTTCCACCAGGACCACCTGGGCTCGGTGCGTGCGCTCACCAACCAGTCTGGACAGAAGGTGGCCAGCTACGACTACTCGGCCTTCGGAGCCACGCTGGCCTCCAGCTCCTCCGTCGCCAACAGCCTGGGCTACGGCGGCCACGAGGTGGACGAGACGGGCCTCGTCTACATGAACGCCCGCTACTACGACTCCAAGCTGGGCCGCTTCATCTCGCCAGACGCGCTGGTGCCGTCCTCGGGCAACCCGCAGGCGCTCAACCGCTACGCCTACGTCTACAACAACCCCATCTCCAACACGGACCCCACCGGCCACCTGCCCGTGGTGGCCGCCATCGCCACCGCCACCAGCGTCGGCATGGCCACCGGCTTCGCCGGCACCGCCTTCGCGATCTCCGTGGTGGGGGCCGCCACCATGACGGCCGGCTACGTCCTCAAGGACCCGATGCTGATGAGCATCGGCGGCGTCCTCCTGGGCGCCACGTCCGCCTACACCTTCGGCGCGGGCTTCCTCGGCGACAAGCTCACGGCACAGGCCGCATGGGTGGGAGGCTCCATGTCGGCGCTCACCGCCCCCATCAGCCCGTTGGACCCGCAGCTCAAGCAGGCCATTGGGCTGGCGTACACCGCCCAGAGCCTCTTCCATGAGTTCGAGCACATGGATGAGAACCTCCGGGAGCGCGCCGAGAGCATGAAAAAACAGTTCAACGACCAGGACAGGGCCACCATCCTGGCGAAGAAGGGAGGGAAGCTGAGCGGTGTCTCGAAGGAGAGCCAGGCGCTCATCAACAACCCGGGCAGCTGGAAGCCCTGGCAGCGCATGTACGGGGAGGCGATGGAGCGGATGACGGGTGGGGCGCTGTCGGCGGGAGAGGCCATCGCGCTCAACCCGAGCGGAGGACTGGTGGGACCGGGAGACGGGTGGTTGACCCAGGTGCTGGAGGTGACCACCGGGTGGATTCCGGGGGTGAAGGCTCACGGCGTGCTGCATGACGCGGCGGGCTTCCTGGGTGGCAAGGAGGGTGGCTTTGGCGTGGGCCCTGGCTACCTGTACCTGGGCAAGAACTTCTTCGGTCTGGCCAAGGACTGGCCCAACTCCGGCCAGGTGGAGGGCCTCACGGGCACTGGCGGCAATTCCGTCTCCGTGCTCTTCCCCCGCTTGTTCTGAGTGAATCGAACCCTGGAGCGCCCCCACGGTCGCAGAGCGGGGGCCTCCAGCGCCTTGGTCGGTTGCATCGGCCACGATATACGATAAGCCGTGGAAGCTCTCGCTCCGGCCCGGGCGGGACCTTCAATACGAACGCTCACATTCCTGACAATGTATCAGTAGAAAAGAATCACATGCTCCATAGATCTTCCCTCCATGGGCTCTGCTCGCTGGCGCTGTTCGCCACCGCGATGGCCCTTCCTACCCTGGCGAATGCTGCTCCGCCTGAAAACAACTCGACCGCCGTCGTCATGGGCAGCAGCGCGATTGCCGGTATTCGTGACAACGAGATCTTCCAGCGCGTCGGAACGGCACCTGGGTCCGTTGCAAACATTTCCGTCAAGCTGACCTCACCACCGTCGACGGCCACCTACACGTACTATTCCATCTCCCTGCTGAACGGCGGCAATACGCGTGAAAGCGTGCTGTCCGAAGGCGTCTATACGGGCGCCAGCCTGCTCGGTTTCTCGCTCGCTACGGGCAATTCGCGCAGGAAGGTACGCGTATCGTTCTACGATGGCAGCAACATCGAACGCCTGCGCTGGGACAGCCCTGGTTTCTCCGTAGGGGAAGTGTTCGTGATCGCCGGGCAGAGCAATGTCGGCAGCCATGGCGACACGGAAGGCACCGTGCTCACCGCGAACGCCCTGCACCGCGCGGTAGATCCGACGGGCACGATTTCCTGGCTGCCGGTGACTGAACCGCTGGCTTACACGACCGCCAGCGGTGGCCAATATTACGGCTCGCCCTGGGCAAGCTTCGCCAACCACCTGGGCAGCAAGCTCGGCGTGCCGGTGGCCGTGCTCAATGCCTCATGGGGCGGTTCCGCGCTCGAGTACTGGGATTCCACGGTGACTCCGGCGACGACGAAGGTGAAAGATCAGTACGGCAACCCAGTGGTCTTGTTCGAGCGGCTGAACCTGGGTGCAAGCGCGCTCAAGCGCCTTACGGCCACGCAAGGTCAACTCCGGTGTGGCTTCCGTGCAGTGCTGTGGCATCAGGGTGAAAGCAATTCAGAACGGGATTTCACAACGGACCCAAGCAAGCCACAACAACCCTCCGGGACCTGGTATGCAGCCAGGTTGAAAGGAATCGCACAGGACTTTCGTGATATCACGGGGTGCACGCAGCCATGGATGGTGGCGAGTGCAACCTGGCTCGCTCCGCATTACCGCGGAGATGATGGGTTGAATCCCGCCACGAAGTGGGCCGCAGAGACTGAAATCCGCAAAGGCCAACGGTACCTCGCAAATCGCGAACCGGTGACGAGCGATGAGCCCGTCTTCCTGCCGGGACCTGACACCGATATGCTTGTCGGGGAAGATCCGCGGAGCCCTTATTACGGTCCAAAAGCCTACCGTTGGGATGGCATCCATATGACGCGCCAGGGCCTGAATATTCACGGGCAGCTGTGGGCCGAGCGCGTGGCGGGCATGCTTGGCGCAGGAAGTGTACTGGTAGAGAAAGACCTCGTGCCGGAGGTGGCCAAAATCTGGAACATGTACTCCACGTTGGGCCGCACGCCTGAAGAGATCGCTTTCGACAGCGAAGGCCTGCGCTATTGGGTGCAGGTATTGACCACGAATCCTGGCGGCTCCACTGAAGCCGCCATCCAGTCGACCTTCCAGGGCTCGGACGAATTCGCCATCCGCGACACCTTCCAGCGGACCGTCAACCGCCGCCCATCGTTGTGGGAAATGACCTATTGGATCACCGAGATGAGCGCCGGACGCACCACACGGGCCAATCTGGAATTCGCAGACCGGGTCGGTTACGAAAACACCCTGACGCCGAACGGCAAGAAAGTGTTCCTCCTGTACGTCAACGTCATGGGCCGCACGCTGCCGGAGATCAAGGCCGACGCCGGCGGGATGAACTACTGGACCCGTGTGCTGGACAACAACCAGGCTTCCGAAGCGGCCATCGCGGAGTCCTTCCGTACTTCCTCGGAATATCGCGTGCGCACCGCATTCGTGAAATCCAAGCGCCGTCAGCCGACGCAGGCGGAACTGAGCACCTTCATGCCGAAGGTGACGTCCTCCACCTGGCCAACCGATGCCTGGCTGGCGAACGACGTGTGGGTCAACGCGGCTGACTGATCGAGCTGCGCGTGCGCATCTGGTAGAGCAGGGCAGGGGAGACAGGTTCAAATCCTGTCTCCCGGGCCAGTCAAGTGGTTGAAACCACTTGGTTAGCGCTACTTCTTCTTGCCCTGCTTGTGCCCACCCCGACCCAGGGGCTTCGAGCGGCGAGCGGGGGGCGGCCCCCGGTGAGTGTCAACGTAGTTGTCGCGAGGAAATGACTCAAGCAGTGAGCCAGCAGTCGGGGCCCTGAGCACGGCCAGCGCGAGCCGTGCCGAGCCTCAAGGGGCTGCACGCCCGCCAATCTCCGGGAGGCGCTCGTAGGCCCGTTTGAGCGGGTCCAAGTGCGCGGGGTTGTTCAGGTCGAGCGGCGTGCCCGTGAGCCCGAGGCGCACGACCTCCGTTCTACAACGGCATGCGGTCCTTCGCTCCTCCGAGCAACTCGAACGCGGCGTCCCACGTCTGGGAATCGGATTCAGCGCGCGGCGGCAGACGGTAGTGGGCGGGTCGACCGTCCTCGTCCGTGGCCTTCGGATCGGCGCCCGCGTCGAGAAGCAGCTTGATCATCGGAAGGTCCAGCCGGCGTGCCGCGTGCCCGAGCGCGGTGTATCCCGTCAGCCCTCCCCAGTCGTTGATCGTCCGAGTCGCCCCCGCGCCCAGGAGGAGCGAGGCCATGTCCAGATTGCCAACCTCCGCAGACGTCCGCAGCGGCGTGATGCCGTCGCGGCTGCACACGTTGGGATCGGCCCCCGCCTTCAAGAGCGCTTCGACTGCCGCCAATTCGTCTTCGCAGGCCGCTACCAACAAGGGGGTCCTGTCCCGCTCGACATCCCACGCGTTGACGTCCGCGCCGTGCTCAAGGAGCGCCAGGAGCACGTCGAGTTCGCCCCCATCGGAGAGTTCGTAAATGGCCACTTGCAGCGGACGCAACCCCGGCGGCTCCGGCTGCGGCTCGTTCGGGTCGGCCCCCGCAGCCAGCAGCGCCTTGACCCGGGACGTATCGTGCTGCTCGAGCGCTGTGAAGAGTTCTTTCGACATGACTCACAATTCCGACATTGGATGACCCGGGGCGCAATTCTTCGCTTCAAGAGCCTTGATATCCGCAAGGCCATCTTTGAGTTGGGTCATCGCTGTGTTGTGGCCCGGATCGGGTTTGCCTCCAAAGCATTTTTTCTGAATCTCCCACCGCTTCTCCAAAACTTTCTTCACGGCGTCAAGACGCAGCCGGATCCTGGAGCACGGCACCTTGTCCAGCTTCTTTTTGTTCTTCGTGTTGGGCACCTTCGGGTTGTAGCGAGGGATTTCGTTGGTGAGCTGATCCTTCTCCGCTTCAAGCTTGTCGAGCAGGCTGTTCTTGCAGGTCTGGTTCGGGTAACGCGGAATCCGGTCATACTCCTCCACACTGGTGTAGGGCTTGCCCGTCGCCGGATTGATCTCAGTCTGCCAAGAGGTGGGAACCTTGACCGCCGCAACCGGATCCGAATCAAAGTCCGGCACGACCTCCTCTGCTTCCTGACGCTCAAATTCCTCCATGAGCCGCCGTGACTCCTCCGCTACGTCCAGCAGTCGCGCCTCGTACTCCCGCTGAGCGTCGACCCACTCCGGGCGACGGTCGATGTCCGGCCCGGCGGTGCTGGAGGGGTAGAGCAGGACGAGGCCCGCGAGCAACGGGCCCACCCGGGGGAGGAATTCAGCCAACGTCCTGGCGCGTCCCGCCTGCGCGACGCCCTCCGCCCCCCTCACCACCTCGGCGGCCTGCCCGCTCGCTTTCGCGGCGCGCGAGAAGCGCTCGAAGGCCCGTTCCGCTGCGGTGAGCTTGCGGTTTAACTGTTCCCATTGATGCGGCTCGACGTCTTGGCGTGCCCGAGAGAGCAGTGCCCTGGCTTTGTCCAGGTCCGCCTTTCCAATCCACGACCGTTCCGGTGTCGGCTCCATCAGCGCGGAAACGAGCCGGATGCGCGGGCCCGAGGTGGGAGTCGACGCGAAGGCATGGGGCCGAGGCATCGACTGCGGGGCGGGCGCGCTCGCGCAGGCTGAGGCCAAGAGCAGAAGTACAAGGCAGGCTCGGAAACGCATGGGGTCCTCCATTCGAGCTAGGACCTCGTGGAGCCTGGCGGGGCCACTCGGAGTATGAAGGGGCGCCCTGACAGCTACGAACGAGCGCGCCGGGGGAACGGAAGGGGGCCAGGGGACAAAGGCGTGGAGTGCTTCATCGCCACCGGGCGCGACAAGCATGGGGAGGAGGCACCGCCGGCCCCGCGAGGACGCCCGCCGGCGGGCCTGAGCTTCAAGGAGCGGATGAAGCGCAAGCTGTCGACGAAGCGGGGGCGCAAGGCATACGCGCGGCGCAAGGTGACGGCCGAGCCGGTGATTGGACAGGTGAAGAACACAGTGCTGCCACGCTTCTCGCTGGCGTGTGCTGTCCACAACCTCAAGAAGCTGTGGAAGCAGGGCTGGGAACTTCCCGGCCTTGCCGCGCAGGCCGCGTAGCGGAGAGGTCGCCGCGAGGCGAGCGACCGGGCTCGGCCCCAGTACCTCTGCGCCTGTGGTGCTATATGGCGCCTGCTACTCGCCAACGTACCTCTGGCCGATTCGCCGACAGGCTCCTAGGAACAGTGAGGCGCGCAACTGGAGTGCCAGAGGGCTCCAGTGGTACGGCTGCTGGGGAGAGCTGCACGTTCAGGACGGCCACGGGAGCGGCGAGTCACATAGCCCGGGAGGGCCTAAAGCTGGGAGGTGGGCAGCCCCCGCCATGTTGCACGTATGTCGCAGGAGCGTGCGGAATAGGCCGGAACGGGGCGGGACAGGAGGGGACGCGGCGGGATACCGACTCCCATGCATTCCGGGCGGGTGCGAGGTAAGGGCGCGATTCTGCTGGGAGTTTCGCACCGCCCGGCGCGGGTTCGATTCCCGCCGCCTCCACTGGAAGAAGCAAAGCCCCGGCCGCCATCGAGCGAGCCGGGGCTTTCTTTTTGGCGCGCTCGTGGCGCTGCACCTCGCGCTTCGCCACTCGGCGCGGAGGGTCTCCCACGGGAACTGCCCGCCTCGCGGTGCGCAGCTTCCCCGGTGGCGACGCCCGCGCGGCTCAGTTCACGCTCACCGCGGACCAGGCCGCGGCCACGGCGCTGACCTCGGGGCTGCCCGCGCCATAGAGGTCCGACGCGGCACTGAGGGTGGCCGCGCGCGCCCCCGCGTAGTTGGTGGACGAGGTCATGTACACCGTGAGGGCGCGGTACCAGATCTTCCCGGCCTGGAGCCGGCCGATGCCCCCGTGCGACGAGCCATCGCAGGTGGGGCTGGCCGGGCCACCGGCGGGGTTGGAGCCCTCGGCCAGCAGGTAGAAGAAGTGGTTGGCCACGCCGCTGGAGTAGTGCACGTCGAGCGACGCGAGGCTGGGGGACCAGCAGTCCGGAGACTTGCCGTCCAGGGAGGGCTGGTGCATGTAGCGCAGCGCGTCCCCCGGCCTGCTCGGGGTGTAGATGGTCTCGCCGATGAGGTAGTCGCCCGGGTCCTGCGCGGTGTTGGCGTAGTACTCCACCAGGGAGCCGAAGATGTCGCTGGTGGCCTCGTTGAGCCCGCCGGACTCGCCCTCGTACGTGAGGCCCGCGGTCTGGCTGGTGATGCCGTGGGTCATCTCGTGGCCCGCGACGTCCAGCGCGGTGAGCGGGGCGAGGATGCTGCCGTCGCCATCGCCATACGTCATGCAGAAGCAGAGGTCGTACCAGAAGGCGTTGTTGTACTTGTCGCCATAGTGCACGCGGCTGTAGCCCATGCGGCCCGCGCCATCGATGCCGTCGCGGCCATGGACCGCGCGGTAATAGTCATACGTCGTCTGCTGGCCGAAGTGCGCATCCACCGCGGCGGACTGGCGGTTGCCCGGCGTGCCATCTCCCCAGGCATTGTCGGAGTCGGTGAAGACGGTACCGGGCAGCAGGAGCGGGGGCAGTGGAAGCGTGTCGCCCACGATGGGAACCGAGCCGAGGTTGTTCATGTCCGTCGTGTAGAAGCCCCCACCGCGCGTCGTGTCGCGCAGCGCGTAGCCTCCGAGCAGCGCGGAATCCGTGTGGATGGACACCTGCCCCGAGTAGAGCGACTGGCCCGAGCCCACCGCCGCGGTCGTGTGGACGGCATCCCACTTGCCCCGGGTGGCGCCCGTGGTGGCATCCACCAGCACGTGCAGCTCGGAGGGCGTCTGGTCCGGCTGGTAGCCGTCGAGCACCACCTCGTAGGCGAGCGCGGGCTCGTGGCCCTGGCGCGCGTCCACCACCAGCTTCGCGGTGCGCGGCCCACTCAGGAGCCCGACGAAGGCCGGCCGGGCGCGCAGGGCGGCCTCGGATGCATCCAGCGTGGGACGGCTCGCCACGGACGCGAGCGAGGGCTGGCCCGCCAGACTGAAGCCGCGCGCGTCCGCGCCCCCGCGCTGGTGGACGACCAGGTCACCGCCGATGACGCGCAGGCCCTGCCAGGTCCGCTCGAGCCGGACATGCTCCGTGCCGTCGTCATCCACCAGCACCGTGCGCGTGGACAGCGCCTCGGGAGCCGTCACCCCCAGCTTCGCGCCTTCGCGCAGCACGCGCGAGACCGCGCGCTCGACGGCCGCCGTGCGCTCCGGGCCCGCGGCCAGTTCGCGCGTGGAGGTGACACGCGTGCTCTCCGAATCGCCACAGCCCCACAGGGTCAACGTGACGAGTGTCGCGGGAAGGATACGCTTCATCGGATTCACTCCTGGAGTGAGGGGCAAGCGCCCTCGGAGACACCAAAACAGGGACACACTGGATATTGGTGCCAGGAGGCAATCCTGGATCGACCGCGGGTATTTTCTTCCTGGGGCGGGGCGTGGCCCGGCTCTTCCATCTTCGGCAGGCCGGCTTCACACGGTGGGGGCTTCACGGTGCTGCTCGCCCTCGATGCCGGGCAGGCAGTAGCAGCGCACCGGCTCGGGGATGCCCTTGAGCTCCAGCGCGCCCATCTCCCGTGCGCCTCCGGGCCTGGGCGCGAGCTGCTGGAAGACGGGTTCGGACACCAGGATGTCTCCCTGCTGGCAGCGCTGCTCGAGCCGCGCCGCGATGTTCACCCCGCGCCCCAGCACCGTGTACTCGCTGCGCAGCCGCCCGCCGAAGGCCCCCACCGCCACCGGATCCTGGTGGATGCCCACACGCAGCCGAAGCCCTTGTCCCAGCGAGCCCGGCCAGACGAGCTCGCGCGCCGCCCGGTGCCAGTCTTGCGCCATCGCCACCGCGCGCCGTGCCTGCTCCTCGGGCAGCATCGTGTCCGGCGCGCCCACCAGCGCCATCACCGCGTCCCCGATGAACTTGTCGAGCGTCGCCCCGTGCTCGAACGCCACCCCCGCCATCACGTCGTAGAAGCGCCCCACCAGGCGGGCGAGCTCCTCGGGCGGGAGGCCGTCGGACAGCGGGGTGAACGAGACGATGTCCGCGAACACCACCGTCACCACGCGCCGCTCCGGAGGGCCGTCCAGCGGGTGCTCCCCGGACAGCACCCGGTCCACGTAGCTCGGCGGCAGGTGACGGTGGAGCACCTCCTCCACGGCGAAGCGGTGCACGCGCTCCAGCTCGCACCGCCCGGCGAACTCGCGGATGCGCAGCCGCCGGTTGATGTGGTGCGCCACCAGCGTGACGACGCACAGGAAGACCAGGTAGGTGAGCGCCACGTCCAGGCCGGTGTAGTCCACCGGCCCCTCGCTCTTCCACAAGCCGCACACGACGACCCACGCCACCAGGCTGCCGCCGAGCGTCGCCGCCGCCTCGGCCAGCGTGAGCGAGAAGATGCCGGGCAGCATGGCGATGAGCACCGCCATGGCCAGCACGTGCTGCGACTGGTAGCGCCCCAGCTCCGCCGCGGGCGTGGCGCTGTAGGCGGCCACCACGATACCGGTGACGGCCGTGGCCCACCCCATCACCCGCCGGCCCGGCTTGCGCCTCGCCAGCAGGTACATGCCCGCCAGCAGCGCCAGCACCCAGCCCGTCACGTGCATCGCCGAAGGGAAGTTCGGCGAGAAGAACGGCGCCACCTCGGTGAGGCCAATGAGGACGAAGGTGATGGGCGCGAACAGCCGCCAGCGCCGGCACAGCACCTCGTGCTCCCGCTCGGTGAAGCGCGCGAGCTCCTCGGCACTCAGGCTGCCAGGGACCGTGCTTCGCTGAGGAAGCCGGAGGCCTGAGGGCTGCGCGGTGTCATCCATGGCCATAGTGTGGCGGACACCGCGGCTGGAACTCCACCCCTCTGGCTCAGAACTGCTCCAGCATGGGGAGCGGCCTGCTCTCCCTGGCCACGTACGAGATCGTCACCAGGGTTCCCGCCCGGGCGTCCCCCTGCACGGAGGAGTAGGTGGCCCCATTCCAGAGCACCGGCTCGGGAGCCATCAGGACCTGCTCGCGGAACTGCTCCAGCGCCTCCTGGCTGGGGTGGGAGGTCTCCAGTCGGCACAGGGAGGCACCGCAGTGCACCGACTCCAGCCGGGAGGTGGTGAGGGTGCGCTCCAGCCTGGCGCGGGCCAGGTCCTCCGCCTGCCGGCTCCAGTGTGGATCGATGGGCTCCCCGTGGACAGCCTCCTCCAGGCGGGCCACCACCTCCTGCTCGGACGGCGGCACTGGGGGGCCGGGCGGGGCAGGGGAGGCCGGGCGCTCCACCCCGGCAGTGGGGGCTGACGGCTCCACGGGGAAGGCCAGGGTCTGGCCCGCGGACGATGCCGGGCGCGCCACGTCCCGGGTGAGGCGCTCCAGCCGGGCCTGCTGCTCACCCAGGGCCCGGGCCATCTCCCGAAGCTCGCGGCGGGTGGCCTCGAGCTCCGCCTGCTGCCGCTGGTGCTGCTCCTCCAGCGAGGTGTGTTCCAGCCACTGCCAGCCCAGGAAGGCCAGCAGCACGGTGATTCCGGCCAGGGTGGAGGTGCGCGGCATCGCGGGTCTCCCAGGGCTGTGGCGGAGGAACTAGTTATCCCACTGGATGGAGAAGACCTTGGCGTTCTGCGCCACGTTGCACAGCAGGTAGAGGGAGCTCTGGGTGTCCGTGAAGAGCGTGCCCAGGCTGAGGGTCTGCACGCTGCCCGCGGCCGGCAGCGAGACCCAGCTCCCCGAGTAGAAACCGGACTGGGTGTTGGCGGTGGCCGCGATCCGGCAGCTCACGTCGCCGGTGGTGGCGCCCTGCGCCATCACGGTGAAGGTGCGGTACCCGGCGGCGCCGGAGAAGGGCAGGGCCACGATGAACGACTTCGTCGTGGTGCAGCTGTTGGTGAGGTGTCCATAGGAGTAGACGGGGCAGTTATCGTCCGCCGTGTTGCTGGCCTTCATGGAGGCCCCGCCGATGCCGTTGGCGTGAGCGGGGGTCGCCTGGGCAGCGAGGGCGAGGGCGGCGGCGAGGGACAGGGTCTTCAGGGCGGTCTTCATGGCGTGCTCCGTTGTTGCTGGGTTCGTCCTTTGAGAACCGCGAGCGGAAAAAACGGGCAAGCGCGCGCACTTTTTTTCGTGGAGCGTGCGAGGCCCCTCAGGGGTTGATGGTGGTGACGAACCTGGTCTTGCCGTTGGCGATCTTCAGGATCGCCGCCGGCTTCACCGCATTGCGGTTGTTGTCGAGCGTGATGTTGCCCGCCACGCCTGGGAAGTCCTGGGTCTGGGCGATGGCCTCGCGCACGGAGGGGCCGCTCAGGTCCTTGGAGCGCTCGAGCGCGGCGATGGCGACCTTGGCCGCGTCATAGCCGAGCGCCGCCAGCGCATCCGGCACGCCACCGTACGCCGCCTTGTAGTCCTTGATGAACTTCTGCACCTTCTCGTCCGGGTTCTCCGGCGAGTAGTGGTTGGAGAAGTAGCTCCCGTCCAGCGCGTTGCCGGCCAGCTCGAAGAGCTTCTCGGAGTCCCACCCGTCACCGCCCATCAGCGGCACCGTCAGGCCCAGCTCGCGCGCCTGGCGGGCGATGACGCCCACGTCGTTGTAGTAGCCGGGCACGTAGATGGCCTGCGGCTTCATCTTCTTGATGACGGTGAGCTGCGCGCGGAAGTCCGTGTCGCCCTGGGAATAGCTTTGCGTGGTGACGATTTTTCCGCCCATCTCCGCGAACTTCTGCGTGAACACGTCCGTGAGGCCGGTGGAGTAGGCGCTCTTGTTGTCCTGGAGGGTGGCCACCTGATTCGCCTTCAGGTTCTCGCGGGCGAACTTCGCCATCACGAAGCCCTGGAAGGGGTCGATGAAGCACACGCGGAAGATGTACTCGCCCTTCTGCGTCACGGAGGGGTTGGTGGAGGACGGGGTAATCATCGGCACCCCGGCCGCCTGGGCCTTCTCGGCCATGGCCAGCGAGTTGGACGAGGCCACCTCGCCCAGGATGAGCACCACCTTGTCCTGGGTGATGAGGCGGGTGACGGCCTGGGCGGCCTCCTCGGGCTTGCCCTGGTCGTCATAGACGCGCACCGCGAGCTTCTTGCCCTTCACGCCTCCGGCCGTGTTGGCCTCCTTGATGGCCAGCTCGATACCGTTACGGGTGGACACCCCGAAGGTGGCCTGGGCGCCGGTGAGGCTGCCCACCTCGCCGAGCAGGAGGGTGTTCTCGGGGTGGGCAGTGGCCGCGAGGATGACCTCCCCCTTGTCCTGGGCCTGGGGCAGCTCCTCGGGTTTACCCTGGCTGTCGTAGACGGGTACGGCGGGTTGCTCGTCCTTCACCCCGTTCCCGGCGTTGGCCTCCGCGATGGCCGGCGCGCTACCGCTGCGAGCGGAGCTGCCGGAACTGGCCTCGCTCCCCGTGAGGCTGTCCACCTGGTCCGGGAGGAGGGAGTCCTCGGGGGCCGGAGTCTCCTCGGGAGGGGCCGCGGCCGGAGTGGGAGCCATGGCAGCCGGCGTAGGAGTGGGAGGGGGCTGCTCCTCCTCACGGACGGCCACCAGCACGGCGAGCGCTGCGAGCACGGCGAGGCTCAACAAGACGACAGGACGGCGCATGCGGACTTCCTCCAGAAACCCAGGCGCCCGCCTTCCCCACCCAAGGTGTCAGACGACTCGTAGGGGAGAGGTGCCGGAACGAGTCCCATGATCTCTTCCTTTGCCGCCACCGTACAGAGGCCCCCTTTGCCTTCCTGGACTTCTTCAAGCCGTAGCTGCTCCCGTCAGTCCGGGGCTGATAGAAGGGGCCCCATGTCCACTCCATCCACCGCCGTCCTGCTCGAAGTGGAAGGTGCCGTCGCCACCCTCACGCTGAATGATGCCGCCCGCCGCAACGCGATGACGCCCGAGCTCGGGGAGGCGCTGCGGGCCCGGGTGGCCGAGCTCCAGCAACGCCCCGACGTGAGGGCCGTCGTCCTCGCCGGGGCCGGCGGAGCGTTCTCCGCGGGGGGAGACCTCCAGATGCTCGAGCGGCTGCGCCGGGTGTCCTCGGAGGAGGCGCGCACCTTCATGCTCGACTTCTATGCGCGCTACCTCAGCGTGCTGGAGCTGCCGGTGCCCACGGTGGCCGCGGTGGAGGGCGCGGCGATTGGCGCGGGGCTGTGCGTGGCGCTCGCGTGCGACCTGTGCGTCGTCGCCGAGGACGCGAAGCTCGCGCTCAACTTCGTCCAGCTGGGCCTGCACCCGGGCATGGGGGCGACGTACTTCGTGCCGTGGCGGGCGGGGGCGCAGCGAGGCGCGGAGCTGCTGCTCACGGGCCGCCGCTTCGATGGGCGTGAGGCGGTGCAGCTCGGGCTGGCGCTCGAGGCGGCGCCAGGGGCCGAGGTGCTCGCGCGCGCCCGGAAGCTCGCGGCCCAGGTGGCGGCGAATGCCCCGCTGGCCACCCGCGCACTCAAGCGCAGGCTCGCACCGGACCGGGCCGCTCTCCAGCGGGCGCTGGAGGAAGAGGCGCGCTTCCAGGCGGAGAGCTACGGGAGCGAGGACCTGGGCGAGGGGCTCGCGGCCGCGGCGGCGCGCAGGGCTCCCAGCTTCCAGGGGCGCTAGAGTGACATGCATGCGCCCCGTCGCATCCACGTCGAAGAGCAGGCGGTATCATCGACCGTGAGTACCCGCCAACGAGGTCCCTGTCATGAATGACGCCTCCGCCCAGTTCAACCCGATGGCCCCCGACCAGCTCGACAATCCCTATCCGCTCTATGCGCGGCTGCGGCGGGAACGGCCCGTTTTCTACAGTCCCATGTTCGACCTGTGGGTCGTCACCCGTTACGCGGACATCTCCGAGGTGGAGAAGGACACCGCGCGCTTCTCCTCGGTGGGAGCGCTCGATGCCAGGGCCGAGCCGCACCCCGAGGTGCGCGCCGTTCTCGCGCAGGGGTACTCTCAATTCCTCTCACTCGTCCAGAGCGATCCCCCGGACCACGCCCGCGTCCGGGCCGTGTTTGGCAAGGCCTTGAACGCCCAGCGCATCTCGGCGATGGAGCCCGTCATCCGGGCGACGGCGGACGCGCTCATCGACGGCTTCCTCCGCGACGGCAAGGCGGATCTCATCCAACAGTTCGCCTACGCGCTGCCGGGCTTCATCATCTGCGATCTGCTCGGCGTGCCGCGCTCCGACATGGAGCAGCTCAAGCGCTGGTCCGATGACAAGACGCTGCTGATGTCGGCGACCGCGCCCATCGAGCAGCAGGTCCAGAGCGCGCACGGCTTCATCGCGATGACGCGCTACTTCCAGGAGCAGCTCCATGAGCGGCGGCGCCACCCGCGCGAGGATCTGCTGACGCTGCTCGTGCCGCAGTCGTTGGGCGGCACCGCGCCCCTGAGCGAGCAGGAGGCGGTCTGCAACGCCATGGACCTGTTCGCAGCTGGCCACGAGACGACAACGGGCCTCATCGGCAACGGCATGTGGCTGCTGTTCAAGGCCCCGGAGCAGTTGGAGGCCGTGCGGGAGGACCCCAGCCTCCTGCCCAATGCCATCGAGGAGATGCTGCGCGTGGAGGCCCCCATCCGCGGCTTCTTCCGGACGGTGATGGCCGACACCACCCTGAGTGGGGTCACCCTCCCCAAGGGGGCGCGGGCGTTCATCCTGTACGCGTCCGGTAACCGCGACGAGACGCAGTTCACCGAGCCGGACCGCTTCGACATCCGCCGCGCGGAGGCGAAGAGGCACCTGGCGTTCGGCAAGGGCATCCACTTCTGCGTCGGCGCCCCGCTGGCGAAGCTGGAAGGGCGGATCGCCTTCGAGCAGTTGCTGCGGCGGTTGCCCGGCCTGCGGCTGCGGACGGACGAGCTGCCGGTGCCCCGGCCCTACTTCATGCTGCGCGGTTTCGAGCACCTGCCCATCGCCTGGGACGTGCCCGCGTAGGGGGCTCCAATGTGCACGAGGCGGCATGCCAGGGCGCCTGAAGTCAGCGCCCGGACAGGAGGAGCCCCTCGCTGACACAACGGTGACCTGCCGGGGGTACGAGCAGGTCATGGCTACCCAAGAGCGAGTCGAGTCCCTCCGGGTGGAAGAGGAAGTGAAGCCCAGGTTGCGCGGTGTGTCACACGCGTTCGCGTTCGTGGCGGCGCTCGCCGGGTGCTTCTTCCTGGCCCTGGCCCCCGTGGATGGCGTGCGGCACCTGGCCGGCATGGTGTTCGGCGTCAGCCTGGTGCTGATGTTCGGTATCAGCGCGACGTACCACTGCCCCAACTGGAGCCCCGCCACCTCCCAGCGCATCCAGCGCTTCGACCATGCGGCCATCTACGCCCTCATCGCGGGGACCTTCACGCCCGTGGCCATGCTGGACGCGGCGGGCGGCTGGGGCCCGCGGATGCTCTGGGTGATGTGGACCGCGGCCCTCACGGGCGCCGGGCTCGCGCTGCTGGGCCTCTCCGGGCCGCGCGGGCTCCGCTCCCTGCTCTATGTCGTGCTGGGGACGGTGTCGATTCCGGTGATGCTGCGGCTGCCAGACGTGATTGGTCCGGCGCGTGTTGGGTGGCTCGTCTTCGGGGCCATCCTCTATGCCCTGGGCGCCGTGGTCTACGCGCGCAAATGGCCGGACCCCCTCCCCACCGTCTTCGGCTACCACGAGGTGTTCCACCTCATGGTCATCGCCGCGGCCACCGTGCACTACGCCGTCATCCTCGACGTGCTCTGGGCGGGCGGGCGCCCCATGCCGGAGCTCCTCCTCCAGGTACCCGCCAGCCCACGCCTGGGCGATTGACACCAGGTCGCGGCGTCAGCAGGAGCGGAGGCGCGTCACTCCGCGGAAGGCCGCCGCTTTCGCTTGCGCTGCTCGATGCGCGCGGCGATTCCATCCAACACCCACGCGAGCCCCGACCCGGGCGGGTCCGCGTCGCGCTGGTGCGAGAGCACGTGGCTCAACTGCGGATAGCGCGCCTCTCGTGTCTCGAGGAGCGCACGTGTCGCGGTGGCCCACTGCACACCACTCATGGCCTGGTGCCCGCCTGACGGCGCCATCGAGAACTGGGCGTTCGTGCGGATCAGGCTCACCAGCGCGAGGCACGCGCTGTGGCGCTCCGCGGGAGTCAGCCCGGTTGGTGCGAGGGCGTCCAGGCCCGCCTCGAGCCACGCCAGCTCACAGGGCCCCATGACACGCAGGTGGCCCGTCGCCTCCAGGCTCCACGGGTGCTGGCGGAACACGTCGGCCATCGACTCCGCCCAGAAGAGGAGCTTGTCGCGCCAGGCCGTGGCCTCGCCCTCGAGCGGGGGAGGCATTCCGAGCCCACGCTCGATCATCAGGTCGATGAGCTCGGCCTTCCCCGGCACGTAGCGATAGAGCGCCATCGGCGTGAAGTTGAACTCGCGGGCGAGCTTCTCCATGGAGAGCGCCGCGAGCCCCTGCGTGTCCGCGAGCTTGATGGCTCCGTCGACGAGCTGCTCCAGCGTGAGTGCCGGTTTCGGCCCGCGGCGGCCGGTGGACGTCTCCTTCCAGAGGAGCTTCACGCTCGCTTCCTGGTCTCCGAACACCGGGTGCTTCCTGGCCATCGCATCTCCCACTTGTCGAAACTGTGTATCTCGTATACAAAACTGCTTATCAACTACACAGTTTGGGGTCGCCATGGTGACGGTCGTCGTCGCAGCAGTCGTCCTCGTCTCGGCCGCGCTCGGCTACCGGGCACTGCTCCAGCAGCGGGTCGCGCGAACGCTTCGTATCGACGTGCCTCCGGGAATCGCCGAGGAGCGGTTCGTGCGTCTCGGGGGAATCGAGCAGTGGGTCAGCATTCGTGGGGAGGACGCGCGCAACCCCGTGCTCCTGGTGCTTCACGGTGGGCCGGGCTCGCCTTACTCGCTCTTCACCCCGGCCCTGCGCTGCTGGGAGAAGGACTTCACCGTCGTGCAGTGGGACCGGCGGGGTGCCGGAAAGACGCTCGCGCGCAACGGCCAGGAGGGGAGCGGTGAGCTGAGCTTCCGGCGCATGCAGGAGGACGCCATCGCGCTGTGCGCGTTCCTCGAGGAGCGGCTGCCGGGCCGCGAGCGGATCCTCCTCGCCAGCTCCGCGGGAACGTTGCTGGGAATGCCGCTCGTGCGGGCCCGGCCAGACCTCTTCGCGGCGTACGTGGGCACGGACTTCAACGTGGGCCTGGCCGCGAGCGAGCAGGTGGCGCACGCGGAGACGCTCGCCTGGGCGGAGAAGAACGGGAGCCGCGCGGAGGCCGCGTTCCTCGCGCGGATGGGGGCGGACCCCAGCCGTTGGGACGTGGCCTCCTATCATCGCCGGATGCGGCTGCGCGACAGGACGACCCGGGACGGCCGGGGCATGGGGGCCATCTTCCTGCCCCTCATGCTGTCCTCACCGGCGCATGGGCTGAGCGACCTGCGGGCTCTCATCGAGGGCCTGAGCTTCTGTACGGAGCGGCTCTTCGCGGAGATGGTGGCGTTCGACGCGCACAAGGTGGCCCCAAGGGTCGAGCTTCCCTTCTTCGTGTTCCAGGGAGACTCGGATGTCCACACGCCCGCGCCCGTCGCCGCGGCGTACTACGAGGCGCTCGAGGCGCCGCTCAAGCACTTCGAGCTGATGGCCGGCTCTGGCCACCTGGGCGCATTCGTCCGGCCCGAGCGGTTTCTCGAGCTGCTTCGCCGGCACGTGCTGCCTGTCGTCACCGGGAAGACCCCGAGCTTGCGCGCCGCCGAGGCTCCCGGCCGATGAGGCGGTAGCGCGCTTCGGACGCGCCTGGGCGATTGACAAAACGGCATGCCCCCACTACCGCTCGCGCGCAGGGAGGTCTCGTGCCGCAGCGTCCGCAGGTCTTCGCCGTTGTTGCTTCTCCAGGGTGGGTGGCGCTGCTCGTCGCGTGGTCGCTCCTCGGCGGCGCGGCCTGGGCGCAGGCCACCGTCGTGCAAGCGCCTATTGGGGGCCAGCCCGTGCTCCTCCCTGGCCGGGTCGTCTGCGGCCCGGTGGCGGAGGGCTGGACCGTGGGCGAGGATTCACGCTCCGTCCGCCCGCCTGCGCCGGGCAGTGGGCGCGTGGGCCAGCCGGTGTCGCTCCAGGTGGCGCCCGCCGCGAGCGGCTGCACGGGCCCTCAGGAGACGCTCACGCTCGTGGCGACAGGGGCGTTCCCCGAGGCCGAGCCGGCGAGCGTGCTGCTGGCCGCGGACGAGGGGCGGCTCGAGCTGCGCGGGCGGGGGCTGACGGGAGCCCAGGTGTTCTGGCCGGGCCCCCAGCGCGACAAGGGCCTGGAGCACGAGGTCTGCCTCGACGCCGGGCCCTCGGAGCTTCCGCAACCGTGCGTGTTGCCGGTGCGCCGCGGTGTGCCGGCGGACGTGCCGCTCTTCCTGCTGCCAGCGGGGGCGCGCTTCGGTGACGGCGTCCTCACGTTCGATGCCTCGGGCCGGCGGCTCGCGCCCTCGGAGCTGCAGTTGCGTCCGAGCCGCGTCGTCCTGTCCTCGGTCCTGCCGGCGGTGCTCGCCTTGGATCTCTCCACCGGCGAGGGGCGGCTGGCGCTGCCGCACCCCGAGGCCATCGCGGCCGTCGACTGTGGCCCCGCCCGCTGCGAGCTGAGCGAGGACGGCGTCTTCGTGCGCGCCGTGCCGGGCCTCCTCACGAGCTTGGGCCTCCGGGTGCGGCTGGTGCCCCGGGTGTTCGTCTCGCGAGGCGAGGCGCTCGAGAGCACCGCCTCCGGGGTGCTGCAGCTCCTGCACTGCCCGGTGGAGCTCGTGTCGGGGCCGCCGCTGCGAGGCGCGGCGGAGGTGCAGGTGGTGGTGCGGGTGGAGCCGCGTTGCGCGAACGAGGCGCGGTCCTTCCGCTGGCGCGCCAACGGCGAGCCCGCCGAGGTGGCCCAGGTGGTTCGCGAGGAAGAGGCGGCCTTCGTGGTGCTGCGGGTGGGGCGCCTGGGCGCGGACCGGCTGACCCTCACGGCCACCCGCTCCGAGGTGGACCCGACCGTGATCGCCACCACCTCGACGGACACCCTCGCGGTGCCCCAACCGCGCGCGAGTCTCGAGCTCCCCGGTTTCGGGAGGATCGACTTCATCCCCACCAACCGGGAGGCGGTCCTCTCGGTGTCGTCTCCCGGTGAGCGGGCGAGGCTCGTGCCGCTGCCCGTCGAGGGGGCCTACTCGGTGCGGACCGAGCAGGGGCGCTTCCGGGTGCGCGGCGATGAGAACAACAGCGGCTTCGTCCCGCTGCGGTTCGGCTACCGCTTCGAGGGGTTGCCGCAGGCCCTGCGTTCGGTGGACCTCGCCGTCGTGTACGATCGCACCCAGCGAGCGCTGCGGGAGGCCTCGGTGCCCGCGCCGCTCGGCGCGTCCGCCCTGTCCGAGGAGCCGCTCATCGAGTTCCTGTGCGCCGATCGGGACGGGAACCCGCAGCGCCTCCAGCCCGGCAAGCCAGCGCGCATCCCCTTCGAGGCGCGTGACAGTTGCCGCATCGTCATCCACCGGGAGCGGCTGCGGCCCGAGGACGGCCTGCAGGAGATCATCCTCGAGGTGGACGTCACCTCCGCCAGTGGCTCGGTGCGCGAGGCCGCGCGGGTGAACGAGCGCATGGTGCTCCAGCCCGGCGGCGAGCCGCGGACGTTCTGGCTCAAGAACGTGCTCGAGCAGTTCGACCGCATCATCGTGCGCGTCAGCCACGTCGTGGACGAGTCGCGCTACCTGCTGGCGGCGCCCTCGTCCCGGGTCAGCCTGCCCTCGGTGCAGTGGTCGGCGACCGTCGAGGGCTCGCGGCTACGTCTGTACGCCACCGCCACCATCCCTAGCGGCCTCTACCGGCTGAATCAGCCGACGGGGCAGCTCACGCTGAACTTCGGCCTGCTGTCACGGCTCACCTTGTTGGATGAGCACGGCAAGGAGGGCCTGTTCGGGCTGGAGCTGGGACTGATGGGCGTGGGGCTCGTGCAGACGGGAGGTCTGCTGAATGACTATCCCCCCACGCTGGCCGCTGTCGCGGGCCTGGGCATCCGCGTGCCCCTGGGCGGGGGCCCCGCGGGTGGGCAGGCCGCCTTGAGCATCCACATCTGGGGCGCCTACGAGTTCCGCGAGGCCTACTTCACCAAGCCGACGGATGGCTCACCGGGCAAGGAAGTGGGCCGCTGGGCCCTCATCTTCGGGCCCAGCATCTCCCTGGGAAACATCGGCATGAACCTCTGAGAGGCGTGGGACGGACAGGGCGCCGTGCCCGGCCCCTTGGTGGACCAGCTTCCTGGGCGGAGGCCCCTCCCCGGGGTTAGAATTCGCCAATGAACTCCAGCCCCTCTGGCCGGTCGTCCGTCGTCGTGGCGGAGTTGGGGCCCACGAATACGGGGAAGACCCACCGGGCCATCGAGCGCATGCTCGAGCACGACACGGGCATGATGGGTCTGCCGCTTCGCCTGCTCGCTCGTGAAGTCTACGACCGGGTGACCGCTCGGGTGGGCGAGGGCCGGGTCGCGTTGATGACGGGCGAGGAGAAGCGCCTGCCGCCGCGCCCCGACTACTGGATTTGCACCGTCGAGGCGATGCCGACGGATCGGCAGGTCGACTTCCTCGCCGTGGATGAGATCCAGCTCGCCGCCCACCGCGAGCGCGGGCACGTCTTCACCGATCGGTTGCTCCATGCGCGTGGACGCCGGGAGACCTGGTTCCTCGGCGCGGACACGATGCGGCCGATGGTCCATGCGCTCATCCCCCATGCGTCGGTGAAGCGAGCCACCCGCCTGTCCCAGCTTCGCTATTCCGGGACCCGCTCGCTGAAGAGCCTTCCTCCACGCTCGGCCGTGGTCGCGTTCTCCGCGGACCGCGTGTACGAGCTCGCCGAATCGCTGCGCCGCCTCCGGGGCGGGGTGGCCGTGGTGCTGGGTGCGCTCTCCCCGAGGACGCGCAATGCCCAGGTGGCGATGTACCAGTCAGGGGAGGTCCAGTACCTCGTGGCCACCGATGCCATCGGGATGGGACTGAACCTGGATCTCAACCACGTGGCCTTCGCGGGTCTCTCCAAGTACGACGGCGCCGAGCAGCGGGAGCTGTTCCCGGACGAGCTGGCCCAGATCGCGGGCCGCGCGGGACGCCACTTGAATGACGGGAGCTTCGGAACCCTGAACACGCTGTCCGAGCTGCCTCCGCGGGTGATCTCGGCCATCGAGTCCCACCGGTTTCCGGCGGTCCGCAGTCTCATCTGGCGCAATTCCGCGCTCGATTTCTCGAGCCCGGAGGCCCTGCTCGATTCGTTGTCGCGGGCTCCGCACCACAGTGGCTTCGTCCGGGTGGAACGCGCGGATGACTTCGATGCGCTCAAGGAACTCTCGAACGTTCCCGCCATTCGAGAGGCCGCCACCGATCGGGCCATGGTCGAGTTGCTGTGGCAGGTCTGCCAGATTCCGGATTTCCGCAAGGGCCTCTTCGGGCAGCACGTCGCGCTGCTGCGGGAGACCTTCCTCCAGCTCTCCGAGGGTGACGGCAAGTTGGAACAGGCCTGGCTGTCCAAGCAGGTGTCGCCGCTCGATGATGTGTCCGGAGACATCCACACGCTGATGGACCGGCTGGCCGCCATCCGCATCTGGACGTACATCAGCCATCGTTCGAGCTGGCTGCACGACGCGGACCACTGGCAGGAGCGCACCCGCCGCATCGAGGACGCGTTGGGTGATGCCCTGCATGATCGGCTGGTGGAGCGCTTCGTGCAGCGGGCCGCACGCAGGAGTGTGCGCCGGTTCGTGAGAGCCGCGGCACAGCCCGCTGCCGGGCCGGACAGCCCCTTCGCCAAGTTGGGGCTCCTGCTGGGCGAGGTGCCGGGCGCTGACGGGGCGATGACGGAGGAGCAGTTCGTCCAGCGGGTGGTGGACGCGACGCATGAAGCCTTCGAGGTGGACGCGGCGGGGAGCATCTCGTTCGAAGGGCAGCCGCTGGCCCGGCTGGTTCGCGGGAAGGACCGGCGCTCACCGCAGCTCGCGCTCGCGGAGCCGGAGGTCTGGACTGGAGGCGCGCGGCGGCTGCTCGAGCGCCGTCTGGTGGCGCTGGCGCGGGACCTCGTGACCGAGGCCATGGGGGGTTTTCCCGCCGAGACCCTCGCCGGAGCGGGCCGCTCCGCGCCGACGCGTGGCCTCGCCTACCGCCTGGCCGAGGGACTGGGTGTCATCTCCCTCGGCGAGGCACGCGAGCAGTGGCGGCTCCTGGACGAGGAGGAACGGGAGCGCTTGAGGATGCAGGGCATCCGCGAGGGCCAGCGCTTCCTCTACGTCGCCGGGGCGCTCGCACCGCATGCGCTCGAACGGCGCTGCATGCTGACGGCGCTGTTTCAGCAGAAACCGCCACCCCAGGGCGTTCCGCGGGACCCGGTGCTCGAGCTCGCGGAGCCTGGCGGCTGGAATCCGCGGGCCTTCGGCTATGAAGTGGTGGGCTCCGTGGCGCTGCGGATCGACATCGTCGAACGGCTCAGCGAGGCGCTGCGCCACCCGCACGGCGCTCAACAGGTGCACACGCTCATGCAGGAGCTGCGTCTGGAGAGCGGTGTTCGCGCGCGGGTGCTGCGAGCGCTCGGAGGACCGTCCGGGGGCGCTCCGTCGAAAAAGCGGCGGCGGCGACGGCGGGGAGGGAACTCGCCGGCGGCGGCTCCTGACAAGGGGGGAGCCAATGCACAACCGGCTCACGCGGGCTCGCACCCGAAGCCCCAGCGGAGCGGGGCCGGCGGAGGCGGGAGGCCTGCCTAGTCTTTACAGCCGTCCGCGATCGATGGCACACCGCGATCCGGACGGCAATCTGATCATGCTCGGCACGCCGTAGCGCCGCTGGATGCCCGGCGTGGGGTGCGGTCAGATCTGCGCCAGGCCGCCGTCGACGAAGAGCTCGACGCCGTTGACGAAGCTGCTGTCGTCCGAGGCGAGGAACACCACGGCCTTGGCCACCTCGTCGGGATCACCCAGGCGGCCCATCGGGACGCTGGCCGCCAGGCTGTCGAAGATCGCCTGTGACTCGCTCTCCGTCTTGCCCAGGCCCTTCAGGCCGGGCGTCCGGATGGGGCCGGGGCTCAGCGTGTTGACGCGGATGTGCCGGTCCTTGAGGTCGAGCATCCAGTTGCGGGCGAAGCTGCGCAGGGCCGCCTTGGTCGCGCCGTAGATGCTGAACGCTGGGCTGCCCACGGTGCCCGCCGTCGAGCCCGTGAGGATGATCGAGCCGCCGTCGCGCAGCAGCGGCAGCGCCTTCTGTACCGTGAACACGGTGCCCTTCACGTTGGTGTCGAAGGTCTTGTCGAAGTGCTCCTCGGAGATGGTGCCCAGGGCCGCGAACTCTCCGCCCCCGGCGTTGGCGAAGAGGATGTCGATGTGGTCGTGCTTGCTCCGCACCTGCTCGTAGAGGCGGTCGAGGTCGGCGAGCTGCGACGCGTCGCTCCGCACCCCCGTGACGCGGGGGCCCAGCTCCTTCACCGCGGCGTCCAGCTCCGCCTGCCGGCGGCCCGTGATGAAGACGTACGCCCCCTCGGCCGCGAACCGCCTGGCCGTCGCCAGGCCAATCCCCGTGGTCCCACCCGTGATGACCGCCACCTTGTCCTGCAGTCTGTTGCTCATGGCTCGTTCCTCGTGGCGCGGCGAAGGTGTTCGCCGCTCGCCCTGGAAGAGATAGGCGTGGAACGATGAGGCCGAAAGAGGGTCTTCGTGGCACTCTACGTTCCGATTTTGGAACGATGGGGCCGCCATGCAGGATCTCAATGACCTGTTCTTCTTCACCGAGGTCGTCGCGCGGGGAGGGTTCTCGCAAGCCGGCCGGGCGCTGCGGCAGCCCAAGTCGAAGCTCAGCCGCCGGGTCGCCCAACTCGAGGAGCGGCTGGGCGTCCGGCTGATCGAACGCTCGTCACGCCGGTTCCGCGTCACCGACGTGGGGCAGGCCTTCTACGAGCATTGCCGCAGCGTCATGGCGGAGGTGGAGCGGGCCGAGGAGGCGGTGGCCGCGACCCGGGGCGAGCCCCATGGGTCCGTCCGGTTCAGCTGTCCCCTGGGCCTGATGGAGATCCTCTCGCCCCTGCTGTCCGACTTCCTGGCGCGCCATCCCCGGGTGAACCTGCAGGTGGTGGCCACCAACCGGCGGGTGGACCTCATCGACGAGCGGATCGACGTGGCGCTCCGGGTCCGCACCACGCTCGACACCGATGCGTCGCTCATCCTGCGCACGCTCGCGCGCAGCCGCCGCATCCTCGTCGCGAGCCCCACCCTGGTTCCGCGGCTCGGGGACCTCCGGGACGCCGCCCTGCTCGCCTCGTGGCCGACCCTGAGCGCGACCGAGGAGACGGGCCAGGATGTCTGGGAGCTGGTGGGGCCCGAGGAGCGGACGATCTCCGTGCGCCATGAGCCGCGGCTGACGTGTGGAGACTTTGGCGCCTTGCGTGTGGCGGCGGAGGCGGGGTTGGGGGTCGCGCTGCTGCCCGAGCACACCTGCGCGCCCGGGCTGCGCTCCGGCCAGCTCGTCCAGGTGCTGCCGGACTGGCACGCCCCGGATGGGAGCGTCCATCTCGTCTACACCGCCCGCCGAGGTCTGCCGCCGCCCGTGAGTGCGTTGATCGACTTCCTCACCGAGCGTTTCCGAGCGCTCTCGCCGCTGATGTCCGTGCCCTGAGTCCCAGGGCGGGGAGTGTCAACGCACGTGCCGCGCTTCACCCCGAGGACTCCGCCTCTCCGGGCCGCCACAGCCAGGCGGCCCCGCGCACGCCGCTGGAATCCCCGTGCAGGGCGGGGCGCAGGGGTGTGTCGGCCTCCGCTCCGAAGACCCAGCGGGGCAACTGCTCCGGCACCAGTTGGTACAGGGCGGCGACGTTGGACATGCCGCCACCCAGCACGATGACGTCGGGGTCCAGGATGTCGATGACGTGGGCGAGGCCGCGCGCCAGCCGGTCCGCATAGCGTTGGAGCGCCGTGACCGCCGAGGGTTCACCGGCCTCGGCCCGCGCGGCGATGTCCGGCCCCCGGAGGCGGGCGCCGGTGAGCCGCGCGTAGTCGTTCTCGAAGCCCGTGCCGGACACCCATGTCTCGAGGCAGCCCCGCTTGCCGCAGTAGCACTCCGGGCCGGGGCTCTCCTCCGGCGTTGGCCAGGGCAGCGGGTTGTGGCCCCATTCACCGCCCACGCCGTTGCGGCCCGCATGGGGGCGCCCGCCGAGTGCCACGCCCGCGCCCGTCCCCGTGCCCAGGATGGCGGCGAACACCACCGCATGGCCCGAGGCGGCCCCGTCGCTCGCCTCGGACACGGCCAGACAGTTGGCGTCATTGGCCAGCCGGACGGGACGGCCCAGCACCCGGGTGAGATCCCGGTCCAGGGGGCGCCCGTTCAACCACACCGAGTTGGCGTTCTTCACGAGCCCGGTGCGGGAGGAGAGGGTGCCCGGAATACCGACGCCCACGCTGCCGCGCCGGCCCGTCTGTTGCTCCAGCCGCGCGCACAGGCCGGCGATGGTCTGGAGGGTTGCCTCGTAATCGTCCCGCGGCGTGGACACGCGGTGGCGCTCCAGCTCGCGTCCATCATCGGCGAGCGCGAGTGCCTCGATCTTGGTTCCGCCCAGGTCAATGCCGATGCGCACGTCCCGCCAACGCTCCTGTGAGATGGGATGGGAATCATACCTCTCTCCTGCTAGAGCCGCGTCAGAGAGGACCGTCTCACCATGACCTCATCCCGCTCGCCCATCGGGACCCTGCTCGCACTCTCCTCCGCCCTGGCGTTCAGCTCGCTCGCCGTGTGGGGGAAGCTCGCGCAGCAGCTTCAGCTCCCGACGTACACGCTGCTGCCGTGGCGGTTCGCCCTGGTGGCGCTCGTCCTGTTCGGCTTCGGCGCGGCGCGCGGGCCCTTCACCTGGCGGGACCGGCGGGTGATGGTGGCCAACGGGGTCCTCTACACGCTCGCCACCACTTGCTACTTCCTGGCGCTGGCGCGGATCTCCGCGGGGGCCACCGGGCTGCTGCTGTACCTCGCCCCGGCCTTCGTCGTGCTCTACGTCTGGCTGCTGGGACGACGGCCGCACGGGGTGCAGCTCGCCGCGGTGGCCCTCACCGCCCTGGGGCTGGGGCTCGTGGTGGGCCTGCCTGGCGCGGGTGATCGCGATGTGCTCGGGTTGGGCTTCGGGGTGCTGACCGGTGCGCTCTACGGCGCGTATCTGCTGTACAGCGAGCGCCACCTGCACTTCCCGCCGCTCGCCGCGACGGCCTGGCTCTGCCTCACCTCGGCCATCGGGTTCGGCATCATGGGCGCGCTGACGGGCACGCTCGGGGTGCCCGCGAGCGCCGCGGCGTGGGGGGTGATTGCCGCCACCGCCGTCTTTCCCACGCTGCTCGCCGTGCCCCTGCTGTTCATGGCCATCCGCCGCATCGGCGCGGCGCGCACCAGCGTCCTGGCGACCACCGAGCCCCTCTGGACGGTGCTGCTGGCGTTCCTGGTGCTCGGCGAGCCGCTGCGCGCGGGCACGCTCGCTGGAGGCGCGCTCATCCTCGCGGGGGCGCTCCTCGCGCAGCGCGTGCCACCGGGCGAGCCGCGCTCGGAAGTGGAAGTCACTCCGCCCGCGGGATTGTGAGCGAGGCCGTGCCGTCAGGCCGTGGGGTGCAGCGGCAGCGTCACCTGGAAGGTCGTCCCGTGGGCCGCATGGCTCACGATGTGGATGCCACCCCCATGGGCCTCGGCGATCCCCTTGACCAGTGTCAGGCCGAGCCCCCATCCCTGCTGCGCCGCGGTCATGCCGGATGGCGCCCGTAGGAAGGGCTGGAACAACGTGGGAAGCACCTCCGGCGGTATGGGAGGCCCCTGGTTGTGGACGTCGATCCGGGCCGCCAGGCCCACCCGTCGCAGCGTGACCGTGATCGGCTGCTCCGTGGCACCGTATTTCACCGCGTTGGTGCACAGGTTCTCCAGCAACCTGCGCAGCCCGGCGCAATCCCAGGCCGAGCACAGGGGCTCACCTGCCTCCAGGACGAACCGGTCGCCGTACAGCGTGGTCAGATCCTGGAGCACGTCCAGGGTGAGCGCGTGCAGATCGCATTCCGAGCGCGTGATCGCGAGCCTCTGGCCCGCGTGGACCAGGCTCGCATCCAGCAGGTCGCGCAGCATCGCGTCCGCACGGTCCAGGTTGTCGATGAGCCTGCCCGTGAGCCGCCGCACGTCCTCCGGGTTGTCCGCCCGCTTCTGGGCGAGCTGGGCGCTCATCTTCGCGGCGCTCAGCGGCGTCCGGAGGTCGTGCGTCAGAGTGGAGACGAACCGCTCGCGCAGCTCCCGCTCGTCCTCGAGCCGCCGGCGGGACGCCTCCTCACGCTCGTGGCTGGCGCGGAGCGACTCCTCCGCGAGCTTCCTCTCCGTGATGTCCATCCCCGTGGCGACGAAGCTGAGGACGGTCCCATCCGAGGCGAGCTCGGGCACGTACGTGTTCAGGTAGTACTGCGTCGAGCCGTCGGGCATGAGGAAGGGGGCCTCGTAGGCAATGCGCTCTCCCCTCAGGACGCGGGCGGTGTAGGGCGAGAGCGCGTGCTGGCCCTCTTCGCCCACGAGCTCCCGGATGGTCCGTCCCACCATCTCCTCGGGGTGTCTTCCCCACGCCTTCGCGGCGGCCTGATTCGCGAACAGGATCCGCTCGTGGGTGTCCAGGTGGAGCAGGTGGATGGGGACCGAGTTGGTCACCAGCCGCAACTCCTCCATGCTCGCGTGGATGAGGGCCGCGAGGTTCCGCTCGTCCTCGAGGTCACTGCCGAAGCAGAGCCAGGTCTCCACCGTGCCCGACGCATCACGCACGGGGGTGAAACGCGTGCGGTGCCGCCGGTGCGCTCCGGCCCGCTCCCTCCGAAGGCGGCACTCGAGCTCGAGGGGTTGGCCACTCGCCAGGCAGGCCCGCAACGCGTCGCGCGCCCGCACCAGATCCTCGGGGTGCGCGAGGTGCTCCAGGGCTTCCACGGCGGCCATGCCGGTCCCGACGAGCTCCTGCCAGCGTGCGTTGACGAAGTCGAGCGTGCCGTCAGGCCGACACGTCCAGACCAGGTCAGGTATCGCCTCCGCGAACTGGCGGAATCGGTCGTCGCTCGTCATGGCTCCATGCGAGAAGGATCGGCACCCGCGGGACTACAGGCAGGCGGAGGCCGGTCATCCGGGAGACCTGTTCCCCGGGTAGGCGGGACGTCAGGGGGTTACTCGGTTGCAGCCTTCGGCCCGCCTCACCCGTTCGGGTTCGGGGCGTCCGTCTTGCCCCGGCGCATCACGCGCTGGGCCCCGAGCACCACGAGGAGCGCCACCGCGCCGGCCAGGAGTCCCACGCCGGTGTTGGCCAGCGCCGTCGTGAGCGCCCCCAGCAGCCCGCCGATGATGGACACCTCGCCCGCGTGATGGGCCAGCCCCTCGATGCCGTGGTGCAGCGTGGAGATGCCGTGCGCGATGATGCCGCCGCCGACCAGGAACATGGCCACGGTGCCGGCGATCGACAGGAACTTCATGAGGTACGGCGCCGCCTTCAGGATGCCCGCGCCCAGGCCGCGCAGGAAGCGCGTCCCCGCGCCTTCGCCGGTCCGCCGGGTGAGGTAGAGCCCCGCGTCGTCGAGCTTCACGATGCCCGCCACCAGCCCGTAGACGCCCACCGTCATCAGGAGGGCCACGCCCACCAGCGCCATCACCTGGGTCATGAAGGGCGCGCTGGCCACGACGCCCAGGGAGATGACGATAATCTCCGCCGAGAGGATGAAGTCGGTGCGCACCGCGCCCTTGATCTTCTCCTTCTCGAGGGCCACCAGGTCGACGGTCGGGTCGACCAGGGCGTGGGTGAGCTCGGCGTGGTGGGCGTCGTCCTCGGCCTTGCTGTGCAGGAACTTGTGCGCCAGCTTCTCGACGCCCTCGTAACAGAGGTACAGGCCGCCCACCATCAGCAGGGGCGTCACCGACCAGGGCAGGAGGGCGCTGATGGCCAGCGCCGCGGGCACCAGGATGGCCTTGTTCACGAGCGAGCCCTTGGCCACGGCCCAGACCACCGGCAGCTCGCGGTCGGCGTTGACGCCAGCGACCTGCTCGGCATTGAGCGCCAGGTCATCGCCCAGCACGCCAGCGGTCTTCTGCGCGGCCACCTTGGTCATCACCGACACGTCGTCGAGCAGCGTGGCGATGTCGTCGAGCAGGGCGAGCAGGCTGGATCCGGCCAAGAGAAGGCTCCTTGAGATGAAGGCGGCGCAGCATAGGGAAAACACGGGTACTTTGTGGAAGAAGAGTGTGTCGCACCTGGGGTGAAAAGCGCCCCGGGAGTGGCTGCGGGGTTGCCCGCCGGACCTCTTCTGGTGGCCTCGACGCTCAGGCAGCGGCGGGCCGCGCCTCCGGAGCGGGGTGGCGCGCCCAGCGCTCCCGCAGCCGGAGGAAGGGCCGCTCCACTGTCACGTGCAGTATTGCGGCGGCCACGATGACGCAGGCCAGGGACGCGAGCATCGTCACGGGGTGATAGGCGTCCAGCCCGTGCTTCGCGAGCGCCCCGTGCACGGCGTGGATGACGAGCTTGTGCGAGAGGTACACGCAGTAGGTCACGCTCGCGAGCCAGCGCGCTCCGGGGACCCGCCCTAGGATCCGGGCGCCGATGTCCGTCGCCGCGAGCACGACGAGCGCCGCGAAGCCGAGCGAGAGCAGCGGGAAGACGAGCGCGGAGGAGGCGAGCGTCTTGTTCTCGGCGCACAGCGGCCAGGCCAGCCCGAGGCACGACGCGGTGAGGAGCACCGCCCCCAGCGGGGCGCGGACCCACCGGCTCCAGAGCGCGGGCCGGAAGGTGTACACGAGCGCGAGCACCACTCCGGCGAGCAGGCCATCCATCCGGCCCCACGTCGGGTAGTAGATCCACCGCCGGTAGATGCGCCCCAACGGCACGCCGGGTGAGGGCACCTCGAGGTGGGCCCACCAGAGGCTCATGCGCACCGCGATGCCCAGGAGCACGATGCCGAGCACGAGCACCAGCACCCCGCGCCAGCGCACGCGGCCGGAGAGCGCGAGCACGAGCAGGGGCAGCGCGACGTAGAAGTGCTCCTCGATGCACAGGGACCAGGCATGTGAGAAGGCGCCGCCCTCCAGGCCGAAGTTCTGCGTGAAGGTGAGGAAGCTCCAGAGGGGCGCGAGGGCCACCTGCTCGCGCGCGCCGGGGACGAAGGCGTAGACCGCCAGCACCACCCAGTAGGCGGGGAGGACGCGCAGCAGCCGGCGCAGGCAGAAGGTGCCCAGGCGTAGCCGCTCCCCCCGGGCGAGTGGGGCGAGCAGTTGCCGGCCGATGAGGAAGCCGCTGAGGACGAAGAAGAGATCCACGCCCGCCCACCCGAAGCTCACGGCCTCCGTGAACCACTCCGGTGCCCCCTCGCGCGGATAGTGGAAGCCGAGCACCAGCACGATGGCGAGCACCCGGAGCGTGTCCAGGCCCGGTGCGTGGCGGGCGGGGTCCAGGGGGCGGGAGTCGGTGAGCGCCGCGGGAGGCATGAGGAAGAGGAGCGTACTTCGCGTGCTCACCGTGTTCGCGAGGGGACGCCGAGGCCGTCCCCGGGCCAGGCGTGCGGGCTCCGCCGAAAAAAGAAGATGAAAAAGCCATGAATTCCTGCAACCTTGGCTTTCCTTGTTTTCACCCGGCGTCCCACCCAAGCCTTCCAGAAGGTGAAGGGCTGCGGGACGCACCCGCTTTTCCCGCAGTTCCCCCTGGATGGAGGTCCGTATGAGCACCCGGAGCACGAGTGGTCATTCCTTGAAGTGGTTGGCGGTCCTGGCGGTGGTGGCGGCCGGCTGTGGCGGTGGCCAGTCGTCGGTGGAGAGCATCGAGCTGAAGGGCGTGGACGAGAGCATCGGCAGCAGCGCCGACGCCATCACCACCTGCGTCACGGCGGGCTCCAGCCTGCAGACGACCACGGACCTGAACCTGCGCAGCGGGCCGGGGACGACGTACGGCATCCTGCTGACGATGCCGGGCGGCGCCATCGCGAAGGAGGCGGGCGGGGGTTGCCCCACCAGCGGCTGGTACAAGGTCACCTACAGCGGCGTGACGGGCTGGGCCTCGGGCAGCTACCTCACGCTGGTGACCACCTCCACCACCACGCGCGACGCCGCCATCACCAAGGCCAAGGGTGCCATGGGCTTCTCGTACTGGTGGGGCCACGGCGCCTGGAGCCCGGGCGCCGCCGTGGGCTCGTGCTCGGGGAGCTGCCCGAGCTGCACGCACAGCGGCTCGTACGGTGCGGACTGCTCCGGCTTCCTCGCCAAGGCGTGGGTGGTGCCCAGCACGAACACCAACGTGGCCACCGACTCGCACCCCTACAGCACCGTCAGCTTCAACTCCGACAGCAGCCAGTGGTGGACCATCTCCCGCGACGTCCTGCTGAAGGCCGACGCGCTCGTGTACAACGTGGACGGCGCGGGCCACACCTTCCTCTACGAGTCGGGTGATGGCTGGGGCAGCATGTGGGCCTACGAGTGCAAGGGCTGCGCGGCCGGCTGCGTGTACAACCTGCGCACCGCCACCACCACGTACCACGCCATCCGTCACTTCTGATTCCTCCGCCGTGAGGAGGCGCGGCCGGGTGCGTATGGCCCGGCCGCCGTGGTTTGGGATTGTCTGTCTTTCGAGGCCGTGATGCGCGTGCGACCGGGCCTGCTCGCCCTGCTGGTGTTGCTGCTGAACCCCGTGGTGGCTGGAGCCGCGCCCAGGACGGCGGTGCTCCTCTTCACCGGAGACAATGGGGGAGAGATCTCCCACTGCGGCTGCGGCCAACTCCCGGCGGGAGGCCTGGCCCGGCGCAAGACGGTCCTCTCGCGGGAGCGCGCGAAGGGCGAGCCGGTACTGGTGCTGGACGCGGGCAACGCGCTCTTCAAGAGCCCCCAGTCGGCGGGTGAGCCGGACGCGCGGGCTCGCGCCGAGCTGCTGCTCGAGCAGATGGATGCGCTGGGCACCGCCGCCATGGCCGTGGGGGCGCGAGATCTGGTGCTCGGCACGGACTTCCTGAAGCAGACCACCCGGAAGGCGAAGATGAAGCTGCTGTCGGCCAACCTGGTGGATGCCAGGGGCAAGCCGCTCTTCGCGGCCTCCACGGTGGTGAGGACCGGGGGCCTGGTGTTTGGCGTGGTGGGACTCTCGCCCGAGGGGGAGGTGCAGCCGGGAGTGTCGGGCGGGCCTCCCGCGCCCGCGGCGCTCGCGGAGGCCCGCCGCCTGCGCGAGAAGGAGAAGGTGGACGTGGTGGTGGTGCTGGCGGCGATGCCGTTGGCGTCCGCCCAGGCGCTCTCGCGGGAGCTGGGGGACGCGGTGGACTTCGTCGTGCAGTCGCACGAGAGCCGCCTTCCGGGGACAGCACAGCGTCACGGCCACGCCACCCTGGTGCCGTCTGGCGAGCGGGGCAGGCAGGTGGGCCGGCTGGAGCTGACGCTCGCGGGGACGGGGCCGTTCGTCGATCTCTCCGAGGTGGCGCGGGCCCAGGAGGGGCTGAAGCTCCTGGACGAGAACATCCAGCGGGCCCGCGAGCGCCTGGCCGTGGCGAAGGACGAGGCGGCCCGGAAGCCGCTCGAGGATGCGCTGGCCGGCTTCCTGTCGCGGCGGCAACGGCTGGAGGAGCAGGCCCGGGTGCGCCCAGATGCAGGGGGCCGTACCCAGCAACTCTCGTTCATCCCACTGGGGCCCGAGGTGCCGGATGATCCGGAGCTGAAGGCGAAGGTGGAGCGGATCGGCCCCCCGGGCTCCGTGTCGCATTGATGGGAAAGGAAGCGGTCATGAAGGCGCGCAAGCGCGGTGTGGTCATCATCCTGGGTCTCTCGGTCCTCGGGCTCGGCATCGCGCTCGTGGTGGCTCGTTCGGGCGCCCAAGGCGGCGCGGGCTCCGCCTCGACCGCGGAAGCGCCGGCGGCCCCGGCGTCGGCCCAGGGAGGCACCACTTCCAAGGCCCCGTCTGGCTCCAGTCCGGGCAAGGCGGGGGAGGGGACGTCCCAGGCTGCTCCGTCCGCGAGGTCCCCGGGAGTGATCGCCGAGCTGGGCTGGGGCAGCGGGCCCTCCCAGCTCGGGCGCGACCGTCCCCAGGAGGCGAACCCCGAGGCGCCCATGTCCCTCGCGGTGACGCCGCTCGGGGACGTCGTGGTGCTGGATCAGCTCAATGGCCGACTCGTCCGCATCGGACAGGACGGCAAGGTGCTCGGGACCACGCCGCTCACCCAGCAGACGCCCCAGGACGTCACCGTGGCGAAGGACGGCACCCTGCTGGTGATGGACCGGCTGCGGGACAAGTCCGTGGCCATCATCGACCCCGAGACGGGCGCGCTCCGGGGCGACCTGCCCCTGCAGGGCCAGGGCATCCCCGAGACCGGTGGCATCACCGGCACCTTCGTGGATGGGGACTCGGTGTATGTCGAGCGCGAGCACGGCGCGCTGGTGCGCATCGGAGATCTCTCGGGCACGGCCGACACCACGCGCCCGGAGATCCCTGGCCGCCCCACCCGGGATGGCCGCTCGTACATCCTCGCCAACATCATCGACGGGCGGGGCGGCCGCCTCCTGCTCAACGCCGTCGATCGCCAGACGAACCAGCAGCGCTACACGCGCGAGTACCGGGTGCAGTTCCCGCTGATGTACATCACGCTGCTCGACTCCGACCGCTCGGGTGTCATCTACCTGGGAGTGGCCGGTGAGCTGCCCACGGGCAAGGCCAGCCCGCCCTCCGAGCCCGGCGTGCGGCTCTTCTGTCTGGATCCGCTCGACGGCAAGGTGCTGGGACAGGCGGACCTGCCCCTCAACACCATGCCCGAGGAGACCTTCCGGGACTTCACCGTCCTCGACGAGGGGGGCATCGTCTACCAATACCGCACCGAGTCCGGTGTCTCCCTGCGGCGCGCGGATTGCCGATAATCCCCTTCAGGGAAGTGACTACTGTCCCCTCTCCCCTTGGGAGAGGGTCAGGGTGAGGGGGTCCGAGCCCGTTCTTCAACCCGTGGCGGCGAGCGTGTTCACGTACAGCGCCCGCACCTGCTCGGCGAGCGCCACCGCGTCCGGGGCGAACGACTCGGGGGGGAGCGGCGGCAGGACGCGCACGCGGATGGAGGCGCGCGGGCTCATCCAGATGCCATCTCCCTCGAGGAGCTGCGGGGTGCCCTCGATGATCACCGGCACCACGGGCACGTGTTCCTCCAGCGCGAGCTGGAAGGCCCCGCGCTTGAAGCGCAGCAGTCCCTCTTGCGAGTAGGTGCCCTCGGGGAAGATGAGCACCGGCATGCCCCGGCGCAGCCAGTAACGGCATTGGTCGAGCATCTGCCCCATGGAACTGGTGCTGCCGCGCTTCACGGGCACGTAGCCCAGCAGGCTCATCATCCACCCCACGATGGGGATGGGGAACAGGGACGCCTTGGCCACGAACTTGTAGGGATGGAACAGCCCCATGGCGGCCAGGATGTCCGCGGCGGACTGGTGATTGGCCACCAGCACGCAAGCCCCGGAGGGCAGCAGCTCGCGTCCTTCCACCCGCGTGCGCCACCCCGGCGAGGCGTGCAACCACAGCCAGTGGCACCAGCGGCACACCAGCTCGTGCAGCCACCGCCGGTCCGGATCCACCGGGTACGCGACGAGGAACAGCACCAGCCCCAGCACGAAGAGCACCGGGGCGGTGGTGAGGAAGACGAACCAGAACCAGGCGGTCACCGCGTATTTCATGCGCTCACCTGCTTCACGGCGTCCCTGATCTCCGTCGCCTCGGAGAGCCGCCGGACGAGCCGCCGGCGGACCACGTCCACGTGCTCACGGAAGTAGTAGACGTTCTCGGCATAGGCCAGGGGCACGGGGATCCGGTTCACCGCGCGCTCGGCCTCCTCGAGCCGCTTCAGCATGTCCTCGAGCATCGGCTGTCCGGGGTTCTCCTCCAGCTGGAGCTCGATCTCCTTCAGCCGGGCATACCAGCGGAAGATGCGCGAGCGCACCCGCCACAGGTACAGCGCCGGCACGGCCCGCCCGAGCGGCACCACCACGGCGATGATCGGCACCAGCATCACCCAGAGCCGGTCGACGAGGTTCGCGGCCCAGAAGGGCAGGTAGCGCTGCAGCAGCGGGATACCGGCATCGTAGTAGCGGCGGGCCTCGCTGCTGAGCGGGAAACCTGTCTCCAGCGGCGCCGGGAATTCGCCGGAACGGTCGAGCAGCCCAGCGCTGCCGTGGATCTCACTCGCGGTGCGCATGAGCAGGTAGGCGAGCGCCGGATGCAGCGTGTCGCGCGCGACGAGGTTCGCGGTGGGCGCGAGCAGCACCACGTCGCGATCCGGGATGTCCGCGGCGAGGTTGAAAACGCCCCGAGGCAGCACGAGCTTCGACAGGTAGGGGTAGCGGCGGACGTAGGCCTCCGCGCGCGCGAAGCTGAGGAGCCGCACCCCGGGCTCAGCCGCGAGCTTCTGGATGGCCGGAGCCTCCGCGGGTGAGACGAGGAACACCGCGTCGAGCTGGCCCTTCTTGAGCTGCTCGATGGCCGCGTCGCGCTCCAAGGGCAAAAGCTCCGTCGGGGCCTTCTCCACGCCGTTGACCGACAGGAGCGTGAGGGCGAGCGCGCGCGTCCCGCTCTCGGCGGCTCCGACGGCGATGCGCTTGCCCTTCAGCGCGATCACATCGTCGATCGGCTCGCCCCGGTAGAAGACCCAGAGGGGCACGTACGAGAGGCTGCCGAGCGAGACGATGCCCGCTGCCTTCTCCCCCGTGGCCGCGCCGCTCTGCACGAACGCGACATCGGCCTCCGCCTGGTTGGCGCCGAGCAGCTCCACACTGCTGAGGGACCCCTTCGTCTGCCGGATCTCCACCTTGACGCCGTGCCGCGCGAGGCTCTCCTGGTACTTCCGGGCGAAGTACCGGAACCCGCCCTCGTCCTGCGCGGTGGCGAGCACGAGCGTTCTCGGGGGCGCGGGCTTGATGAAGTAGAACGTGACGGCGAACGCGATGCCGATGAGGAGGGCCGCGGGCGCGACCGTGAGCCACAAGTCGCGGCGCGTCGTGCGCTGGAGCTGATCCTTGACCGAGTTCGTCGTCATGTTGGGCGCGCAGTATAGACGCCACGCGGAGAATGTCCGCTGAGCAGGCAGGGGAGCACGTTCCGCCCCCCTGGGGGATGGCGTATTCTGCGAGCCATGGACTGGTCGTGGATGCGTCCGAAGTGGAAGCTGAGCAAGGAGGAGGAGGCACGCCTGGTTGCGGCCATCCGCCGCGCCGAGGAAGGGCATCGGGGTGAGGTGATGATCCACCTCGAACGGAGCTGCCGCGGGGGAGAGCCGCTGGCCCGCGCCGCCCAGCTCTTCGAGCAGCTCGGGATGCGCCGCACGGCCGAGGACACCGGGGTGCTCCTCTATGTCGCGGTGTCCGACCGCAAGGCCGCCGTCTACGCGGGCCAGGGAGTCCACGGCGCGGCCGCGCCCGGGTTCTGGCAGGACGTGGTGGACGGGCTGGCCCGGGGCTTCCGCGAGGGGGCGCCCATGGCGGGATTGGAGGCGGCCGTCGAGCGCATTGGCGGTCTGCTGCGCACCGCCGTTCCCGGTGAGGACACCCGGGGCAACGAACTTCCGGACGTGGTGAGCCAGGCATGAGTGACGTGACGCGGAGCCGTCCCCCCCAGGGGCAGGTCGCCTACGAGGACGTGGATGACCTCATCCACACCGCCACCCGGCTGATGCAGAAGGACTCGGCGCCGGAGACGCTCACCACCGAGGACGTCAAGCGCATCGGGCAGGAGCTGGACATCCCCGCCGAGTACATCGACCGGGCGATGGAGGTGCTGGAGCAGCGCCGGCGGGAGCAGGAGCAGGCGAAGCTCGAGGCGGAGCGGGCGCGGCAGGCCCGGCGCGAGCGGCTGCGCAAGGGCGCATGGGTGGCCGTGGGCGTGGCGGCCATGCTCGGGCTCAGTGGCCTCTTCGTGCGCAACGGCCTCAATACGGAGCTGCAGGAGGTGACGCGCCAGCGGGCGCAGGTGCGCAACGTGGTGGAGCGGCGGGCGCGGGAGCAGGCGCGCTACGCCACCGCCACCCCCGGTCCGGAGCGCGACGCGCAGCTGTCCGGCGCGGAGAACCGGGTGAGCGTGGAGCAGCGGCGCTACGATCTCCTGGCCACCGGGTACAACGCCTCCGCGTCCTCCTTCCCTCGGAGCTGGGTGGTCCGCCTCTCGGGCCTGCCCACCGCCGTTCCGCTGTCCACCGAGGTGGCCTCGTGGTGAAGACCTGGGCCCTGGTGCTGTTGCTGCCGGCGCTGCTGCTCGGCAGCACCCCGGTCATCGACCGGCCGGTGGTGGATGAGCGCGGGGTGCTGTCCTCCGAGGACAAAGAGGCCGTGGCCAGCGAGCTGGTGCGCCTGCGCGGCGAGACGGGCACGCAGATGGCGGTGCTCGTCGTGGGCACCACCGGGGGCGAGCCCATCGAGGACTACGCGATGCGGGCCGCCGAGGCGTGGAAGGGAGGCCACGCCGGCTTGGACAACGGGCTCCTCTTCGTGCTCGCGGTGGACGACCGGCGGGCGCGCCTGGAGGTGGGCTATGGGATGGAGGAGTACCTGCCCGATGACGCCGTGAGGCGCATCCTCGACGCCCAGGGCCCGCTGTTGCGCCAGCAGGACTACCGGGGCGCCTTGCTGGCCGTCATCCAGGAAGTCCGCGTGCGCCTGCCGGGCGCTCAGGACGTGCCGGAGCTCGCCGGGCTCGCGCCGGTGAGTTCCGCGCGGGTGAGCAACACCATGCTGGGGTTGATAGGGATTGGGGTTGTCGCGGGCGTGCTGCTCGGCTTCTGCCTCGGCATCTGGAGGGAGCGGCTCGGCACTTGGCGCATGGCCGGGAGCATCGCCGCGATCCTCCTCGTTCCCTCGGCCCTCACCGCCCTCCTGGTGCAGTCGATCCGGATCCCCACGTTCCACTTCCTGCTGGCCTTCGCCACCTTCGCCGCGATGTTCCTCGTGGTCACCCTGGCGGCTCACCACCTGTCCTCGCGGATTGCCATCGTCCTGGGGCTGAGCGCCGCGGTGGGCTGCCTGGTGGCCCTCTCGGACTACCACTCCACGAATGTGCTGAGGATGCTCTTCGAGGCCGGGAAGTCCTTCTCCGTCCTCGCCGCCGTGCTGGTGGTCGTCACCTACCCGCCAGTCTTCAGGGTGTTGATGGAGATCTTGTTCTTCTTCCTCAGCAACTCCGGCTCGACGGTCAGCTCGTCGTCCTCGTGGGGCTCGTCTTCTTCGGGAGGCTCCAGCTCGGGAGGCTCCAGTTCGGGCGGTTCCAGCTCGGACAGCTCCTGGGGTGGGGGAGGGGGCAGCTTCGGCGGCGGAGGGGCCAGCTCCTCCTGGTAGCCGCCTCCGACTGGGGGGAGGTGCGCACCTTTCCCCAGGGTTGACCCCTTGATGCCGGCGTCCCCCGTGACGACCTTCGGCGCTTCGATGGGGGCCAGCGAGCGAGGGGGCAGGGTGACGCGAGGCGCGGGTGGCGAGGGTCGCTTCAAGGGCGCGTGCGGAGTGTTCACCTGTCTGCTCCTGCTCGCCTGCGAGCCGGAGGTTCCAGTCCACGACAGTCCCGCCGATGCCCAGTCTCCCCAGGTGGTGGAGCCTGGCCCCGAGGCACCCCTGCCTCCGCTACCAGAGCCCTCGACGCCCGTGCCGCAGCCGCCCGTGCCGCAGCCGCCCGTGCCGCAGCCGCCCGTGCCGACAGGACGGAGCTGGTACGTGAGCACGAAGGGCTCGGATGGAGGGGCGGGCACGCTCGAGGCTCCGCTGCGCACCATCGGCCGGGCGGCGGCGCTCGTGAAGCCAGGAGAGGTCATCCGGGTGCTCCCGGGGGTGTACCCGGAGGAGCTCATCCTCGAGTCGCGGGGCTCGGGGGTTGCCCCCATCACCTTGCGCGGAGAGGGCTCGACCCGTCCCACCCTCGTCCCGAAGGACAGGGTGCGCGGCGCGGTCCTCCGCGTGCAGGGGCGCTGGAACCTGGAGAACCTGCACATCGACGTCAGCGGGGCGAGCATGTTCGCCGTCCTCTTCGACGCCACCGCCAGCCAGTCCGTCCTGTCCGGGAGCGAGCTGCATGGCGGGACCTCCGGCGCGGGGGTGTGCGTGGAGGGCGCGAAGGACATCACGCTGCGGAACAACCACCTCCACCACTTCATCAAGCCGGGGGACGACTCGCATGGCGTGGCGGTGGTGGGCCCGGCCCGCAACATCGTCATCCAGGACAATGACATCCATCACAACTCGGGGGACTCCATTCAATGTCAGCCGGGTGCCGGCCCCGCCGAGAGCGTGCTCATCGAGCGCAATACGCTGCACGACGAGGGCGAGAACGGGGTGGACATCAAGCAATGCCTTTCCGTCACCGTGCGTGACAACGTCCTCTCCGGGTTTCCCAACACGGCCATCCGCCCGGCGGGCTCCTCGGCGGGGGAGGCCGTGGTCATCCATGCCGCCGCCCGGGACATCCACATCCAGGGCAACACCATCTCCCGAGCGGGCCGCGGTGTCTCCGTCCTCGACGGCAGCACGCCTCCCGAGAACATCTCGGTGGAGGGCAACCACTTCCAGGACATCCGCAACATCCCGGTGGGCAATGGGCAGGGCATCCGTATCGAAGGCGCCCGGAACGTGAAGGTGGTGGGCAACACGCTGGAAGGCACGGCCAGCTACGGGCTGATGCTGGCCGCGGATGGCAGGGGCGTCAGCGGGCTCGAGGTCCGGAACAACTTCCTCCTGGGGGGCTCGCAGCCGCTGCTCCTGCGGCTGGGGGCCGCGGGGTTTCGCCCGGGGCTCCTGATGCGGGACAACCAGTACGCCAGTGGTGGCGTCCTGAAAGCCGATGGCGCGGACTTCCCGGGTGAGCAGCTCACCCTCTCATCCCCGGAGAAGCTTGAGGTGTGGCGGCGGGTGCTCGGGGTGGACGTGGGGTCCATCGTGCTGGAGTGAAGCTCGCACAGAGCGGCGGCTTCGATTCTCGCCGCTTCCAATAGAGATTGCCCGCCGCCTCGAGACGTAGCCCAGCGAAGAGTGCCGCCGCTGGCGGTTGTAGAAGACCTCGATGTATTCGAAGAGGGCCAGCCGGGCCTGCTCGTGCGTGGCGAAGGCTGTAGTGTAGACGAGCTCCTGCTTCAGGCTGCTGAAGAAACTCTCCACCACTGCGTTGTCCAGGTGGAGCGGCTCGAAGCTCGCGTTCATGAGCTGCGACTCCGAGAGGAGGTGGCGCGCGGGCCGGTAGGAGAGCACGGCGATGAGCGCCGCGGCCGCGAGGACCACCGCATCGTGCCAGGCGACCGCCTGAGCCGGTAAACGGTCATCTGGGGTCATCTCGTGATACGTGTTGAGCGCGCTCCGGCGCAAACCCATTCCATGGAGAAGACCGTGAAGCCACGCAACATGAAGAATTCCACTCTTCTGGCATTGATGTCCGGACTCCTGTTGGTGGCCTGTGGTGAGGTCCCCCACTCGAGTCCTGCGATGGCCGATGAGCCCGTGGGCACCGCCGAAGCGGCTGTGTGCTCCGATGGGAGTTGCACGTGTATTGCGCCGGATTGCGACACCCTGAACTGGACGTCCTGCGGGAAGGGCAGCGGCACGACGACGTGCTCCTGGTTCGACGGCAGCACTTGCAGGACCGCCAGCTGCAGCTGCTCGAACGGGAGATGGGTGTGCCCTTGAGGGGGCGGTCATTGGCCTCACCCAACTCTAGACGGCTGAAGTGGGTAGTGCCCTGATTCCAACCAGGTGAGTCCCAGCGACCTGTCCAGAGCCTGGGCAGGCCGTTGCGGCCGAGCGCCACCGGGCGAGCGTGTCCCGGACGTACTCCCCATAGCTCCGGGGAGGACGACCGAGCAGTTGCGTGGTGCGTGCGACGCTCAGGGGATCGGTCGGCACGTAGAAGCGCGAGATCATCCGGTAGGTCTCGAGGAAGTCCTCCTGCTTGCGGCCCGAGAGGCGCTCGCGCAGCGGGCGTGTCCAGGACTGCTCGTCGTCACCGGTGTAGCGCACCTCGCGGCCGAGCGCGGCGCTCCACACCGCCGCGCACGCGGGCCCCGAGAAGGTCGCGGGCCCGTCCACCGGGAGCGTCCCCGAGGGGATGGATGGGTCGAGCATCGCTCGGGCCGCGGCGTCGCCCACGTCACGCACGTCCACCCGGTTGAGGCCCCGGTGGCCCAGAGGCTGGGAGAAGATGCCCGCCAGCAGTTGCTCGCGGAACAGCTCGTCGTTCTGGCAGAAGTTGGACGGCATGAGCAGGACCGTATTGGCGCGCGAGCGGCGGACGCGCTCGGCGATGGCGAACTTCGGCCGGTAGTGCGGAGCCAGGCGGCCGAACGCCCCCCGCTTGAGGGCGCGCACCAGGCGGTTCGGCCCGTCCGCGTGGACCCCCACGAAGACCAGGCGCGCGCCGGCCGTCTCGCACGCCTCCACGACGTTGCGGGCCAGTTGCTCCTCGTCCTCCTCGTGGGGGGACGAGTAGAAGGCGGACGCCACGCCGTCCATGGCTCGCGCGAGACAGGCGCGATCCCGCACGTCTCCCACCAGCCGCTCCACGGTGTCGGGCAGGTGGGCGAGTCCATTCGAGGAGCGTGTGAGGATGCGCACGCGCGCTCCCGCCTCCAGGAGGGCACGGGTGACTTCGCTGCCGACGGTGCCTCGGGCCCCGAGGACCAGGACGGTGCGCTGCGTGGTGTGAATGGATGGACCCTGCATGATTTCCCCCCGGGTGTGTGCGGGGCTCGTGCCCCCGCGTGGAAAGCGAGGCACATAGCCGCCGCGGGCCGGTGGGGCGCAATGGCCGTCCAGGGCAGGGGAGGGTGTTTCGTCCGTTGGTCAGCGTCCGGTGCATCCGCGGACTGCACAGTGTCCCCTGCCCATCGTCTGACACCCTTTCACGCTCATCTCCGCTCGTTCCAGACTCGCGTCACGGGTACCTCGTTGAACAGGAACCACGCCACGGAGGCCACGGAGCGATAGGTCGCGATGTCATTCGCCGGATCCGCCACCGTGGCGTAGCGGAAGCTGCCATCCGCGAGCTGCGCATCCACCAGGCCCGCGTACAGGCGCTCCTGGAGCGCTGCCTGGGCCCCGCCCATCCTCCGCGTGGCGAGGACCGCGCCGAACGAGCCCTCGAACCAGAGGGTCGGCGTGGGAGAGGGCTCTCCGTAAGCGGGGGTCCAGTTGTCCATGGCCGTGTAGGGCGCATAACCCTGCCGCCCCCCGTCCTGGACGCCATAGAGCTGCTCCATCCGCGCCAGCGAGGAGGCCGCCCGGGCCGTGTCGTTCCAGGCCATCAGCGCCATGGCCCCCCAACTGTAGACATCGAGCGCACCCACCTCGTCCCGGGTCCCGGTCGCCCAATGGCCTCCGCGAACGAAGCTGCCTCGATTCACATCCCAGGCATGGGTCACCAGCCCTGTCTGGATGCGGTCGGCCACGGCCAGATACGTGGCATCCCCGAGCACCCGGGACGCGGCCAGGAACGCGAACCAGCAGTCGATGTTGTGCTCCGTGCTGTACCAGCTCACATCCTCCCCGCCGCGGATGAGCCCGGTGGTGCCGTGCTGAAGCCCCGCGAGGTACTGGAGCGTCTGCTCCAAGGCGCCCTGGAGCCTGGGCCGCTGGGGGGCCATGGGGGCGGCCTCGATCACCTTGGCGAGCGCATAGGCCGCCCATCCATTGGCGCCGCTCCGGTAGGCGCCATCCGTCAGGAACGGCCGCAGTTGATCCGCCCACTGGGGGAACGCGCCCTGGGCGCTCTGGGTCCGCACGAGCGCACCCGCCATCTCCACCGCCAGGGACACGTCGCCCGCATCCAGCTCCGCGAGGATGGCCAGCGCCTGATCATAGACATAGGTGCGCTGCTCGAAGGCCGTGCCGTAGCCCGCGTCTCCGGGCTCCAGTTGGAACGAGCGCACCATACCGGGCGCGCCCCAGATTGCCGTGGTTCGCGCGTTCTCCGCTTCGTAGAGGCGCACGAGCTTGTTCCCGCGCGGCACCCAGGGGAAGCTCCAGGCGCCGGCATGGGCAGGGGCCACGCCCAGGAAATACTCGGCATCGGTCACCGCGTAGACCCAGACCTCGAGTCCCTTCCAGGTCGAGCCGATCTGCTGGCCGCTCACCGCGTCGAAGAGCTTGAAGCGCCACGCTCCGCCACGGCCCACCGCGTTCAGGGACCAGGTGCCCTGGGGGGAGACAGGGGCTTCCGCCTGCAAGTACTCCGCATCGCTCATCAGGTACCCGCGCACGACGTAGTTGCCTGACGGAAGCGCGGCGGTGCTCCCGGAGATCGGTCCCTCGTATCCCGGCGGGAAGGCCGAGGGGGCGGCCACGATGACTGGGCTCTTGCGCACGACGGGACGGGAGGGATCGAGCGTATAGCTTCCGCTGATCGGCCCGGTCTCGTCGTAACCGTACGCCCGGGCAGGTGTCAGTGTGCTCGAGCCTCCCGTGGAGCGATCGAGCGGGCGGGCCTGCGCTCTCAGCCATTCGCGCGCGTGCGCGGCGCCGGCATGTGCGGACCCTGTCACCAGCAACTGGAACGCGATGCCCGCGAACAGGCTCCACCCCGCAAGGCTCCTTCTCCTCACTCCGCTCATGGCTCTCCCTGGCATGTCCAGGCTTGGAGCAATCGCGGTGCCAGTCCATGCGCCTGGCGCCCTCCCTGGGATTTGGAGCACTTACCGCCCTGTGCGCTGTGGCATAAGGCCACAGTGGCGCGCGGAGACGGCACGGAGAACCGTGGCATTCCGCCCCATCCGAGCCCGCCGCGACCTCACCGTGCTGCCAAGGCACATGGTTTTCTATCGGCGCGCCCTGGCCATGCTCGCGCATTAGACGCCTTCCGGCCCTCCGTCCGACGCTGCGAACGGTCTCCGGCCCTGAAGCTCGCGTTCGTGCGAGAAGGTCATGAGGGCTCCAAAGGTGGCCCAGAGCACGAGGGCCATCGTGAGCGCGAGCAACTCCCGCGGGCAGTCCTCGAGGAGCAGCGGGGGGAGGGGCAGGGGGCCATAGAACCAACCCAACCAGACCAGCACGGCCAGGATGAACGGGCTGGAAAAGAGGAGCCGGCGGCCGGAGGGACTCCACTCGCGGCGCCCCCGCCGCACCAGGGCCAGGATCCGCACGAGCATCAGCACGGCTCCCAACATCAGTGCGGCCGCCAGTCCCAACAGGCCCTGCCGGATGGGGTCGACGAGTGGGGGGGCGGGTGGCTCCGCGGGGCCAGAGAGGACAACCCCGAGCTCGGTTCGCAACCAGGCCCTCTCGATGGCCAGGTAGAACTCCTCGCCCTGGGGGGAGTTGACCACCACCACGAGGCCCATGCGTGTCTCCGGCACGGCGGCGAAGCGCGCGAACCATCCCGCGTAGCCCCCCGCGTGTTGGATGAGCTTCCTGCCGTCCGGCAATGACGCGAGACCGTAGTCGAGCCCGCCCTGGCCGTCCGTGGTGGGCTGGGGGGACATCGACAGCGCGACCGTCTCGGGCCTCAGCACTCCCCGGCCGGACGGAAGGCCACCCGGGCCGGGCATGCTTGCCGCCAGGAAGCGCGCGAAGTCGGACACCGGCCCCACCAGGCTGCCAGCACCCTGCACGATGACGTTGTAGTAGGGCAGTGGCTCGTTGCGGAAGCCATGAGGGCGCACCGCCCTGGCCTTGTTCTCCGGGGTCCAGACGAAGCTGGAACGCTGCATGCCCAGGGGCTGGAGGACGGTGCGCTGCATGTAGGCTTCGAAGGGCTCGCCGGTGACGTCTTCGATGAGCAGCTGCACGACGGCGAAGCTCTCGTTCGAATACTGCTGCTTCGTCCCGGGCTCCCACTGGACATGGAGGGGGGGATGGAAGGGGACCTGCCCCGAGATGAATTGCTCGAGAGTGGGTTGCCACCTCCAAGGGTGGAGGATGAGGGTGTCGCTGCCCAACCCCGCCGTATGGCTCAAGAGGCGGCGGAGCGTGACCTTGCTGGCATTGAAGCCGGAGGCAGGCAGGTGCCAACGTTTCAAGTAGCGGTCCACGGGTGCATCGAGCTCGACCTTGCCCTCGTCCACGAGCCGCAATGCGCCCCAGGCGGTGACCGGCTTGCAGTTGGAGCCATGCGCGAAGATGTGCTCGGCGGTGACAGGCTCTCCCGTGCTCAGGTCCGCGATGCCATATCCCCTGGACCAGACGACCTCGCCGTCACGGATCAGCGCCATCGCCGCACCAGGAACGTGGTACTTCGCCAGGAGTCCCGGCACACGTTGATCCATCTCGGTTTCGAAGGACGGGACCGGCGCCGCGACGGCCGCTCGCATCAGCATGAACGCGAGCAAGAGCCCGAGTGCCCGGCTGTACCAGCGGAAGTGCATGGTGGGCACCTTGGTGGGAGTGGCCGGCCCGTGGCTACTGCCCTCGAGGGTGCGAGGAATATCGGCCAGTCCACGGCACGCCGTCCCACGCGGGCCCTGAGCCTCGGGTCAGCGGCTTCGAGCCAGCTCAGGCGAGCGGGAGCTCCAGCGTGGCCGTGGCGCCCTTGCCGGGGCCCTCGCTGTCCAGGGAGAGCCGCCCTCCCATCGATCTCGCCGCCAGGCTGCTCGAGTAGAGTCCCAGGCCCTGCCCATCCTCGCGGGTGGTGAAGCCTTGCGAGAACAGCCGCTCGCGGTGCTCCGCGGCAATGCCCTTGCCGCTGTCCACCACCTGGATGCGCGCCGTGCCGCCCTCCGTGTCGAGCCGCACGCGCAGGAACCGGTGCGCCTCGGGCAGCTCGCTCATGGCGTTGCGCGCGTTGGTGAGGAGGTTGATGAGGATCTGCAGCACGCGGTGCTTGTCCAGCCGCGCCCGGGGCTGCGCGCGGAGTTCCCGGGTGATGGTGATGCCCTGGCGCTGGAGCGCGGGCAACTGGATGCTCAGCGCGTCCTCGACCAGTTGCGCGAGATCGCACTCCTCGGGCAGCAGCGTGTTCCGGGCATAGGCCTGCTGCACCTGGAGGATGGCACGCATGTGATCCAGGTGCTGCTTCAGCTTCCCCGCGCTCTCCTTCATCGAGGCGTGCTCGTTCAGCAACTCATCGGCCAGGCTGGGGAGATAGTTCGCCACTTGGGGGCCGCGAGGATCCCGCGTCAGGAAGCCCACCAGATCGCCCTGATACGGCTCGAGCAGCGCCAGGAGCTGCTTGAGCCGGACCATGCGCGAGCCATCCACCTTCTCGCGCAGCATGTGGGCATTGAGGACGGCGCTGGTGAGGACGTTGCCCAGGTTGTGGAACACGCTGGCGGCGACCTCGGCCGTGCCCGCCTCGCGCGCCGCGTCCACCAGCCGCGCCCGGGCCTGCTCGAGCTGCCAGCCCTGCTCCTCCAGGCGCTGCGTGAGCGCCTCATTGGCGCCGCGCAGGGCGGCCTCGGCACGCTGGACCTCGGCGTGCCGCCGCGCGTTCGCGAGGGAGATCGTGGCCTGTGAGGCCAGCTGTCCGAGCAGAGACAGCCGTGCCGGGGTGAAGGTATGGGCGGAGAGGGTGTTCCCCAGGTACAGCACCCCCTGGAGCTTCTCCTGGCGCACCAGCGGCATGCACAGCACCGACCGGAGCCGGCCGCGCTCGAGGCGGGCGTCGGCCGAGAAGGGGTGGGGCAGGGAGGTGTCGTCGATGAGCACGTGCTCGCCCGTGCGCTCGACGTAGGAGAGCAGGCTCCAGGGCAGCTCCTCCTCCTTCACCCCCGAGAGCGCCGCGGCCGTGAGCTTGCCGCCGTCCACGAGCAGCAGGGCTCCATGCTGGGCCCCCGTGTTCCCGGTGGCCACGCGCACCAGCGTCGCCGCCAGCCGCTCGAGGTCCAGCTCTCCGGAGATGTCCTGCTGGGCCCTCGCCACGGCGAGCGCGTCGAGCTGCGAGGCCGCCGCCGTCTCGGACAGCGCGGGCGCGGTGAGGGGAACCAGCTGGGGCCACAGGGCCTCCAGTTGCCGCACCTTCCCCAGGGCGCCCCACTTCAGATAGGCCTCCCGGGCGTGCCGGGCATAGGTGTCGGAGAGGGTGGGGACCTGGCGCTCGTGCCAGAAGCGCGCGGCCAGCTCGTTGGCGAGGCCGACATTCTGGATGAAGCCGTGTGCACGCGCGGCGTGGATGGCCTCCTCGTAGGCCCGGAGCGCCTCCTCCATGCCGCCGGTGAGGCGGCAGAGCTCCGCGGAGACCATCCGCTCGGGGGCGCGGAAGTTCTCGGGGCAGTGGTCCGCCCACTCCGCCAGCTGCTGCTGGTGCTGCCACATGGCGTCGAGGTACTGCCGTTGCTCCTGGGGCGCCGCCGACGGGTAGCAGGCCGCCAGGGACAGCGCCCGGTAGAGGTGCAAGTTCAGCAGTTGGATATGGCCGAGCGACGCCCAGGTGAGCTCGGCGGCCTGGTCTCCCGCCTCCAGCGCCCGCGCGTAGTCGCCACACATGAAGCACGACTGCATCTTGAGCAGCCAGTACCAGCACCGCATGGTGCTCATGTGGTGGACGGTCAGCCCGGCCTCGAAGGCCTCCTCGTCGAAGCCCTCGCCGCTCATCGTGTCGAACGAGCGCGACAGCCCGCGCAGCTGCTGCACGTAGCTCTGGGAATGGAGGATGACGTCCTGCACGGCCTGGAAGCCGGACTGGCGCGCGAAGTCGAGGCGCGCGACGGACTCCTGGTACACCTCCTCCAGCGGGTGCCCCAGGAGGAGGCGGTTGGTGACGATGTGATTGCTGCAGTAGCAGGCGACCTGGAAGTCCCCGCCCTGCAGCGCCTGGTGGAAGGCGTCGCGGACGGTCTCCAGCGCGAGCGAGAGGTGCCGCGTCCAATAGCCGGTCAGCTCCAGGGCGTAGAGCGCCCGCCCTCGCTCGGCGGAGAAGCCGTGACGCTCCACCAGCTCGGTCGCGAGCACACCGAAGGCATGGCCTTCCCGGTACCGCTTGAAGATGGCCCCCTGCACCAGGCCGTACCAGCCGTACCCGTGGACGGAGGCCTCGGTATTGCCATGCTGGAGGCTCAGGGCCGCCATCCGGCACAGGTGGAGGGCGAGCAGGTTCTCGTCGGTGAAGATGGCCGGCGTGAACAGCGCGGCGAGCACCTCCATCACCGCCTTCATGTCCGGATCGGTCATGAGGGGCAGCTCGACGAGCTGCTCGATGGGGCGCGCTCCCAGCAGGGTCCACACCTCCTCGTTGGCGGCCACCACCTCCGCGCGGGAGGGATGGGGGGGCAGAGGCATGCCCAGCCGGGCCAGCGCCTCCAGCAGACAGCTCTTGGCCGCCTGGATCTGATTGGTGGCGAGGAGGAGCTCGCTCTCCAGCCGGTAGACGGCCGCCAGCTCCGCGCGGGACCGGGCCCGGGGCCGGAGCAGCTCCACCAGTTGGCGGGCCTCGGTGGCGTTGCCGCTCATGAACTCACTGTGAGCCCGGTCCAGCTGGAGCTTGAACGCCAGCGATGGATCCGTCTCCCAGGGCTCGCCCGGAATGAGCGAGAAGGCCGACGCGAAGAAGTCCGCGGCCTCCCGGAACGCAGTCGAGGCTCGCGCCTTCCAGCCCGCCTCGGCGTTCAGCCGCGCGACGCGGTGGCGCTCCGCCACGTCGCTGATCAGCTCCACCCCCGCGTTGAGCTGTCCCACCACATCGAAGATCTTCTCGCGGACCTCCTCCGGGGACAGGCTCGCCAGCAGCAGGCGGCCGATGCGCAGGTGGACGGTCTTGCGCTCCTGCTCGGGGATGAGGTCATGGGCCGCCTGCTGGATGCGATCATGCAGGAAGCGGCAGCGCTCCGGGCCTTCGCGCACCAGCAGGCCCTCCGCGAGTGCTTCCTCGAGGCCCACCTCCACCTCGCCCGGCTCCGTGCCGGAGAGGATGACCAGCAGCTGGCGCGGGAAGAGGTTGCCCACGCACGCGGCCAGTTGCAGCAGGTGCTGCGTACGAACGGGCAGATGGCGCAGCCGGCTCACCATGAAGTCGGCGACGTTGCCGGAGTAGTCCTTCGCCCGCACACCCGCCGCATCCCATCGCCACCCGCCCTCGGGCGTCCGGGTCAGCAGGCCGTCACGGTGCAGCGTCAACATGAACTGCCCGAGGAAGAACGGGTTGCCGCCGGTCTTCTCGTGGGCCAGGGCCGACAGGGGCCCCACCATGCTCTCGCTCGCTCCCGGGAGCGAATCCGCGACGAGCTCCTGGCTGTGCTCGCGGCTCAGCGGCTCGAGCCGCACATCCGTCATCCGCACGTCCGCCTTGCGCAGCTCCGTCAGCGCCAGCGCCAGCGCGTGGGAGGGGCTCACCTCGTTGTCGCGATAGGCCCCGAGCACCAGCAACGGCGGCGTGTCCGGGTGGGTGAGCAGGTGCTGGAGGAGCCGGAGGCTGGCCAGATCGGCCCACTGCAGGTCATCCAGGAACACGGCGAGCGGGTGCTCGGGGGTGGCGAACACGCCGAGGAACTTCTGGAACAGCCGGTGGAAGCGGTGCTGGGACTCGCCCGGCGGCAGCTCCGGCACGGCCGGTTGCCGGCCCACCACGCGCTCCAACTGGGGCACCACGTCCACGAGGACCTGGCCCTGCTCGCCCCAGGCTTCGTGCAGCCGCTCGCGCCACCGGGCGAGCTGCTCGTCCGGGCCCGCCAGCAGCTGTTGCGTCAGGCCGCCCAGGGCCTGGGCCAGGGGGGCGTAGGGGATGTCCCGCTGGAACTGCTCCGCCTTCCCGCTCAGGAAGAAGCCGTGCCGCCCCAGCACGGGCTCCTGCAGCGCGTACACCACCGAGGACTTGCCAATGCCCGAGTAGCCGCGGACCAGCATGAGCTCCGAGCGGCCTCCCTGGGCGACCCGCTCGAAGCCTTGCAGCAGCGTGGCGACGTGCGTGTCCCGCCCGTAGAGGCGCTGGGGAATCTCGAGGCGGCTGGGCGTGTGAGCGCCGGAGGAGTGTTGCATGGGAATGGCCGGGGAAACGCGGCGTGGAGCATGCCACTTCCCAGGCCCGCGTACCCGGGGGTTCTCCTCCAACTCCGGCACTTCACCGGCATTCCAGGAGTCCGGAACCGCCAGTGCAGTTCAGAACCGCCGGGGCAGGGGCTCGCGGGCCTCCGGTGGCTATCCCATCCACTCCGGGTGCTTGGCCGTGCCGTCGAAGTGCTGGCTGGTCTTGTACTTCTCGAAGCCGCCACCCTTGGCGGCCTTCTCGGTGCGCGCGAGCAGCTTCTCCACCTCCTTCTCCGAGAGGGGCTTGAAGCCGCGCGCGACCGAGAGCGCCTGCTCCACCCGGTCCATCGAGTCCATGCCGGTGATCACCACGCTCGCCGGCAGCGACAGGCTGTAGCGCAGGCATTCCGTGGCGGTGACTGTCTTGCTCTCCAGGATGAAGGGGTCTCCCATCGACTTCATGCCGAGCACGCCGATCTCCTCCCGCACGAGCACCGGCAGGACGCGCTTCTCGAAGCTGTCGTAGTGGGCGTCCATCACGTTGAGCGGCATCTGCACGGCGTCGAAGCGGAAGCCGTGCTTCTTCGCCGCCTCGAGCATCTTCAGGTGCATGGCGGGCGACTTGTGCCCGGTGAAGCCCAGGAAGCGCGCCTTGCCCGCCTTGCGCGCCTCCTCCATCGCCTCGATGACGCCTCCCTCGGCGAAGGCGCGCTCGGGATCATTGGCGTGGATGACCTCGTGCAACTGCAGCAGATCCAACCGATCCGTCTGGAGCCGTTTGAGCGACTCGTCGATCTGCGCCGCGGCCGTCTTCTTGTCGCGGCCGTCGATCTTCGTCATCAGGAAGGCCTTGGCGCGGTAGCCGTCCCGGAGCACCTTGCCCATCCGCAGCTCGCTCTGGCCCTCGTTGTAGTCCCAGCAGTTGTCGAGGAAGTTGATGCCCTGGTCGAGCGCGCGCCGGATGATCTGGATGCTCTCGGCCTCGTCCTTCTGCTTGCCGATGTGGAAGCCGCCGAGGCCGATGCAGGAGACCTGCTCTCCGGTGCGCCCCAGCTTCCGGCGGGGGATGGCCTGGGACGCGGACGGGGTGCCCGCTGCGAAGGCGCTCGGGGCCACCATCAGCGCGAGTGTGGCTTCGAGGAACTCTCTCCGGTTCATGACGGTGTCCTCACGGCCTCGCGCGCGGAGGTGCGCGCGACGGGCGGCGGAGGTTGTTCATCGCGGCGGCCCCCCGGGAGCGCGAGTTCCGGTGAAGTGAAAGATAGTGGTCAAACCTCGTTGTAATGCGGTTGCGGGTTGTTCACGTCAGCTGCGCGCTTTGGGTGCTGGGACCTACATGGCGTGCGCACGCGCCTTCGAAATGTGGCGGACTGTTCATGCCAGGGACTCCACCTGGGCAGCGACAGTCCACTCCAGGCCCTATGCACACCTCATCTCCTGCATTGAAGAGAGACGAAGCGCGACGCCTGCAGGCGCTCGAGCGCTCCGGCATCCTCGATACGCCGCCCGAGCCGGACTACGACGACATCGTCCGGCTCGCCGCGGAGTCGTGCGGCACGCCCATCGCGCTCATCAGCCTGGTGGACCGGCACCGGCAATGGTTCAAGGCCAACGTGGGGCTGCATGGGGTGAGCGAGACGGAGCGGGTCATCTCCTTCTGCACCCACGCCATCGAGCGGGAGGGGGTCTTCCTCGTGGAGGACGCCATCGCCGACGAGCGCTTCTCCACCAGCCCGCTCGTCCAGAGCGACCCGTTCATCCGGTTCTACGCGGGCGTCCCCATCCAGACGGAGGACGGCTTTCCGATCGGTACCCTCTGCGTCATCGACCGGCGTCCCCGCGGGTTGAGTGAGTCCCAGCGCCGCTGCCTGTTCGCGCTCAAGCGCCAGCTCGAGCTGATGCTGCGCGCGCGCGCCCAGGTGCGGCAGCTCAAGGCCCGCAACACCGAGCTGGAGCAGGCCCAGGAGCGGATGCGCTCCCTCAACGCCTTCCTGCAGGCGGAGATGCGCGAGCGCCAGCGCATCGAGCGCCAGTTGTTGGATCAACAGGAGCTGCTCACCAGCGTGCTCACGCACATTCCCCACTCGGTGTTCTGGAAGGACCGCCACAGTGTCTACCAGGGCTGCAACCCGCAGTTCGCCCGCGACATGGGCATGTCCTCGCCGCTGGAGGTGATCGGCAGGACGGACATCGAGATGCACGTGACGAGCACGCGCGCCGAGGCCTACCGCCGGGATGATCGCGAGGTGATGGAGTCCGGCGTCCCCAAGCTCGCCTACGAGGAGCCCATCGATCGGCCCAGTGGAGAGATGTCCTGGGTCCTGACGAGCAAGGTGCCGCTGAAGGACCTGGATGGGACGGTGAAGGGGCTGGTCGGCATCTACGCCGACATCAGCGAGCGCCGGCGGCAGGAGGCCTCGCTGCAGGAGGCCAAGGCCCTCATCGAGCGGCACGCCGCCCACCTGGAGGAGCAGGTCCGCGAGGCCCACGAGCGCACCCTCCACCTCATGGAGCACTCCCGGGAGGCCGTCTTCGTGCTCGATGCGGCCGGCAGTGTGTTGGAGGTCAACCCGGTGGCGGAGCGGTTGTTGGGCCTGTCCCGAGAGCAGTTGCTCGGCACCTCCTTCGAGGCGCTCGCCCCCGAGGACGAGCGCGCGCCCCTGCGCCAGGCGCTGAAGGATCTCCGTGTGCGCGGCACGGTGCGGCTGGAGGACCAGGGCCTGCGCTCGGCGAACGGGGAGCGGGTGGCGCTCGGCATCGCCGCTTCGATCCAGGTGTCGGGAACGGCGCGGCGCCTGCTCATCGTCGGCGATGATCTCACCGAGAAGCGGCGGCTCGAGCAGCAGAGCATCCAGAATGACCGGCTCGTCGCGATGGGCGCACTGGCGGCGGGCATCGCCCATGAGATCAACAACCCCACCTCCTATGTGCTCTCCAACCTCACTTACTTGCAGGAGTGGCGGGACGAGCTGGAGCGGGAGCTGGCGGTCCTGCCGGGGCTGCCGCCGCGCCTGGGGGAGACGCTCTCCGAGGTGAAGGACGTCATCTCCGAGAGCCTGTCCGGGGGCCAGCGCATTCGGGACATCGTGCGCGACATGCGGTTCTTCTCGCATACCGCGGGCGAGGAGCTGGCTCCCGTGGACATCCACTCGTGCCTGGATGTCGTGCTGCGCATGGCGCACAACGAGCTGAAGCACACGGCCCGGGTGGAGCGGCACTACGCGGACGCGTTGCCACCCGTGTCCGCCAGCGAGGGCCGGCTCAGCCAGGTCTTCCTCAACCTGATCATCAACGCGGCCCAGGCCATGCCCTCCGGAGGCCCGGAGCGCCACGTGCTCCGCGTGCTCACCGCGGTGGAAGGGGATCGGGTGCGCATCGACATCTCGGACACCGGGCACGGGATTCCTCCCGAGGTGCTGCCCCGCATCTTCGAGCCGTTCTTCACCACCAAGCCCGCTGGCGCGGGGACCGGGCTCGGCCTGTCCATCAGCCAGTCCATCATCCAGAAGATGGGCGGGGAGATGGGAGTGCGCAGCGAGCCCGGCCGTGGCACCACCTTCTCCCTGCTCCTGCCCGTGTGTGGCGACAGGAGCTGAGGCCCGGATGGTGTCCTGGAAGGAGCTGGTGCTGCTGTTCCTCTCGTCCGTGTGCTTCGCGGGCGGGGGGATCTTCATGAAGCTCTCGGAGGGGGCCTCCCGGCTGCTGCCGACCCTGGCCTTCCTCGCCCTGTTCGTGGTGGGGGCCGTCGTCCTGGCGATCGCCATGCGCCGGGGCGAGCTGGGCGTCATGTACATCGCGGTGCTCGGACTGGAAGCGGCCCTGACGCTCGTCTTCAGCATCGCGTTCTTCCACGAGAGCTTCTCGCCCCTCCGCGTCCTGGCCGTCGTGCTCATCCTCGCCGGGGTCGCGTTGCTGCGGTGGTAGCCAGGGTGCAGTGCCCGGCTGCCTGGAGCCGGGGTGGGCGGGCGTGATAGAGGGGCGCCCGTCCCATGTCCATGAGCAAGCCCCAGCGTCTCCAGAAGCTCGCCGCCGCCGTCTTCACCACCATGGATGAGGCGCGCAAGCGCAAGCTCGCCACCGGAGCCGATGTCATCAACCTGTCCATCGGCAGCCCGGACCTGCCCCCCGCCTCGCACATCACCGAGGCCATGGCCCAGGCCATCCGCGACCCCAGCAACTACGGCTACCCGATGAGGGATCTGCCCGCCTTCCGCGAGGCCGTGGCGGGCTGGTACCAGCGGCGCTTCGGCGTGGTGCTCAACCCGGACTCGGAGGTGTTGGGGCTCACCGGCTCGCAGGAGGGCCTGGCCCATATCACCCAGGCCGTCACGGATCCGGGGGACCTCGTGCTGGTGCCGGATCCCGGCTACCCCATCTACACCGCGGGCCCCGTACTGGCCGGCGCGGAGCTGTACCCCGTGCCTCTGAAGGCCGAGCACGGCTACCTCCCGGAGCTGGAGGCGCTGCCCGAGGAGATCAAGCGGCGCGCCAGGCTCCTGGTCCTCAACTACCCGAGCAACCCGTTGGCAGCGATCGTCCGGCCCGGCTTCTTCGAGCAGGTGGTCGCCTTCGCGCGCCGCTACGGCACGGTCATCCTGCACGACGCGGCCTACAGCGAGCTGTCCTTCGATGGGTACCGGCCTCCGAGCTTCCTGGAGACGCCCGGCGCGATGGAGGTGGGCCTGGAGTTCAACTCCCTGTCCAAGACGTACAACCTGGCTGGGGCGCGCATCGCCTACGCGGTGGGCAACGCGCGGCTCCTCGGGCTGCTCGCGGAGGTGAAGGCGCACCTGGACTACGGGCTCTTCCGTCCCATCCAGGCCGCCGCGGTCGCCGCGCTCACCGGGCCCCAGCAGTGCGTGGCCGACATGGCCACCACCTACCAGCGCCGCCGGGACGTGCTCGTGGACGGGCTCAACCGGCTGGGCTGGGTCGTCCCCAAGCCCAAGGCCACCATGTTCTGCTGGGCGCCCGTGCCCCCCGGCTTCGAGTCCAGCCTCGCCTTCGCCATGGAACTGCTGGAGCTGGCCGGGGTCACCGTGGTGCCCGGCAGTGGCTTCGGCGCCATGGGCGAGGGCCACGTGCGCATCGCCCTCGTGCAGAACGAGGCGCGGCTGGCCGAGGCCGTCGAGCGCATCGCCCGCTCGGGCATCCTCGACAGGCACGCGGCGTAGCGGCTCGTCCCGGGCTCAGGCCGGCGTCAGGCGGGACTGCGCGAACCGCGCCGCGTCCGTCCCGGGGTAGCGGCCCACCACGTGCCGGTAGAGCTTCAGCGCGCTCGCCTCGTCCCCGAGCCGCTCCCCATACAGGCGCGCCAGGATGACACAGGCCTTGGGCGCGAGCGGATCCTCCGGGCTGTGCTGGGCCACCTGCTTCAGGGCCCGCACGGCCAACGGGTAGTCGCCCACCGACGCCGCCTTCTGCCCCACCGCGACATGGCTGGCGGCGGGCAGCGGCGCCGGGGCCTCGGGCAGGCGCCGGTAGAGCTCGAGTGCCCGGTCCAGCGCGTTCGTCTCCACCGCCTTCACCACCTGGACCTCGAGCGGCTCCGGCGTGGCTGCGGGGCGGGGGGCCGGTTCTGGCTCCAGCTCGATGACGCGCGGGCGGATGGCCTCGGGTTGCGCCTGGGCGGGCACCCGCGCGGCGCGCTTCTTCCCCCGGGGCTTCACGCCGGGCAGCGCCGGCTCGTAGAACTCCGAGTCCACGCCGTAACCCACCCGGTCCCCGTGCACGTACAGCAGCAGTCCGAGCATGCGCGCCATCACGAACGGGACGTAGAGGGAGAGCGCTTCTCCCACCACCGAGGGCAGCAGGGGAATGCTCAGTGAGGAGACCTTCCCGGCCACGAACATCAGCACCAGGTGCAGCAGGGCCAGTGGCACCATCCAGGCCGCGACCACCAGGTAGGCCCGGCCCAGGCGCATGCCGATGCCGATGACCTTGAAGGGGTTGAGCAGGGACAGCGTGCCCTGCCCGGTGGCGGCGAAGAGCAGGGCCATGGGCGCGTAGAGGACGGTGGCGAGCACCATCACGGCGAACATGGCGATGGAACCGTTCGTCTCGTCGGCGTTCCAGATGAAGAGGACGGCGGGGACCCAGATCAGCGCGGTGGCCACCGTGCCGCGGATGGCGGGGCTCACCAGATCATGGTGCACGTCGTGGAAGTCGGGGGCGGTGAAGTGCTCGGCGCCCATGGCGGTGCCGCGGACGATCCAGAAGAGCGAGCCCCAGAAGCTGCCCAACCAGATGGTGAGCAGGATGAGTCCGGGCACGAAGGGCAGGATGCTGGCGAGCCCTCGGGACATCGCCACCACCGCGCCCACCGCGAGCAGGGCCAGCAGCCCCGATTTCCTCAGCGGGTAGCTCCACGTCCCCAGGAGCCGCCGCGAGAAGGGAGCATGCGAGCGATGCACCTTGAATTCCTCCACCGCTCCGCCACAACGGGCGCAGGAGAGCAGGTCGGTGGAGGCCACCGATTCGAGGACGGCGCAGTCGGGGCACAGCTTCGCGTCGCAAGCCGGGCAGAACCACCCGGCGGCGGCTCGGGGGTGGTACTGGCAGTGGGCGATCTCGGAGGGAATGGACATGGTGGGACCCGGCGAAGAAGGCCGCGCACTCTACATGATGTGTCCTCCCAACCACGTCCTCGCTTCCCACCGGGCCTGGAACGTGGCCGGCCAGCCGCTTTCCCGGGAGCGGGGTGCCCTACAGGGGCTGGCATGTCGCGTGCTATTTCTCGGCTTCAAGAGAGGATTCCATGCACCGCTCGCTTCGCCTCCTGACCGCATTCATCTGCTCCGTCCTGCTCGTCCCGTCCGCCCAGGCGGGGGGCCTGAAGGTGTCGCTCACCGAGCGCGCCCAATGGCCCTGGCCCATGACGACTCCCCAGGCCTTCGACGTGGCCTCCCGCGCGGAGCTCGCCGTGTTCACCGAGGCCATGGCGGACGCGGACGCACGCAACGACGCCACGGGTGACGCGGCGTCCCTGGCGAAGTGGAAGGAGCGGATGCGGCAGGTGGTGGTGGGCAACTTCGCCAAGGCCCGGGAGACGTGTGCCGCCGGGGCACTCTTCTGCGAGGGCGCGGTGCCCAAGGACTGGGACGCGCTGGTCGCCACCTCGCGGGCGGGCCTCGCGAAGCTGCCGGCGGAGCTGGCGCCCTGGTACGCCGAGCAGAAGCCCTTCCACCAGGGCTACGTCGCCGAGCTGGTCCGCCTGGCGGGGCTCTTCCCCAAGGTGACGAGCGAGATCCTCCCCCTGTCGCCCTCCGAGCAGTTCGGCCTGGAGCTGCCGGACCGCAGCTTCCTGCTCACCTTCGATGACGGCCCCACGCCCAAGGGCGGCGGCACGGACACGCTCACCACGCAACTGCGCGCCGAGGGCATCCACGCCGCCTTCTTCCTGCTCGGCAACAACCACGAGGCCCGGCTCAAGGCGACCTCGGTGGAGCAGCTCAAGGCGCTCTACGCGGGCATGTGCGTGGGCTCGCACGGCCAGGAGCACCGCTCCCATGCCACCTGGAGTGGCGCGGTGGCGGGCATGGAGGCCTTTCATTCCAAGCTCGCGCAGAGCCTGCCGGAGGGCCAGACAAAGCTGACGCTGTTCCGCCCGCCGTACGGCCAGCGCACCCCGGACATCCTCCAGGCGCTGGAGCGGGGCGGGATGAAGAACATGCTCTGGAACATCGACTCGCAGGACTGGCACGCGAGCAACTCGGGCGCGAAGGCTGCCGGGCGCGTGCTGTCGCTGATGCTGCTGTGGCGCCACGGCATCATCCTCTTCCATGACATCCACCCGAAGGCCACCAGCGCCCTCCCGCGCATCTGGCGCGAGACGCGCGGCTCGGGCGTGAGCTGGGTGGATTGCCGCTCGGAGTAGGCCTCGCGCTCACGTGCTCGGAAGCGGCTCGAGCGCGACCACGTTCGTGATCGTGCCCGCCGCGTCGAGCACGAGCAGGCGGGCCGACACCGAGTGGCGGTGCCGCTCCGGATGTAGCACGAGTCGCAGCAAGGGCATCTCGGCCTCCGTCGGCTCGAGTGCGAACAGCTGTTTGCCGTCGCGCTCCTCGAGCAACGAGAGTTTCGCCTCGAAGGTGTGAATGGCGATCCGCGTACATCCGGCCGTGTCGCCGAAGGGATCGAGGCTGCAGATGTTTGGATCCAACGACACCCGCGCCGCGCCCTTGCCGGTGGAAATCACGATGCGGCGGGTGGCCCGCCCATTCGAGAGCGGGAGGGGCGTCACCTGGTACGGCGTCTCAACATGCAGACGGAGATGGTTCATGGCGCTTCCTTTCGTTCAAAGAGAAGGAAGGGCGTCTGTGGAGATGTGATGCGGAAACGACGAAGGGGGGCGTCTCCGCCCCCCTCGTGGAAGTTCCGTGCTTGCGATGGTGCATGCACCTTCAAAGTTGATTCGAATCGGCGGCCCTTGGGCCTCGCGGCCCTCTGGTGCCACGCCGATGCTTCGCACGTGTACACCCTGTGCAGCAGCCTTCGGATCACGGCGACTTCGCCCTCTTCAACACCACGGTGCCGCGATTCTCTTCCACGGCCCTTTTTCCATCCGGGCGTGTCCGGGGCTCGCGCGCTTCCGCCCGCGGAGCGGCCAGGGAAGCATCCCTGTACTGGAGGATTAGTCGTAGCGCAGCGCCACCATGGGATCCACGCGGGCGGCGCGGCGTGCCGGCAGCCACATGGCTCCCAGCGCCACGAGGGCTGCCCTACGTTCCTCCGCCGCGACGATTGCCGGGGATTTAGGATGGCGGGCATGTCCGCTCCCGAGATCTCCTCCGCCCTCTCCGTTCCCCTCGACAGGCTCGCCGAGGGGTTCGCGGCCTGCTTCGCCGGGTACGTGGTGCCCATCTCCGGGGACGTCCGCGCCTTCGAGCAGCGGGTGCGCACCGAGCACGTGCATCTCGCCGACAGCCTGGTGGTGGTGCGGGAGGGCCGGGTAGAGGCGCTGGCGCTGGTGGCCCGCCGGGGGACCACGAGCCGGGTGGCGGCCATGGCCATCGTGCCCGGGCTGAGGCGGACCGGGGTGGGCCGTGAGCTGCTGCGGAGGCTGATGGACGAGGCGCGGGGCCGGGGCGACCACGCCGTGCTGCTGGAGGTCATCGAGAGCAACGCCCCCGCGGTGGCCCTCTACGAGCGCACGGGCTTCCAGGTCCGCCGCCGGCTCGTGGGCTGGGAAGGGACGCCGCCGGAGCACGCCGCGCCGCTGGAGGAGATTGCCCTCTCCACGGCCCTGGCGGCGATTCTACGGGAGGGCGAGCCCGGGCTGCCCTGGCAGCTCGCGCCGGAGACGCTGGCCGGGCTCACCGCGCCCACGCGCGCCTTCCGCCTGGGTGCGGCCATGGCCGTGGTGCTCGAAACGGGTCCTCAGGACGTGATGCTCCGCTCCCTGGTGGTGCCCGGGGAGCAGCGCCGGCGGGGCGAGGGCAGCCGTCTGTTGCGGGCGCTCGCGGCCTGGCTGCCCGGCCGCCGGTGGAGGGTTCCCGCCATCGTTCCCGAGTCACTGGGCGCCGCCTTCTTCGCCGCCCAGGGTCTGCGGCGGCAGCCGCTCACCCAGCTGGAGATGGCGCATGGGCTTCAGGCGGGCGAGGCCTCCGTCCGCTGAAGCGGGGAGCAGAGCGCCGCCTTGTCCCAGGTGATGTGCGCGCGCTGGTAGTTCTCGGAGATCCGCTGGGCCGCATCGGCCGCGGTGATGCGTCCCTCCTGCAGGGCCCGGAGGGGGTTCCACCAGATCGTCTGGCCGAGCGAGAAGCCGATGAAGCCCGGAGTGGCCCCGGCCACGCGCAGCCAGCGCTCCAGCCGTTTCCAGCCCGTGAGGTGGTCGACCACGATGCAGGACACGTGATCCCTGCCCCCCGCGCGGGCCTGCCGGGCCACGTTCGCGCAATCCGAGGCTCTGTCCAGGCCTTCGATCTTCCACACGTCCGGCTCCACGCCCCCGGCCTGCAGCTCCGCCATCGCCCGCACCAGGAGCGAGGGCCGCAGCTCGGCGTCGTAGCGCTCCCGGTGTCCTCCAACGGCGTCGAGCTGGGCCTGGGTCGGTGGCACCCGCAGCTCGAAGAGGAAGCGGCGTCCTCGTTGTTGCAACCAGTCCGTCAGGTGGGCGAGCCGCTCCGTCTGCCGGGCGTTCAGCTCGGCGTCACCGTCGGGGTTGTAGCGGACCGTCACCTTGGTGAAGGCCGGGTCGAACGTCTCCACGTGCGCGCCGAAGTCCTGGCCGTACTCGAAGTCGAACTCGTCCTGCCCGTTCTTCTCCACGGACAGGGCCAGGAGGGGCCCGTCCTCGAGCGCATGGGCCGCCACGTGGGTCCCGTAATGCTCGTCCACGAGGATGCCGCTGCCGTTGCGCCGTGCTCCCTGGCGGAGGGCCAGCCGGAAGCCGGTGTAGATGAGCGTCTTCATCCGGCGGATGGCCTCCGCCTCGTCGGCCGTAGGGGGACCAGACAGGCCGAGGAGCGAGCGCTCGAAAGAGTCCCGGTGATCGAAGGCCAGCAGGGACAGGCGGGAGAGGGGCGGTGGAGAGAGCGTGGACATGAGGTGGGCTTGCGTTGGTGGAGTGGGGCGCTTTCCACCAAAGGTGAGGCCGGGCCCCTCGTGCTGGCAGCCCGGGGCAAGCCCGGCACGGGAAGACGGGTGGCCCGCGTACTCAGCGAGCAGGCCACCTGCCGCTCACGCCGTCATGAACCGGTAGAGCACCTCCGCGGCGCACGCCGGCTTGGCCTCGCCCTCGATCTCGAGCGTGGCGAGCATCAGGGCCTCGACGCCCTTGGGAATGTCCTTGAGCTCCTTCAGCTCGAGGCTCAGCCGGTAGCGGGCCCCGGCCTTGAGGGGCGCGGGGAAGCGGACCTTGTTGAGCCCGTAGTTGAGCACCAGGCCGAAGCCGCGGATGTCGACGATCTCGAAGAACAGCCCGGCGATGCGCGAGACGCTGAAGTAGCCATGGGCGATGGGCACTCCGAAGGGCGACTCGCGCTGGCACCGCTCGCGGTCCACGTGGATCCACTGGAAATCGCCGGTGGCCTCGGCGAAGCGCACGATGTCCTCGTACGCCAGCTGCTTCCATTCCGAGGCACCGAGCTTCTGTCCGGCCAGGGCCCGGAGTCCATCCAGGCCGTCGATGATCGTCGTGTTGGGCATGGACCGCCCTTACCACGAGACTACTGCAGGAACGGCGTGTTCTCGGCGAAGTACTCGTGGCTGTCCGCGTTGTCGAGCGCGTCGGTGGGGCTGGAGATCGCCAGGCTCTTGGCGCCGCTCTGCCCGTAGACGTGGTCATCCGTGCCCGCCACCACCGTGAAGTGGCTCATCTCGTGGATGAGCGTGCCGCCCTTGGAGTCGGTGCCCGTCATCGGCGCGGCCCAGAAGGCGTTGCACACGTAGATCTTGTACGGCTGGCTCGGGTAGACGTAGGCGTAGTAGCTCTTCTTGCAGCCGCAATCGACCGTGACGGGCTTGGTGTCGAAGGCGTCCTTGATGGCGGCGAAGTGGGTCTTCGCGGTGGTCCAGCCGCTGCTGGAGAAGGCGCCGAACCAGGTGGTGTAGCGCACCGTGCCCGAGGGCGTGCCGTTGAGGTAGCTCGACGAGTCGTTCGCCATGGCGCTGGCGGCGTTGAGCGCGTTCATGATGGTGGACTGCTGCGTGGCGTCGCAGCGGCCGCTGAACGTGATGGCGCCGAGCGTCGTGGGGCTGTCCACGACGGGCTTGGCGGCGGCGCGGCCCTCGATCCACACGGTCACGTCGTTGGACTCGAGCCGCCCGGCCTTGGCGCTGTTGCCGTGGAGCTTCTCCACCGCGACGTCGAAGCGCAGGGAGTAGCTGCCGGTGCGCGACAGATCATAGACCTCGCCGAGGTCCACCGTGCGGCTCAGGCTCTCGCCGGGGGCCAGGGTGAGGAAGTCCTTCTCGGAGGCGGCCGGGCGCTTGTAGTGCGGGCCGGTGAACTCCACGTCCTCGCCGTTGAGCTTCACCTGGAGGAGCGCCTCCTCCAGCCCCTCGGCGGGCGTGTACCACTTGAGCAGCTTCACCGGGTGGCGCGAGTCATTGGTGAGGGTGACCGTCACCGAGGCCTTCTCGCTGGCGCCGAAGGTGGCCTTCTCCGAGGACAGCCGCACCGACACGTCACGGGCGGCGAGCTCCTGCGCGCCCTGCGCGAGCCCCTCGCCACCGGCCGCGGTCTCGTCCCCCGGCACGCCGCAGGCGCCGAGAAGGGACGCACCGGCGATCGCCATCCACTTGAAATTGCCACGAAGGTTCTTGCTCATAGGGCGTGCTTCCTTTTGCTGGGGGGTGAGGCGCTCCGTGTCCCATGAGCAAGGCCTGGGCCAGGGGCTCGCCCTTTGTGAGAACGCGAGGTTGGCGCGAGCCGAGCCGTCGTGATGGAGCATCGGGACTCCACCGTCCGGGGCGCTGGAACGTAAAGCACCGTTACGCCCGCGTGATGTTTTCCCAGGAGTGCCGGGGATTTCGAGAGGAGCCAGTGGGTGTCCCATCTCCGGACAGGGACTGATCGCGATGGAGACATCTGCTACAGCGCGGGCCTCTCGGGGGCGCGGCACGACCGGCGGCCGTCTTCCTGGAGCCGTTCGGCGGGGCGGGGCCCTCCGGAGGCAGGCAGCGCCGCACACTGTGCCCATGCTCGCCCTGGTCCTCGGCCTCCTCACCGCTCCTGTCTCCGCCTTCCTGCTCGTGGCGGCCTTCTACGTGGGAGCGACCCCCTCGGGCTGGGCCTATGCGGTGGGGGCCGCCATCGTCTCGGCCGGGCTCCTCACGAAACGCAGGCGGAGGTGGCGCGGACTGACGCGGGCGGGGCTCGGCCTCCTGCTGCTCGTCGCCAGCGCGCGGCTCGTCCTCGCGGATGGGCCCGGTCTGCACACCGTGCGTCTGCCGGACGAGGGATGGCGGCTCGTCAACCGGCTCGTCGACGAGCGGGATGGGACGCTGCTCGCGGCCCAGGCGCTCCTGTTCTCCGGCCGCCTGCCCCGCTCGGACACGCACGACTTCGTCCCGGCCCTCGAGTCCGCCTTCGCCCGGCTCGGGGAGGCCGAGGGCCTGAGCGCCACGCCCGCCATCGCGACATGGCTCGGGCTCCAGTCGCCCGGGTCCTTCGATGCCGTCGTCATTCCCGCCGAGCGCACCGCCACTCCCGAGACGGCCGTCGTCTTCCTGCACGGCTATACCGGCAACTTCGCCGTGTACTGCTGGCAGATGGCGCGCGCGGTCCGAGCCATCCCGGCGCTCACCGTGTGCCCCTCGGTGGGTCCGGCGGGAGACTGGTGGTCGCGCCAGGGGGAGGAGACCCTGGAGCGCACCTTCGAGTGGCTCGCGCGGCGCGGAGTCCGGCGGGTGTACCTCGGGGGGCTCTCCAATGGCGGAGTGGGCGCGAGCGTGCTCGTGGGCCGTGCCGCGCATCCCGGGTTGGAGCTCCGGGGGCTCCTGTTGATCTCCGGGGCCTCGACGAAGGTGCCACCGCCTCGCGTGCCCGTGCTGCTCGTCGAGGGGAAGCACGACACCATGATGCCCGCGCGCCTGATGCGCGAAGCCGCCCACCGCGCGGGCCGCCTCGCCACCTATGTCGAGTTCGACAGCGGCCACTTCGCCTTCCTCGACCGTCACCAGGAGTGTGAGAAGGCCATCGCCTCGTGGCTCCTCGAGCGGGAGCGGGAGGCGCGCCCTTGAAGCTCCGTGCTTGAGGCATCACCGGGGGTGCCCGAAGATGGCGCGCCTTTTCCCCCCTCGGTCCACGAGCCCTCCATGTCCCGCGCCGCGCTGGTCCTCCTGCTCTCGCTCTATGTCCTCTTCCCCGGGAGGGCGCTGGCGGAAGACGACGTCATCACCCGGGTCCAGGACTGGTTCTCGAACCTGGGCAAGCCGAAGCCTCCTCCCGTGGAGGACCTGGGCGCGCGCAACACCTTCACCATCAACCCGCTGGCGCTCCAGCACTCGCAGCTCGGAGTCGAGTACGAGCGGGCCTTCGGCAAGCCCCTCTCGCTCTACGTGGCGCCGGAGTTCGCCTATGGCCGCACGCCGGAGGCCTGGACCCTGTCGCTGGCGGGAACGCTCGGCATCCGGCTCTTCGTGCTCGGCAACGCTCCGAGCGGCATCTACTTCGGGCCCGAGTTCAGTGTGGTCCACCAGATCCGCTCCGAGAACCACGTGCGGCGCAGGGGCCTGGGCCTGGGGCTGGGCGGGACCGTGGGCTGGACCCTGGTGTTGTTCAACCGCTTCACGCTCGCGGCGGGCTTCTCGGCCCAGTACCGCTCGGTGCCGGACCTCGAGGCGGAAGGAGGCGAGGCGCTCCGGGTGGAGATCGTCCCCACGCCGCGCCTGGCCTTTGGGGTGGCCTTCTGACGCCGGTGCTCACTTCTCGCGCACGAGCTTCCCGAAGGGGGCGAGCGCGAGCATGGCGAGCTTCACGTGCTGGATGGCGAAGGGGATGCCGATGATCGTCAAGGCGAACACCAGCGCGATCCCCAGGTGGCTCAGGAAGATCCAGATCCCCGCGACGACGATCCAGAAGACGTTCAGGAGGCAGCCGATGGCGCTGGCGCCCGGCGCGTCGACGATGTCCTTGCCGAAGGGTAGCAGGCCCAGTCCGGCCAGCTTGAAGCACTGGATTCCGAAGGGGATGCCAACGACGGTGAGGCAGAGCAGCAGGCCGCCAATCACGTACTCGAGCCAGATGAGCCAGCCGCCGATCACGATCCAGATGATGTTCAGGAGCAGTCGCATGGGGGGAGCTTAACGCTCCCGGGCCAATCCTTGCCGGTTCACGGTGGAGGTGTAGCGTCCGGGCACCCTGAAGACACAAGGAGCCAGGATGAAGTTGGTATCGAGCAGTGCCATCGTGACGGGAGCGGGGCAGGGAATCGGCCTGGGGATCGCCGCGCGTCTCATGCGGGACGGAGCCAATGTGCTCCTCTTCGGCCGGACCCGGGAGAAGGTGGAGGCCGCCGCCCAGGAGCTCAACCGTGCGATGGAGGGGCGCACGCGGGCCGTGGCCTTCGCGGGAGACGTGGTCCGGGCCGCGGACGTGTCCCGGGCCATCGAGACCGCCACGCGTGAGTTCGGCCTGCCGGGCCTCCTGGTGAACAACGCCGGGACGGCCACGCTCGCCCCGATCATCGACATGCCGGAGGAGGACTTCGACCAGGTCCTGGACATCAACCTGAAGGGGCCCTTCCTCTTCACCAAGGCCCTGGGGCGGGCGCTCGTGGACGCGAAGCAGCCCGGCTCCTTCGTCAACATCTCCTCGCTGAACCAGACGGCCCCGACGGACGGGCTCGCCCACTACTGTGCCTCCAAGGCGGGGCTGGCGAACTTCACGAAGGTCGCGGCCTCGGAGCTGGGGCGGTACGGCATCCGGGTCAACGTCGTCGCGCCGGGTTTCATCCGCACGCCCCTCTCCGAGGGGGCCGGGCTGATGTCGGACGGCATGAAGAAGGAGTTCCTCGCCCGTACGCCGCTTGGCAAGGTGTTCGGCGAGCCGGAGGACGTGGCGAAGGTGGTGTCGTTCCTGTGCAGTGAGCTCTCGTCGTGGGTCACCGGAGAGACGATCGCCGTCGACGGGGGCAACCACATCCGCGGGCTCCACAGCTACGCGGACACACTGGGCATCACCAGCCCCAAGGTGGGCTGAGGCGCCAACGGCCGAGGGCCCGATGCACCCGTCTGGGAGACGGAGCACCGGGCCCTCGGGATTGGCTGGACCGCCGTTACCTGCTGGCGGGCCCGAACAGCTCCGCGGAGGCCTGATCGCCCGTGCTGAAGCCGCCCACCGTCAGCACGCGGCCATCCTCCAGCAGCGTGGACGTGTGGTCGTAGCGGACCAGCCCCAGGCTGGCGGTGTCGGCGAAGGCGCCGGTGGCCGGGTCATACAGCTCGGCCGAGGCGAGGATGCCGTACCAGTCGCTGTAGCCGCCGGCGAGGAGCACCTTGCCGTCGTTCAGCAGGGTGGCGGAGTGGTAGCGGCGGCCCTTGCCCAGCGAGGCGGTGGAGCTCCACACGCCGGTGGCCGGGTCATACAGCTCGGCCGAGGCGAGGGTGGAGGCGCTCGCGTCGTAGCCACCCGCGACGAGCACGCGGCCATTCTTCAGGGCCGTGGCCGAGTGGTAGCGGCGGCCGGTGCTCAGGCTGCCGGTGGACGTCCACGCGCCGGTGGCCGGGTCATACACCTCGGCGCTGGCCAGGGGGATACCGCTGGCGTCCAGGCCTCCCGTGACGAGCACCTTGCCCCCGGGCAGGGACACGGCCTTGTGCTGGCTGCGGGCCTGGCCCATGAAGCCCACGGGCGTCCACGTGCCGGTGGCCGGGTCATACACCTCGGACGAGGAGAGGGTCCCGGAGCGCTCGCTGTAGCCGCCGGTGACGAGCACCCGGCCGTCGCTCAGCAGGGTGGCGGTGTGGTCGCGGCGGCCGATGTCCAGGGAGGTGGTGGGGCGCCACGAGCCGGTGGCCGGGTCGTACAGCTCGGCCGTCTCCAGCGAGCGCGCGTCGTTCTCGCCGCCGGTGACGAGCACCCGGCCGTCCTTCAGCGCGGTGGCGGTGGGCAGCAGGCGCGACGTGGACGCCGAGCCCGTGTAGCTCCACGCGCCGGTGGCCGGGTCATACACCTCGGCCGAGCTGTTGAAGCCACCCACGACGAGCACCTTGCCCCCGGGCAGCCGGGTGGCCGTGTGCATCCCGTGCTCGAGGTTCATCCGGCCGGTGGCGCTCCACACGGGGAGCTCGAGGTCCGTCAGGACGAAGTCGTCGAGCTGGTGGTAGTTCTGGTCGGCGCCGATGCCCGCGGAGAAGCCGACGCCGTCGTACGAGTAGTCCGGCGTGGCCAGCTTGTGGGTGAAGAGCAGGCCGCCGTCGACGTACACGGACACCTCGCCGTCGATGAAGCGCACCTTCATGGCGTGCCACACGGCGTCCTCGGTCCGGGAGTCATTGACGTAGGCGAGCTTGGCCGAGAACGAGTGGGTGTTGTCCTTGATCAGCCCGATGTAGCTGGCCGAGGGATCCCAGCCCGAGTTGAAGTAGTTGTCGATGATGACGCCGTAGCCCGGCTGGTTCACGTAGGCGGGGTTGAAGCCGAGGAACCCGCCACCCGCGGGCCTGTAGCCGCCCTTCTTGTAGAACATGAAGGCGAGCCCGTCGGCTCCGCCCTGGTAGCGGCCGCCGATGCGGTAGCGGAACGAGGCCTCCCACTTGCGCGTCTTGAGCGGGGTATTGGCCATCATGTAGATGCCGCCGCCCGTGTAGCCGCCCACCCGCGTCATGTAGAAGGACTGGCTGGTGGCGTCGTAGAGCGAGTTCGGGACGTCGCTCTGCACGACGGTCCACTTGCCGTTGGTGTTCGGGTTGGTGGAGAAGTCCTCGGAGAAGAGCGTCGTCTCGGCCTGCACGGATGACGAGCCCAGAAGGCCGCCGATCAGGGCCGCACCCAGTAGATTCATTCGCATTGTTTTTCCCCCTCGAGGGCCCGGGACCGGGCCGCGTGTTGAACAGCGCTCTACGGCACTGCTCTGACGCAGATACCGCGCGGGACTGACACGCCACTTGCCGCCCAGGCGGTGGGGGGGTATCACCCGCGCTGCTCCGGTCTCACCCCGGGACGACCCCCCGATGAAAATCAGGCCCCTGCACTTCTTCATCTTCTGGCTGGTGCTGAATCTCGTGCAGGCCGCGTTCACGGAGCTGACCAGCGATGAGGCGTACTACTGGTTCTACTCCCGGTCGTTGGAGTGGGGCTATTACGACCATCCCCCCTTCATCGCGCTGATGGTGCGGCTCGGCTACGCGCTCTTCCCCAACGAGTTGGGCGTGCGGCTGGTGAATGTGATTCTCAATGCCCTGAGCGTGCTGCTGCTGTTCAAGCTGGTGCCTCGGGAGCCGCGGCGGGACACCCTCCTCTGTCTGATGGTGCTGTCCCTGCCGCTGCTGAACTACCTGGCGTTCATCATCTTCCCGGACGGGCCGCTCCTCTTCTTCTTCGTGCTGTTCCTCCTCGGCTACAAGCGGTTCCTGGAGAAGGAGGATCTGCCCGCGGTGCTGCTGCTGGGGTTCTCCACCGCGTTGATGATGTATTCGAAGTACCACGGCGTCCTGGTGGTGGGCTTCACGGTCCTCTCCCATCTCCGTCTGCTGCGCTCACCGAGGTTCTGGCTGTCGATGGTGCTGGCCCTGGTGCTGTTCCTGCCGCACCTGGCGTGGCAGTACGCGCACCAGTTTCCGACCTTCCAGTTCCACCTGAAGGGCCGCACCACGGCCTTCACCACCCGGTACCTCCTCGAGTACGTCAGCCAGCAGTTGCCGGCGATCGGGCCCGGGCTGCTCTTCATCCCGTTCGTCTACAGGACGCGGGAGCGCTTCGAGCGGGCCTTGCAGCTCATCTGCCTGGGCACCTTCGGCTTCTTCCTCTTCACGGCCCTGAAGGCCTTCGTCCACTTCCACTGGACGTCCATTGCCCTCTTCCCGCTGCTGCTGCTCGCCGCGCGGTTCTACGAGGAGGAGAAGCGGAGGAAGCTCTTCCACTTCCTGGTGCTGCCGCTGGCCTTCGCCGTCGTGGTGCTCCGGTTGTATTTGATGTTCCGCATCTTCCCGGTGAACCACCTCAATGTGGATTACTACCATGGCCGGAAGCTGTGGGCGGAAGACATCGAGCGGGTGGCGGGAGACAGGCCCGTGCTCTTCGGTGACAACTTCCGGGAGTCGTCTCTCTATTCGTTCTACTCGGGGCACACGGGCGTGGCCCTGCAGAGCGGCGAGCGGCGCCAATCCCAATACGAGCTGTGGAACTACGAGGACGGTCTGCAGGGGAGGGAAGTGGTCCTCATCCAGGATCGCCCGTTCGCAGGAAGCACGGAGCTGCGGACGCGCATGGACAAGACAGTCCATTACTTCATCGCGCCCGCGTTCTCGTCGTATTACGACATCCCGGTGGAGGTCGTGTTTCCTCCTTCCGTGAAGAGCGGAGACACCGTGCCCGTGGCCGTCAAGGTCTCCAATCCGAGGACCACGGCGCTCCGCTTCGAGAGAGCCGGGTTTCCGCGAGCACCCGCGCTGTTCTACGTCATCCGGAAGGACGGCCAGGAGGTCCACCGGGGGACGCTGGAGGTCTTTCCAGAAGACGCCGTCATCCCGCCGGGCGGTCAACGGGAATTCACCGCCTCCCTCCAGCTGCCAGCGCTGGAGGAAGGGGCCCATACCGTGGGTTTCGGAGTCCGGTATGAGCCGCTGTTGGACGCCTACAACGCCAAGGCCCGTGAATTCCGCGTGGGACGGTGAGCACCGCCCCGCCTACTTCGTGAGGAGGCCCCGCCAGAGCTGGCGCTCCTCGTGGCCCGGATCATTCTCGACCCGGGACGTGAGGTTGAAGAGCAGGGTGGGGCGCTCCCCGGTGGTGTAGGCCGGCCACGTGGGAATGCCGGGGTGGTTCGGGTTGCCCGTGCGCGCGAAGGCGATCCAGGCCGGGCTCAGCTGCTCGGACAGCTTGAAGCGCTCGGGGTCCTTTCCGGTGAAGCCAGGCACCAGGTCGGCGTTGTCGAACACGAAGGGAATGTCGAGCGCGTGGGTGGCCTTGAGCTTGCCCTCGAGGATCGGCGTCTCCCAGGTAAACAGGTACACGTAGACGGGGGCGCCCGCCTGGGCCACCTTGCGCTCGGCGAGCAGGAGCGACGGCGCCCGGAACAGGTCGCTGCCCGCGGTGAGGATGATGTCCTTCGCCGGGGCGTCTGGCATGCGGCGGCGGTAGTGCTCGAAGACCTGCTCGTTCGCGTCACCCACCAGGCGCTTCAGGCCCATGCGCGCCAGGCCGTCGGTCATCACCCCGAGCTTCCCGTAGAGGAACAGCGTCATCTCGTCCTGGTTGGTGCCGATCATCAACGGCACGTCCGCCGAGACGGCGGGGGCCGCGGGGTCGAAGGGCAGGACACTTCCGTCCGCCACGGGGGTGAAGGGCGAGTTGAACGTGAACGTTCCCCGCTCCTTCTTCAGGACGACCGTCTGGGCATCGAGCAGCTTCTCCAGGGGGAGGTTCTGCAACGCCTCGAGAGCTCCCGCCGCGAGCTTCAGCTCGGCCATGAACTCGCTGGCATGGACGGCCGCCTGCTCCGGCTGCAACCCGCGCACGAGGGCACCGCTCTGGCTGATGGCCTTGTGGAACAGCCCCTTCGCCGCGGGCATGGCGAGCAGGATCGTCACCTTCATGCCTCCGCCGGACTCGCCGAAGATCGTGACGTTGCCGGGGTCCCCGCCGAACGAGGTGATGTTGTCACGCACCCACTGGAGCGCCGCGACGATGTCGAGCATGCCGGCATTGCCCGGCGGCGCGTTGGCTCCGCTGCCCGTGTACAGGTAGCCCAGTGCCCCGAGCCGGTGGTTGAGCGTGACCACCACGACATCTCCACGCCGGGAGAGCGAGGTCCCGTCATAGAGGGCGGCCGACCCCGAGCCCTCCACGAAACCGCCGCCGTGCAGCCAGACCATGACGGGCCGCTTGCCGCCATCCGCCACGCCGGGGGTCCAGACATTGAGGACCAGGCAGTCCTCGCTCATGGCCTTGGTATCGGGCGTGACGAGCGCCGCCACGACCTCGCGCGCGACCCCGGCGCCGATGGCACTGCGCTGGGCGCAGCGCGGGCCGTACTCGAGCGCATCGCGAACGCCGCTCCAGGACTCGGGCCGTACCGGCGGCATGAAGCGGTTCTTGCCCGACGTGGGCCCGCCGTACGGAATCCCCTTGAAGATGCGGATGCCCTCGGAGAGGACTCCGCGCACCTGGCCGCTCGCGGTGTCCGCGAGGACCGGACCTTCGTTCTTCAGCTCGCGGCCCTTGTTCTCGGTCACGAGCGGCTTGTGGGCACAGCCCCCCAACAGGACGAGGGCGAGCAGTCCGATGAGGCAGGACGGACGGCGTAAGGCGAGGGTGCTTCCAGATGGCATCGATCGTTCCTCCTGGCGCGGTGCCATACCAGAAGGCCCTCGCTCCCGTGGTTAGAGGAAAGGTCATGGACTGGCTCGAGTGGGGCTGATCGCTCATGAGCGGTTCGCCTGATGACTGGATGACGCGGCCGAGCCGCCCCACCATCCATCGGTGGTCCCCATGGACTCCTCGCGCTATGGTCCGCGCTCAGGCTCGTCAACAGGGACTCGGATTGACAACGAACACGCGCGCGTGGCGCTGGGGGCCTTTGCTGGCCCTGACCGTAGGGGCCTTGTCGTCCCTGCACTGCATCGACCTTCCCAGCAAATCCTTCTCCTGCTCGACGGACGAGGACTGCACGGGGCTCAGTGGTCCCGGAGGCGAGCAGTACGTCTGCGTGAGCGAGGGCTTCTGCACTGTGCCCGGGCAACCCGGTACCGGAGACACACAGGACGCGGGCCCCGATGCGGGCCCGGACGCGGATGGGGGCTCGGACGGCGGTTGCCCCCAGACCTCAGTGCTGCCCACCTGCTCCACGTCCAACTGGTGCTGGGACAACCCGCTCTCCGAGGGCCGGACGCTGTTCACCGTCCGCGGCAGGTCCGAGACGGATGTGTGGGCCGTGGGCGAGCGGGGCGTCGCGCTGCACTGGGATGGTACCTGCTGGGCCCGCCTCACGCCTGGCACCACCCAGGCGCTGCGCGCCGCCTGGCCCGCCGCGGGAAGGACGTGGTGGTTGGCTGGGGCAGGGGGCGCCCTGCACAAGTGGGACGGCTCGGCCTGGACGTCCCAGATGCTCGCCGAGTCGCTGACCATCTATGACATCGAGGGGTCCTCGGACACGTCCGCGATCGCCGTGGGGCAGGGCGGCGCCATCTACTCCTTCAATGGCACGCTGTGGAGCCCTCAGTCCTGGGACGCCGGAACCAGCCCCGCTCCGGAGCTCCTGGCCGTGTGGCCCGCCTCGAACAACGAGGCCTGGGCGGTGGGCAAGGGCTCCGCGCTCGTGCATGGCGTGGATGGGGGCTGGGTCACCGTCAACAAGACGGGATCCGTGGACCTGATGGCCATCGCCTCCGGGGTGGATGCCGGTACGGCCCACGCCGTGGGCAAGGGGACGCTCGCGACCTATTCCAACGGCTCGTGGTCGAGCGCCGCCTATGCGACATCCTCCACCCCGCTCAATGGCGTGTGGACCAGTTCGGGCGCCACGCGGATCGTCGGGCCCGCTTCAACCATCTACGTCCTGGGCAAGGCCTCCGAGGCCAGTGGTACTCCGCAGTTGCTGAACTCGATCTGGGGCAATGACGCGGTGCTCTGGGCCGTCGGGAGCTCGGGCACCATCGTGCGGCGGGGGGCCACCCAGTGGTCGGAGGTCCCCGGGGGCGTGACGCGCAACATCAACGCCTTCTGGAGCGCTGGCGGGCTCGATCTCTGGGCGGCCGGGGACAACGACCTGGTCATGCGCCGCCAGGGCAACGTCTGGTCGCCCGTGGCGCCTCCGGAGGCGGGCACCTTCACGGCCCTGTGGGGGTCGGGGGACCTGCTGTTCGCGGCGGAGAACAGCGGCAGCACCGGGAAGATCCACCTGCTCCAGAACGGCAAGTGGACGACGGGCGGCACGTTCTCGAGCACCGTGAGCTCCCTCTGGGGCTCGGGGGTGGCGCCGGTGTGGGCGGTGGGCGGCAGCGGCCTCATCCGGCGCCGCGATGACACCGGCGCCTGGGCCTCCGAGGGGAACATCATCACCCCTGGGAACACACCACTGAACGCCGTGTGGGGCTCGTCCGTCACCGATGTCTGGGCGGTGGGCAATGGCGGGGCGGTCTTCCGCCGGGACATCACGGGGAGCTGGGCCAGTGTGAAGCCGTCCACGTCGGCCGACCTGTTCGCCGTGTGGGGCTCGGGTCCGCGCGATGTGTGGGTGGTGGGCCTCAACGGGGCCGCCTACCACTACGATGGGAGTGGCTGGACGTCGTTCCCCACGGGGGTGACCCAGCCCCTGCGTGGCATCGCCGGGCGGAGCAGTGACCGCGTGTGGGCCGTGGGCGACAATGGCACCCTCGTCTTCTGGAACGGGACGAGCTGGGCGGCGCAGGTGAGCGGGGTGAGCGAGCACCTCCGGGCGGTGTGGGTGACGCCGGACAGCGTCTGGGTGGGCGGCACCAACGGGACCGTCCTCCGGCTGCAACCGTGAGAGGGGAGGGCCTGGAGGGCAGGCAGGCAGGGGAGCCCATGTCTTCGCCGCCAGAGGGTGGGTTCTCTGGTAAGGTCCCGGCCTGTTTCGATGGCCCCGCCCCCCCTCCCAGAGTGTCCCACCTGTGGCCTGAGCCTTCCCGAGGGAACCGGGACGTGCCCTCACGACGGCACCGTGCTCGGTGAGGATGCCGCCTCCAGGCGTCCGCAGCTGAAGCCCCAGCCGGGCCCTGAGGGCACCGCGCCTGGGGCCATGGTGCCGAGCCACGCGCCCACGCGGCCGGCCCTGAACAAGGCCGCGGCCTTCGAGGCCGCCCCGGCGCCCCAGGGTGCACCCCTCACCGATCCGCTCATCGGGATGCAGCTCGGCGAGTACGTCATCCAGGAGCAGATCGGTCTGGGCGGCATGGGCATCGTCTACCGGGGCGAGCAGCCGGTGATTGGCAAGCAGGTGGCCATCAAGGTGCTGCGGCCCGAGGTGGGCGATCAGGCGCTGTACGTGGAGCGGCTGCTGGCCGAGGCCCGCGCGGTCAACGCCATCCGCCACCGGGGCATCATCGACATCTTCAGCTTCGACAAGATGCCGGATGGCCGACAGTACTTCGTCATGGAGTACCTGGAGGGCACTCCGCTCGACACCTGGCTCAGCCGCAAGGGGGCCCTGTCGGTGCAGGAGGCCATCCGGCTCGCCGACGAGCTGCTGGACGCCCTCTCCGCCGCGCATCGGGCGGGCGTCATCCACCGAGATCTCAAGCCCAGCAACATCTTCCTGGTGCGGCAGCCCGGCGGCGGCTCGTACGTGAAGGTGCTGGACTTCGGACTGGCCAAGCACATCTCGAGTCAGGCGAGCCCGCAGCAGACCCTGCACGGGCTCATCATCGGCACGCCGGAGTACATGGCGCCCGAGCAGGTGCGCGGAGATCCGGTGAGCGCCCGGACGGACCTGTACTCGTTCGGAATCATCCTCTTCCAGCTGCTGACCGGCCAGTTGCCCTTCCAGGCGCGGGTCCCCGCGGAGTACCTGGTCCACCACCTGGAGCACACGCCGCCCTCGCCGCTCGAGCTGCGGCCGGAGCTGCCCCCCGAGCTCGCGCGGCTCGTGCTGAAGCTGCTGGAGAAGGCCCCGGAGGCCCGCCCCACCGCGGACGAGGTGCGTGCCACGCTCCAGGAGATCGTGGACTCGCTCCCGCTGGTCCCGCTCCCGAATGGGGCGCGCGCCTCGCGGGAGATGCGCAGCCTGGCGATGCCCAGCGTGGAGCCGCCGCCGGTACCCGCCCCCGCCCCCGCCCCCGTGCCGCAAGCGCCGCCCGTGAGCACCGGCTCGCGCGCTACGGCGCCGCGGTCCCGTCGCCTCGTGGTGGCGGGAGTCGCCGCCGGGTCGCTCCTGCTCGCCTCGGGCATGGCGGTGTTGTGGCGGCGTGCACCGGCCCCGGCGCTGGTGGCCGCTCCCACGGCTGTCCCCGTGGTCGAGACTCCGGCTCCAGCGGTGGCTTCCGTGGCAGTGGCCCCGGCGATGCCCTCGGTGGCCGAGCCTCCGCCCGTGGCCGAGCCGGGGACCGAGCCCGCTCCGGCGCCCGTGGAGGTCGTGCAGGGGGTGGCGCCTCGCACGAGCGAGCCGTCGAGGGTGAAAACCGAGCGCAAGCCGCCGCTGCTGGCGCGCATCGAGCGCCTGGAGCGGAAGCTGCGCGCGAGCTCGCTGTCCTCGGACGAGAAGGAGAGCGCGCGCCGCCTGCTGCAGAAGGCGCGAGTGAAGGCGGAGAGCGCGTCGACCGCCAGCGAGCGCAAGCAGGTGAAGCTCAACCTGGACATCTGGGAGCGCCAGTACCTGGGCAATTGACGTCCTCGCCCCGGGGCCCGGCGTGTGCCAGCATGCGCGCCCATGTTCTCCCTGGTGTTGGCGTTGCTCGTCGCGCAGTCCCCCGCCCCCGTGGACGGGCGTGACGCGCGGGGACTGGTGGTGATGGTCTCGCGCAGCGAGGGGCTCACGCCCATCGAGTCCGTCACCCTGGCGGATCGGCTCTCGAGGGCCCTGCAGGAGGCGAGGCTGCCGGTGGCGATGGATCCGGGCGCGGCGCTCTCTCGGCTGGGTGAGCAGCGCACCCCGGAGTCCTGTCAGGGCAAGCCCGAGTGCTTCGCGAAGCTGGGGCGAGACCTCGGGGTGGCGGCGGTGGTGACGATCGATTCGAGCAAGGTCTTCGACGACCTGCCCATGCGCATCACGCTGCTCGAAACGAGCGAGGGCCGGGTGCTCTTCAAGAAGAGCTACACCGCGTCCGCCCTGCGGCCCACGGAGCTGGACCAGGCCTTCCAGACGGCCAGCCAGGAGCTCACGAAGACCCTCATGGAGAGCGAGGACGCCACCACCGCGAACGCGCTGCGGCCGTCGGATGCGCCCCGGGCGCCGAACCTGTCCCCGTCGCTGCCTTCCGGCATGGACGCGTTCACCCAGCCCGCGCCGCTGCCCGTGACGGTGACCCGGATCGGAGCCGGGGCCGCCGCCGTGACGGCCGTCACCTTCCTGGTGCTGGGGTTGATCCAGAATTCGCGCTTGCAGGAGGAGAAGGCTCCGGGAGTCTCCGCCTGGACCTACGCGGAGGCGCAGCGGATGCGGAGCAGTGCCAATACCCGGTTCGCGCTCTCGGGCATCTTCGCCGGGGTCTCGGGCGCGCTGCTCGTCACGAGCTTCGTGCTGCCGTCGGAGCCCTCACCGGCGAAGTAGGGCGCACTTGCCGAGTGCGCATCGTTCACTTGTAGTGTCGGCCCTGGCCTCCTATACCCCGGTGCCTTCCAACACCGAGAGGACGCCAGACACCATGACCGCCGCTGGAGAATCCGCAGTCCCCAACCTGCTCAGCCCCGAGAACCTGCTCGAACCCTGGGCCCTGTACCGGGACCTCCGGGAGTCGGATCCGGTCCACTGGTCGGAGGCGCTCCAGTCCTGGATCATCACCCGCCACGAGGACGTGGCCGCGTGCTTCCGGGATCCGCGGCTGAGCGCCGATCGCACCCAGCTCTTCGTCATGCACCAGCTCGGTGAGGGCGGCATGGAGCTGGTCAAGGACTACGTGCGCGTCACCGCCCAGGCGATGAACATGCGCGATGGGGCCGAGCATGCACGCCCGCGCCGGCAGGCCAACCAGGCCTTCACCTCGCAGGCGCTCGACAACTGGCGGCCCACCATCGCCCGCATCGTCGACTCGCTGCTGGACCGCGTCCAGGCCCAGGGCCGCATGGACCTGGCGGTGGACCTGGCCGAGCCGATGTCCTCCCTGGTGATGACCGAGCTGTTCGGCATCCCCGCCAGCGACAGGGAGCGCTTCCTGAAGTGGGCGGCCGACATCGTCACCTTCTTCGGCGCCTCGGCCGGAGACGTGCGGGCCAGCGCCATCGCCGCCAACGAGGCCACGGCCAACATCACCCGCTACCTGAGCGAGGTCCTCCAGAGCCGCCGGCAGGCCCCGGGCAGCGATCTGCTCAGCATGATGCTGCACTTCCACGAGGAAGGCCGCATGAGCGAGGAGGAGATGGTCGCCAACGCCGTCGTCATCTTCAACGCCGGGCAGGTCTCCACCATCGATCAGCTCAGCAACGGCGTGTACGAGCTGCTGACGCACCCGGAGCAGTTCCAGCGGCTGCTGGAGAATCCCGCGCTCGTGAAGCCCGCCGTGGAGGAGATGCTGCGCTACGTCCCCGCGACTCCCTTCATCCACCGCATCGTGGCGGAGGACTTCGAGCTGCGGGGCCGCAAGCTGCGCCGTGGGCAACTGGTGTTCCTGGGCATGGCCGCCGCCAATCGCGACCCGGCGGTGTTCTCCAGCCCGGACAGCTTCGACGTCTCGCGTGAGCCCAACAAGCACATGACCTTCGCCTTCGGCGCGCACCTGTGCATTGGCGCCGGGCTGGCCCGCCGCGAGCTGGAGGCCGCCCTGCAGGCCCTGCTGCGCCGCATGCCCGGACTGCGGCTCGACCCGGAGCGGCCCGCCCGCCCCCGGTGCACCAGCCTCGTCCTCCGAGGCTTCGAGTCCATGCCCGTCCGCTGGGACTGAGCCACGGCCCTCGGCGGCGCCAGGCACTCCGGCGCCGCCGTCGGCGGGTGCGGGCACTTCACGGAGTCTTCTGATCGCCCTCGCGCAGGCGCACGGGCAGCGAGGACAGGCCCCGCACCATCATGGACGGGCTCCACTCCTCCGGAGCCTCGCCCCGCTCCACGCTCCCGAAACGCGCCAGCAGGGCCTCCAGCCCCAACCGTGCCTCCAGCCGCGCGAGCTGCGCCCCGAGGCAGAAGTGGATGCCATGTCCGAAGGACAGGTTCTGGGTCCCCGGCTGGTCCATGTCGAAGCGATCCCCCTGGGGGAATTGGGCCTCGTCATGGTTCACGGAGCCCAGCAGCACCGCCACCAGCGCGCCCTTCGGCAGCCGGGCCCCGCCCAGCTCCACCTCCTGCGTCGTCTGGCGGATCGTCAGGTGGATGGGCGGCTCGTAGCGCAGCACCTCCTCGATGAACGCGGGGATGCGCGAGGGCTCCGCGCGCAGCCGCGCCAGCACCCCGGGCTCCTCGATGAACACCCGCGCCGCCTGCGCCAGCAGGTGCATCGTCGTCTCCAGGCCCCCCGACAGCAGCAGGACCAGGAAGCCCACCAGCTCCTCCTCCGTCAGCCGCTCGCCCTCCACCTGGGCCCGCAGCAGGTCGCTCACCATGTCCTCGCGCGGCTGGCGGCGCCGGTCCTCCAGCACCTCCTTCATGTGGTGCTCCATCTCATCCAGGGACTGGCGCACGCGCGTCTGCATCGCGACGTCCTCCGGCGGTACGGCGCTCACGGACACCAGGTCGTTGGACCAGCGCTTGAAGCGCGAGTGGAGCGAGGGATCCAACCCCAGCAACTCGCCGATGACACTGGCGGGCAGCGGGAGGGCGAAGGCGCTGACGAAGTCCACCCCTCCGTCCGCGGGCAGGGCCTTCACCAGGGAGGTAGCGAAGTCACGGATGCGAGGCTCCAGCCGGTTGAGCGCCGAGGCGTTGAAGGCCCGGCTGACGAGCGCGCGCAGCCGCCCGTGCTGCGGCGGATCCATGAAGAGGATGGAGTTGACGGAGGGGTTGCCGCGCCCCAGCCAGGGGGGCGTCATCAACGCGGCCATGCCCGCGGAGAAGAAGAGCTGGGGATTCTTCAGCACCGTGAGTGCCTCGGCGTAGCGAGACACGGCCCACATGCCGGCCGGCTCCACCTGGCTCACCGGGGCCGTGCGCCGCAGCTCGGCGAAGAAGGGGTAGGGGTTGGCTCGGACCTCGGGCGACAGCAGGTTGAGACGTGCGCTCATCGGGACATCCTCACGGGGCAGGGTGGCCGGGGAGCATGCCCCGGGCAGGCATCACCGTATAGACTGAGGGAAACAGGACCCGAGGAGCCCATGAGCACCCAAGAATCCCAGCCCTCCGGCAGGCACGCCATCGTCTGTGGTGGCAGCATGGCCGGGTTGATCGCCGGGGGCCTGCTGGCCCGCCACTTCGAGCGCGTCACGCTGGTGGAGCGCGACCGCATCGAGGAGGGACCGCGGCAGCGCAAGGGCGTGCCCCAGGCGCAGCACCTCCACGGCCTGCTCACGCGGGGGATGGACATCCTCTGTGACATCTACCCCGGCTTCCGCGAGGAGCTGAAGGCCGCCGGAGCCAGGTTCCTGGACATGTCCGCGGAGCACGCCTGGCACATGGCGGGCCTCTGGCGTCCGCGGCTCCCCTCCGGCGTGCAGTTCCACGCGCAGAGCCGGCCGTTGCTGGAGTGGACGGTGCGCAAGCGCCTGCTGGCCCTGCCGAACGTGCGCGTGGTGGATGGCCGTGAGGTGACGGGGTTCCAGGTGAGCCCGGACAACGCCCGTGTCACCGGGGTCCGGCTCCGGGTCCCGGGTGGAGGACAGGAGGAGACGCTCGAGGGCGAGCTGGTGGTGGATGCCACCGGCCGCGGCTCGCGCACGTCCCAGTGGCTGGAGGCCCTGGGCTACCCCCGCGTGGAGGAGACGCGCATCCACGTGGATCTGGGCTACGCCAGCCGCATCTGCCGGCCGCCGCCCGGGTTCGAGCCGGGGTGGGGGCTGATGAGCATCTTCCCCAACATGCCCCAGGAGCGCCGGTTCGGCGCCATCGAGCAGATTGAAGGGGGCCAGTGGCTCGTCCTGCTGGGGGGCTGGCATGGCGAGCATCCCCCGATGGATGACGCCGGGTACCTCGAGTTCGCCCGGAGCCTGCGCCAGCCCCACCTCTACGAGTGCCTCCAGAAGGCCGAGCCGCTGGGGCCCATCAGCGTCTACCGCTTCCCGCACAACCAGCGGCGCCACTTCGAGCGGATGAGGCGCTTCCCCGAGGGCCTGGCGGTGGTGGGGGATGCGTTCTGCTCGTTCAATCCCCTGTATGGCCAGGGCATCACCACCGCCGCGCTCCAGGTGGAGGTGTTGGGAGCGTGCCTGCGTGAGGGGGTGGAGGGAGTCGCGCAGCGCTACCGCCGCCGGGCGGGAAAGGCCCTCGAGGTCCCCTGGCTGCTGGCGACGAGCGGAGACCTCCGCTTCCCCGAGGCGGAGGGCCGGCGCCCGCCGGGCCTGGGTCTGCTGAACTGGTACAGCGAGAGGTTCCAGCGGCTCGCGGGCCATGACGAGGAGGCCCTGCGGACGTTCGTGAGGGTGCTGCACATGCTCAAGCCGCCCGCGGCCATGTTTGCTCCGCGCTTCATCCTGAAGGTGCTCACCGCCCGGCCCGACGCCGCCGCGCTGAGCCGGGTGCCGGAGTGTCCCACGTCCAGCTCCACCTCCCAGGCGGCCTGAGCCGGCGACGCGACGCGCCGCGCTTCTAGCGCAGCGCCGCGAGGGCCGCGCCGACCTTCGCCACCGTCACCGACACGGGCGTCGTCACCTCCGGAGCGAAGATGGCCACGCGGAGCTCCTCGAAGGCCCACCGCAGCTCCTGCGCCGCCTCCTGGTCACGCCGGCTACACCCGTGCCCGCTGGCGCTCCAGCTCCTCCAGCCTCCGGCGCAGCTCCGCTGCCTCCTGCTCCAGCCGCTCGCGGGGCTCTGAGCGGGGTTCCCGCGGAAGCGTCGCGGTCTCGCCGCGCTCCCATCCGCTCAGGCTCGAGAGCACCACCGCCTGGATGAGGTGGGGCGGCGCCATGAGCACCTTGGCGGTCCACAGCGCCGGAGGTCTGCACGCTCCGTCCGAGATGGCACGCCGCAGGTAGGCGCTCGCGGCCTCGGCCGCGGCTTGCGCGCGCTGGCGCGAGGCGCCGGGAGGAAGCGCCCCGAGGGCCGAGCGCAGCGCGGTGAGCGCCAGCGCCGTCTCCTCCTGATTCGGCGCGTCGGTGTACGCGCTCTGGAAGCCGCCATCCGCCGCCTGGTTCTCCAGGATGCGCTCGAGCGCCTCGAAATGGACGCTCGTCGGCACCTCCGGGAACAGGTGGGCGTGACGGAAGCCCATGCTGGCAACGAGCTCCCAGACGTAGAAGGGCGACAGGTGGAACGGCTCACGCCAGGGCCGCTCCTCCAGGAGCCGGATCGTGCGCTGCCACACCGCCCGCTGCCGGTCCCGGGAGACTCCCGGGGCCGCCAGGGTGGCCTCCAGGACGTGGATCTCGGTGCTGACCGCGGGGGTGGCTTCTCCGTCCCACGCCAGATAACACCGCCGGGACTCGACCCAGTGGCCGTGCAGCCGCTCCACGTCGAAGCGCACCGGCAAGCCGCTGGTCAAGGCAGCGCAGGCGGCCGTCGCGGTCGTGTCGCAGTCCATCCCGGCGGCCCCCTCATAAACCGGGATGCCGTCCTCCCCGAGGTGACGGCCGAGGAACGCCAACTCCTCCGCGAAGTGGCGTTGAACGTCGATGCCGGCCCGTGCGAGGTAATACAGCGAGAAGGCCACCTCGGGCAGCCGGGCCGTTGGCCACAGTCCTCCGAGCGGACGCGCCAGCAGCCCGCGCAGGCGGGCGATCAAGGCGGGCTCACCCGTGGCCTCCGCATGACGTGCGGCGGCCGGCGGCAGGTCCACCATGCGTCGGGCGTGCTCGCGGGCTTCCGGCGTCTGGAGTGCCCGCGGCGGGAAGTGCTCGGCGAACCCGAGGACCACCGCGTTGTTGGCGAAGCAGCGGGCATGATCCAGCCCTTCGAACTTCCGCCTCGCGGCGCTGGTCCGGTGCGGCGCGATCAGCGCCTCGAGCGCTCCGACCTGGGCCGCATCGAGTCGGCCGCCGACGTGCGACAGCAGCGTCTCGGTCTCGAGAACGGCGGAGAGCCAGTACGCGAAGAGGCCGTGGTACTGGAAATGCCGCCCATAGGGGCTCGTGAGCTCGAGGCGGGCCGGCGTCCCCATCCGCGCAACGGCGCCGAAGAGCTGCTCGAGTGCCCGGGTGATGCTCTCCTCATCGACCTTCCACCGCAGGAGCGTGTTGGCCACCGCCAGCGCGGTGATGTAGTCGCTCGCTGGCAGTTGGGCGGTGGGGCCGGGAGCCGGAGCCGCGAGGTCCGCCACCAGCGCTTCCAGCGCGTCCGGAAACAGCGGCCGGCCATCCGGGCCGCTCGAACGCGCCACCCAGGCCAGGTTGTACCGGGCATACGGACCCTCGTAACTCGAGGGCTCCGTCCGCCAGCGGGTCGCGAAGAGCCCCAGCGCCTCCGCGTCCTCACCGGTGCCCGCCGCGAGCACCGGCTGGCGCGGTCTCTCGGAGGCAACGGGCACCTGCGCGAGCCGCCGCGCCACCAGCGCCACCAGCTCCGCTTCCTGCGTCAACGGGAAGAAGTGGCCGCCGGGAAGGAGCTGGACCTCGAAATCACCGCGGGTCTGGTGATGCCACCCCACCACCTCCTGGGGCGTGGCGAGCAGGTCCTCCTTCCCGCCCAGCACGGTGATGGGCACCTCCAGCGGCGCCTCGGTCACGGGCTGCCAGCTCCGGAAGATGCGCAGATCCGACCGGGTCAACGGGGTGAGCCAGGCGCCCGCCCGCGCGAGCTCCTCGTCGCTCGCGTGACGGACGGGCTTGCCCGGCTTCGGGGCGGCGATCGCGGACAGCAGCAAGCGGGAGGGCAGTGGGTGCCCGGCGCGGCGCAGGCGGCGGGTGAGCTCGAACGCCACGATTCCGCCCAGGCTATGGCCGAAGAACGCGAACGGCCGGTCGAGCAGCGGGACGATCTCCCCTTCGAGGGCCTGGAGCAGCGCTTCCATGTCGGTGCAGGCGGCTTCGTGGGCTCGGGACAGGCGGCCGGGGAGCTGGAGCGCCCGCACCTCGATGTCTCGCGGCAACTGCTCGGGCCAGCGGGCGAACAGCTCGGCGGAGCCGCCCGCGTGGTGGAAGCAGAACAGGCGCATCCGGGGCGCTGGCAGCACGGGCGCCAGCCACGCGTTGGAGGCCAAGGAGCCCGGCGCCGGGGCCAGTGGCAGCGGGGCCGAGGCCGCGCGCGCCAGGTGGGCGGAGAGCTGCTCCACGGTCGGGTGGTCGAAGAAGACATTCGGCTCCAGCGACTGGCCCGTCACGGTCGAAACCCGCTGGAGCACCGACATCGCGCGCAACGAGTCGAACCCGAGCGCGGCGAACTCGGTGTCGGGGCTCGGCGATGCGGCGAGCTCCAGCTCCTCCTGGAGCAGCCGCTGCACCGTCTCGAGCATGGCGCCCGAGGCCACCGGGAGCGCGGGTGCCGGGGACCGCATCACGGCCGGGACGCGCACGGCTTCGGAGCTGGCCTTCTCCGAGAAGTGACGCTCGACCAGGGCCGTGGCGTAGGCCACGTTGCACTCGACCAGCTCGAAGTTCAGCAGCGAGCCGACGTAGAACGTGTGGTTCTGGCCCTGCAGGCCCTCGAGCCGGTCGTAGATGCCGTTGGCGATGTCCTCGGAGCCGAAGTGCGGGAAGTAGTCCCAACGGAGCTGCGTGTGCACCTCCCCCATGCGCCCTCCCATGCGGCCGAGGTCCTCGCGCAGGCGCCGCACGATCGACTCTCCGTCGTCCACCCCCGGCTTTCCGTAGGCATAGGCAACGGCCATGCCGTCGCCCGGGTAGCGCTGGTGGACCGCCACCGAGCGCCCCTCCCAACCCGGCTCGCTGGCGTGAGGTTGGAGCAGGAAGAACCCGTCCTCGGGGAGGCCCTCCGCGGAGACGATGGTCGTGTAGTAGTCGTAGTGGCGCACCTTGCCGAAGATCTCCCGCTCTTCTGGCGTGGGTGAGAGGAAGGGCGGCACCTCGTGCAGCGGCGTCGCCACCACCAGCTCGTCGAACTCCAGGCGCTCGGTCGCGGTGTGCACCCGGACGCCCGAGGGCAGGCGCTCGACGGCGCGCACGGAGGTGTTCAAGCGCAGGTCGCGCAGGCCCGCTGCCACCGTCTTCCAGAGCTTCAAGAAGCCCTGTTCGATCGTCCAGAACCTCGGCAACGGGGCATCGGGCGGTGCGCCGACGAGCAGCTCCGCGAACTTCAGGAAGTACAGCGCGGGGAGCTCCGGCTCCTGCACGTAGCCGTAGCCACACGACGTGTACATCAAGGCGGAGTGCCGGGCGAAGCCCTCCAGTCCGTTCGTGGCCAGCCAGCCCGCGACGGGCGCCCCGAGGGTCCGGGCGACGGGCGCGAGCCCAGGGCTCAGGATGCCGGGGAAGTCCCGCTCGCGGGTCTGGACGTAACGCAGCCAGTGGCGGGCCAGCTCGGTCGGACCGTCCATCTCGGACGGCTGCCCGGTCACCAGATCGAAGGGCCTGGCTGGCGTCACCGGCATGGTGGAGAGGCCCAGCTCGGCGACCATGCGCGCCACCGTGACGTAGCGGGCCGTGCAGACGTGTCCACCCAGGTCATACCAACGACCGCCGAGCTGAACGGAGCCGCACTTTCCGCCCACCTCACCCTGGCGCTCGAGCACCGTGACGTGGTGACCGAGCTTCTCCAGCTCCCGCGCGGCGGTGAGCCCCGAGACGCCCGCGCCGATCACGCAGACCCGCCGGGGACGGGCCCTCGCGGGTACGGGGGCGGGGTGCTCGAGCCGAGGGGCCGCCCCGCGCTCCACCACCGCCTGGAGCGCCGGAGGCAACGCCTTGCGCTGCCGGGCCGCCGCCGACATGTCATAGACGAGCGACCGCAGGTGGTTCAGCGAGGCCGCCGTGTCGGGGCTCGGCGAGAGCGGCATCGCCAGGTCGGCGGGCGCGTTCGCGGGGTTGAAGGTCAACGGCTCGATCGCCGAGGGCTCGAGCACGGAATCGAGGTGCAACGTGGCCACGTCGTGCCAGGGGTGCGCGTCCTCGGGCCACGGGCGCGTGCAGTCGAGGGCCTCGTCGTCGGACGCCTCGCCGCTGGCCGGGCGCACCTGCGCCTGGAGCACGTAGTCCACGCCGCCCGCGCCGATGCGCTCGCGCAGCTCGGTGTGCAGGAAGTCCCTGGCCCGCGTGTCGCCCGGCTCGCGGGGCATCACGTCGGGAGGCAGGGCCCGGCCATCGGGCGCGACGAAGCCGTCCTCGGGCGTCCTCGCGGCCGGCACGAGCCGGAAGCGCGCGGAGTGGCGCGTGCCGTCCGTCGCCACGTAGTGGCTGGCGACCTTGCCGTAGTAGTACAGCGACGCGTACGAGGTCGCCCTCCGGAACATCTCCCAGCCGGCCTGACCGAGGCGCGGCTCGCGGGCGATCCAGGCGTCGCGGGCCTCGGGCGTGGCGGCCATCCACCGTGCGAAGTCCGCGGCGGTGCGCTGGAGGAAACAGCGGCCCGTCGTCAGCAGCAGATCGAGCTTCGGCGCGTCCAGTGCCTCGGGGTGCGCCGGGTCGAGCACGCGCAGGGTCGCGCCCCGGTTGTCGGGCCCCGCGTCGTCGTCCTGCACGCCGTTGGCATGGCGCACCAGCACGGGCAGCTTCCGCCCGGGGACGAAGAAGGCATGGGCGGGCAAGGCGGGGTTGGCGACCACCTGGAGCTGCCCGGCGAGCGTGGTCGCCAGCTTGTGGAACGCACGTCCCCCGCGCGCCTTGCCGAGCCGCATGAAGGTCGGGCCAACGTCGGCGATCAGTCGCTCGAAGGAGGGGTCGAGCCCCTGGAGCCGGCGATCGCTGGCGGGCTCGGGCGCTTCGGGCGCGAAGCGGGCCACGTGCAGCGTCTTCGAGGCGCGCTCCAAGGCGCCGGAGAGGTAGTCCTCCCGGCAGGTCTGCCGGCGCAGCTTGCCGCTCGTGGTCTTGGGCACGGTGCCGCGCTGGCCGATCACGACACCGCTGCACCCGAGTTGGTGGTCCTGGAAGACGCGATCGCGAATCGCCCTGGCCACCACCTCGGCGGGCTCCCGGGCGCCGTCCTGGAGCTCGGCCACGACGACCAGGCCCTCCTCGCCCGCGGCGTCCGGCGCGGCGAACGCGAGCAAGCCGCCGGGGCGCACCGCCGGATGGGCGTTGCGCAGGCCGTCCTCGATGTCCTGGGGGTAGTAGTTGCGCCCCCGCACGATGATGAGGTCCTTGCTGCGTCCGGTCGGGTAGAGCTCGCCTTCCCACAAGAAGCCGAGGTCGCCCGTGCGCAGGTAGCCGCGGTCATCGGAGGGGTCGGCCACGCGGGCCTGGAAGAGCTCGCGGCTCTCGGACTCGCGGCCGTAATAGCCCGCCGCCTTGGTGGGCGAGTCCACCCAGATCTCTCCAATCTGGCCATCGGCGAGCGGCACCCGGGTCTGGGGCTCCACGATGCGCACGCGCAGGCCCGGCTTGGTGACGCGACCGCAGGCGACGAGCGGCACGGCCTCGTCCGAGTCGCCCGGCGGCGCCGCGCGGCCCTCCCGCAGGGCGAGCCTGGAGACCTTCAGGACGCGCTTGCCGCCCACCGTCACGGAGACGGTGTGCTCGGCGAGCCCGTACGAGGGGAAGACCACCCCGGGGCGCATGCCCGAGGGGGCGAAGGCCGCGTGGAAGGCCTCGAGGGTCGAGGCGCGCACGGGCTCGGCCGCGCAGACGATCGCCTCGAGAGCGCTCAGGTCCCAGGAGGCCCGCTGTTCGGGCGTGGTCTTGCGCACGGCGAGCTCGAGCCCGAAGTTCGGCGTCGCCGAATGCGTGGCCCTGACCCGGCTCATCACCTCGAGCCAGACGGCGGGCCGCTTCGCGAAGGCGAACGGGCTCATCATGTAGAGATGGCCGTTGCCCGCGAGCGCGCTCAGGATGCCGCTGATGAGGCCGAAGTCGTGGTACTGCGGCACCCAGAAGACGCAGCGCACGGACGTGCGCAGGTTCAGGTCCCGGGCGTTGGCGATGGCCTCCGCGAGCACGTTGGCGTGCGTGATCATGACGCCCTTCGGCGTCGACGTCGAACCCGAGGTGTACTGCAGGAAGGCCACGTCATCGGGCTTCGCGACGTGCGTGGGCGCGGCCTGGCGCCTGGGCTTCACGCCCTCCACGGTGTGCCACGGCAGGTCCGGCCAGCGCACGCCCTCGCGCCCGACGAAGGCCTTGAGCCCGCCCAGCAGCCTGGCGCGCGCGTACTCCTTGTTGGTCAACACCGCCGCGGCCTGGCAGTTCGTGGCGATCGCCTGGAAGGTCGCGAGGTCCTTCTTCAGCTTCAGCGGGTTGGGCGGGTAGATGGGGGCCGGAACGATGCCGGCGATCAGACAGCCGACGAAGGTCACGACGAAGTCGAGCGACGGCGGATAGACCAGCAGCACCCGCTCTCCCGCCTTCAAGCCGCACTGCGAGGTCAGGTGCGCCGCCACGGCCGCCGCCGCCTCCCACGTCTGGGCGAAGGTCAACGTGACCTGATCGCGGCCATGGTCATCGACCCAGGTGTAGAGCGGCAGGTTGGGGTGCCTGGCGCGGAGTTGGTCGAAGCTGGCGAGGACGGTGGAGGGCTCGGGGGTCTGGGGCAATGAGTCGATCCGGGAGGGGAGCTATGAGCGGGGAGGGGAGACCTCACGGACCACGGGCCACCAGGCCCTGGGGCCCAGAGTCCGATGGCCGCGCTGACGGCGCGAGGCTCAGGGCCCGAACCCTACCCGAGGCCGGAGACCCTCATGGAGGGGAAAGGCCCCTCGGCTGCTCTCCGTTCAGCCTTCGGAGCCTGACCTCTGGCAAGTGAAGACGTCGAAGCCGAACGTCCTCAGCAGTTGCGCTTGGTCCACTCGCGGCGTCCGCTCGGCACTGGACGCGCTCGACGCCTGATCCATACTCTCCGCTTCCACCCGAGAGCGCTCCCCTGGCCGTGACCCCATGAAGCACACCAGACGAAGCGTGCGGGCCCTCCGGCCCGGACTGCTCCTGCTCATCGGCAGTCTGCTGCTCGCCGCGGGGATGCTCACGAGCACGAGGCTCCTGGCCTCCGCGCGGAGAGGACAGCCCACGGTGGCCCTCGTCCTCGAGCCACCACTGCCCGCACGGCTCCCGGCGGGGAGCACCCTCGAGCTGTCCGGCCATGCGGAACCGGCCACGGACGCGGTCACGCTGACCGTCCACGGCGCGACCCTGCGGGCGGAGGTGTCCGCGGGCCGCTTCCTCTTCCGCGCGGTCCCCATCGTCCCGGGCCCCAACGAGCTGGAGCTCACCGCCGGAACGCCTCCACACACCACCCGGTCCAAGGCCTTCGTCTTCGGAGTGCCCGCCACCCCCGCTCCGCCCACCCTCTCCGTCCCCGCGACGACGTACACCTCCTGGCTCGAGCTGGCGGGCACCGCCGAGCCCCTGGATTGGGTCGACCTCTCCCTGGGAGAGGCCGGGTACCGGACGAGGGCCGATGACACCGGCCGATTCTCCCAGCGGCTGGCCCTGCCACGGCCCGGCGAGTACCTGCTGCGCGCCACCCGCTCCTCCCCGGGAAGGCCGAGCACCCACGCCGAGGGCCGGGTGGAGTACCTGGTTCCCAGCGGTCTCCCCACGCCCCAGCGGACGTTGAGCCTCCTGGTGGGGCCACGCAGCAGCACACTCCGCCTGGAGCTCTCCTTTCCCCGGGAGCCCACGGCACCGGCCCACCTGCTGTCGGGGGACACACGCGCCCTCCTGTCCCGCGGCTTCGAGTCCGTGTCGTTCAATGGCCTGTCCCTGAGCTACCTCGTCAACGGGTCGGCCTCCGCTCCGGCGCTCACCGTCAGCGACGCCACCATCACCCTTGCCCGGTCCTTCGAGCTGCCGATGCTGCTCTCCCCCACCGAGGGGGTGAGCCTCCGCTCGGAGGATGGTTTTCCCTTTGCCTCCGACCAGGACTCGGTCTCCCTCCAGGGCACGGCGCTGTCCTTGCGCTCCGTGTTCCCGCTACCGAACACGCTCGAGGGGAGCACCGCCACGTGGCGGGGCACGAAGGGCGGAAGCAACGCTCCCATCGAGCTGCGCGCCACGTTCGAGCCGCCCCATCCCCTCCTGGTGGCCATGGGCGACTTCTCCGAGAGGCTGACCCGGCTGCGCGCCAGCCTGCCGTGGCAGCCGTTCCTGCCCCACCTGGAGCTGGCCCTGCTCGTCGCCGGCTTCTTCCTCCTGGCGCGCCAACACGCGCGCGACGAGGCGCCCTCTGGCACCCGGAAGGGCTCCACCCGTCCCCGGGGCCTCGCGTGGCTCTCTCCGTGGCGCTCCCCGCGCACCTCGCGCGTGCTGCAACTCGCCGAGTGGCTCGTGGCCCTGCTGTTGTGGGGCGTGTTCATGGAGCTGCTGGTCATGCTGAAGGCGCTGCTGCTCGCCGGAGCACCTGGCCTCTGGCGCTTCCCGCGCTTCCCGCTCCTGGAGGAGTTGCTGCTGCCCCTGGTCCTGCTCCTGCTCGCACTGCTGGGGACCCTGGCGGTGCGCCGGCTGGCTCCGGTCTTCCACCGCGAGTGGTTCGGGCTCGTGGCCGCCCCCCTGCGTGCCGCCACCCTCCTGCTGCTCGCGGCGGCCCTCCTCCTCCTGCTCTCCGCGCTGTCGGGGCGCACCGGGCCCTACCTCTACCTGTGGGGGCTGCAGCTCTTCCTGGTCTCCAGCGTGGTGGGCCTCGCGACGCGTCCCTGGTGGCCGGAGTCCATGACCCTGTCTCCCAGGCACATCGGGCTGAGCCTGGCGCTGCTGGGGGTGCTGCTCATCCATGCCGCGAGCAGGACCGCCCCGAGCATCCAACCCACGCAACAGGACGTGGAGTCCCTCTGGCGGGTCCTGCAATGGGGGCCCGCCCTCCGCGAGGCCGTGCCCGTGGCCGTCTTCCTGGGCCTGCTCTGGCTGCTGAGAGACTCCCGCCCGGACCCACGGCGAAGGCTCGAGACGTGGGTGGGGGCGCTCCTCTTCGCGGCGTATGGGGTGGGCCTGGAGGAGAAGGTGGGGAGCTGGAGCGTGCCGATGCTGCTGGCGGTGGGCGCCTTTGCGGCCCTGTTGCTCTACCCGCACGCGGAGCAGACCACCTGGCTGGCCCGGAGCGCGCAGGTGCTGCAATCCCGCCCCCGGTGGTTGAAGGAGCTGCCCGTGGTGTGGCTCCACCAGGCCCAGGAGGCCCTGGACGCACTGGGCGGCAAGCTGGCCACCGGGGCGATCTCTCCCGCGGAACATCGCAAGCGCGTCGCCGCGCTCGAGCAGCAGCTCCAGGAGACCGAGAGGCAGTTCTCCCTCGAGGGCATCGCGGCCAGGCGGCTGGTGTTCGCCTATGGCCCTGGCAGCACGGACTGGGAGAACGCGCGGCTGGGCATGAAGCTGGGCGGTCTGCTCGTGGCGCCGCTGTTGCTGGGGTACATCGCCTTCGGCCTGCACCAGCTCTTCTCCATCAAGGGGCTGGGCTTCCTGGTCATCTTCTACGCGGTCAAGCTGCTGGCGGCCTCGGCCGTGTTCGGCTTCTTCTTCGCCCGGATCCGCGGGGAGACGGGGATGAAGAAGGCGCTCCGGGCGGTGTTCGTGACCTCGCTCTGCCTGCTGCCCGCCTGGATGATGGGGCTGGTCTCCGCTTCCGGCTTCTGGGGCTTCATGCTGCCCATGCTCTACCCGGTGGTGCTCTTCCTTCCGCTGGGACTGGGCTTCGACTGGTACACGGCTCGCGCCACCTGGAAGGAGGACTTCCAGTGGCGGAGCTTCGTGAACATCGAAGGGCTGTCCGGACTGACGACGTTCCTGTCCGTGTCGGGAGCGAGCCTGGCCGTGGCCGCGGGCGCGGCGCTGTCAGGCCAGCTCTCGGGTGTCGTGGCGCAGGTGGTGCAGACGACGGTGCGGGCCACCACCGGGCTGGACGTGCCAGCCCCCTGAGTGTCCGCCGCTCCTTCGCTCCATGAACACTACCCCCCGTGTAGCCGACTTATGAGGTGTGTCCACAAAACCGGCTCTCCTGCAGTTTATGTGAATCCTGGGCGCATACCGATGGCCGCAAGAGAGAGGTTCGCCTGCTCTCTACCGCTGAACCACACGAAGTGCGGGAGAGCCACAAAACCTGGGCAGGCTCACCGAGCCATCCAGATGCTGGAGGAGGGGCGGGACGGCTCCCCGGCTTGGAGACATTCTGGAGCCGCCTCGGGGCCCGAAAACACCGAGGCCGGAAACCCCTGATTGCTCAGCGGCTTCCGGCCTCGGCTTTGTGTCCCCGACGGGATTCGAACCCGTGTTACCGGCTTGAAAGGGGGGTGCCTTCTCAGAGGGAAAAGGGGCTGGTACGGTGACGGCTTGGCGCCAACTTGGCGCCACCCAGCCGCGAGGCCCCATGTCCCCAGCAGCCGCTAAGCAGCCCTCGGAGCAAACCCCCCGCCGCTGGCCTGGTGGGCTTGTGCGCATCGCCCGAGGCCGTGAGGTCTTCGTGATCGAGCGCCGGATCGGGAGCGGCGCCCGGAAGAAGATCACGCTCGATGTGCGCACCGAACGAGAGGCCCTCGCCGAGCTGGCGCTTTTCGAGCGCGATCCGCTGGCCTACCGCACGAAGAAGCAGACCCGGCAGGAGCGTGCCGCTGACGCTGGTGGGCTGCAGCTCGATGCGCCGACGCTGGAGGCGTTCTCGGCAGACGCACGGGCGAAGGTGGCGCGCGGGGAACTGTCAGAAAGCCACGTGCGCCACACCCTGCAACCGTACCTTCTGGCGTGGGCCGAGGCGCTTGGTGGGCGGGATCTGCGAACGGTCACGCTCAGCGAGCTGCACCGCGTCCTGGACGGGTGGCCGACTGCGGAGCACAAGCGTATCGTCACGCTCAAGGCGTTCACTGCGTGGGCGCGGAAGAAGGGCAAGCTTGACCGAAAGGACGATCCGACGCTCGACCTGGCGGTGCCCGCTGCAACGCCGCGCCCGGTCGCTGATCGCGCGTACACCGTTGCGACGCTGGAAGCGTTCTACGCGGCGCTGACGTCCTGGTACTACGCCCCAGGCTACCGAGGCGATGCGGTGGTAGGTCCGAACGATTTGGTGAAGGTGGACCTGCAACCCGTCCGGGACGTGTTCGTGCTCCGCGCCAAGTGCGGCATGCACGGCACCGAGATCGAACGTCTGGCGCGCGGCGAGGGCTCGATCCGCGTGCTCGAGAACGAGGGGGAGATCGCTGGCACGCTGGTATTTCCCCACAAGAAGGGCGGGGAACATGTCGTCAGCGTCGACGCTCAAGCCCTGGCCGCCGCTCGCCGCTTACAGGCTACGGGCAAGGCTCCCGACCGGGTGGCCACGGGGCGCGCGGTGGCTCGCGTTGTCGAGCGCCATCCGGAGCTGGCCGGGTTCGCGTTCCAGAACCTGCGGCACAGTTTCATCACGCTGGGGGCCTCTGGACGCGTCGTCACCGCGCGGGCGGGGGGCGTGCCGCTGGAACTGCTCAGCCAGGTAGCCGGGCACACCAGCACGACGACCACGCGCCGGCACTACCTGGGCGCCCACATCCCTCCGATGGTCGTTCTGCCGTTGCGGCTCGCCAACGAGGGCGACCCGAAGATCCCGGAGCGGAAGCGGAAGCGAGGCGCGAAATGAGAGCGCGCGTGCTTAAAAGTTACCAACGGGAGGAACTGGACTCGCACCTTCGCGCTCAGATCCCTGACGCCGGTCAGCGTGGCGAGGCGCTGCGTCGGATAGGCATCGCGTATTCTTGGGCGTCGTTAGAGCTGGCCGGACAACGGGCCTATCCGGGGCTGCGCGGCGAGTGGGCGAAGGAAAAAGAAAAATTTCGGAAGCATTTTTCCAGAATGGCAGAGCAGGCGCGGGCGCTTCGGGCATCGCTGGAGTGGCACGCGCCGAAGGCACAAGAGATCAGCTGGAAAAGCCTGTCCGCTGCGCTCGAGCTTCTCGAAGCGTCGGCCGCTGAGGAGGAAGACTCCCTTCGCCCCGCCGCTAACCGGCCGATCACGAAAGTGTGGCGCGACTCGCTCTTCGCAGTAGCCGACCAAGCTTACCCGTCAGGCGCAAAGAAAGGGGAGCACCTCCGCGAGACTGTACGGATCCTGCTCAACTTCCTAGCAGACGCGGGGCTCTTGCCGGCGGATGCTGATGAGAGGACGAATGCGAACGTGTTGAAGGTCACGATCCAGAACGCGAGGAAGCGCCCGGTCGCTGCCACTCTTCGGGTTCTCCTGGAGCAGGCAAAGTAAGTCGAGCCCGGAGCGGGTCGAGATACGCTGCCGGCGCAGCGATAGTCGTGAGGCACCTTGCCTCCAGAACGTGAGCACAGTGCACACGTTCTGGAGGTCATGTGCCCGTGAACAGTCCCCCCAACGCATCCACTCTTCGCGCCCTCGCCGTCGCAGCTGACTGCGACCCTCGGACCGTGCTCAAGGTTTGGCGCGGAGGCTCTACTCGGACCATCGCGGCGCGCCGCGCGAAACAGGCGCTCCAGTCGGCCGGCCTGCTTCCAGTTGTTCAGATTCCCGATTCCGACCGGGGGCAACCGTGAGCGCGCTTCTCGATGTCGACGAAGCAGCCACCCGGCTCCGGTGCTCGCGCCGTCGGGTGTTCGAGCTGCTCGCCGACGGGACGCTCGCACGAGGGCCGAAGTACGGCCGGCGGACCGTCATCACTGCAGAGTCAGTCGCGGACGCGCTCGTTGCGAGTGAGTCGGCACCGTGCCCCGCTGCGGAAGCCGCGCCGAAGCGCCGCGCTCCCCGGTCCTTGAAGGCCGGCCTGGATGCCCTGGCTGAGCAGCAGCGCGCAGCCTGGAAAACATCGGACACACGCTCGCCGCGACGGGGGAGGACTCAATGAAGGAGGCGCGGATGAACCCCCTCGACTACCTGAAACTCGGCTGGAAGCTCGTTCCGCTCCACCATGCGCACGAGGACGGCTCCTGCACGTGCGACCACGTGAAGCGGGACGACGGCGCGTGCGAGTGCGGCGATCCGAAGTGCGGAAGGAAGCACGGGCCCGGCTCCATCGGCAAGCACCCCCGCTTCAAGAGCTGGCCCTCGCTCGCGAGTTCCAACCCGAGCGACGTCGAGATGTGGCAGGAGATGTTCCCCGGCTGCAACTTCGGCATCGCCACCGGGGCCGCCTCCCAGATCGTCGTCATCGACGTGGATCCGAAGAACGGCGGGGATGCGTCGATCCGCCGGCTCGCGGCCGAGCACGGCGATCTCCCCGTTACCCCCACCCAGCTCACGCCGAGCGGCGGGTTCCACCTGGTGTTCCGCGCCCCCGGCTTCCCGGTGAGCAACGCCCCCCTGAGCCGCGAGTACCCGGGGATCGATATCCGCGGCGACGGAGGGCAGATCGTCGCCGCGCCGAGTCGTACGCCGAAAGGAGCCTACTCCTGGCGGCACTCGCCCGCCGACATCCCGCTAGCGGATCTCCCGGCGTGGGTGCTCGCACTGCTCCAGCGGGGGCCTGTTCGCGCCGCGGGGACCGCTCCGCTCCCGGACATGGGGCGCGGGTACTTCCCCCCCGCCTCGCCGGCCGTGCTCGACGCCGCTCGACACGACTTGACCCAGCACGGTCCGGCCGTCACCGGCAACGCGGGGGGCCTGCACACCGTGCAAGCCGGGATGATTCTCACAAGGGACCACGCGTTGACCGATGCCGAGGCGTGGCCCCTCCTTGAGGAGTGGAACACCACCTGCGTTCCGCCCTGGGAGCCGGAGGAGCTCCGGGAGAAGGCCCTTGGCAACGGTAAGAAGTACGCTCGCGGGGAGTACGGGAGCCGCCGGGCCCTGGATGTCGTCGAGCGTGCTCGGAAGCTGATTCACGACTGGCGCGCGGACGTCGAAGAGAGCGCGGCAACGGAGCTCGAGCGCGAGCGCTCCATGGACATGATGATCCAGGCATGCCGCGAACTGGTGCGCACGAGCACCGAACCAGCGCACCGCGAGCGCATCCAGAACGAGTTGATCGCCGCGACGGGCCTGGGGGCGCTGGCGCTTGCGCTTCCTCGCGTCCGGGCCGCGCTCGAGAAACGCGCCGAGCCGAGCGCCGAGCAGACCACGTGGACCGTCTACGGGTTCGAGCTGTCCCCGAGCGGCGCACCCGTGCCGAACATGGACAACGTCGTGCGCGCCCTGGAGCACGAGAAACACCCGGTGTTCTTCGAGGTGTTCTCCCAACGGCTCCGGGGGCCGCGCGGCGAGTGGAGCGACGCCGACGATCTGGCGCTCGCGCTCCACCTGCAGCGCCACCTTGGGCTGTCCAAGGTGACGCCGCAGATCGTTAACCACGGTGTGCAGACCTACGCGCGCAGCCGAGCCCGCGACGTCGTGCGCGAGCACCTGGAGCGCCTGACGTGGGACGGCACGCCGCGGATCGTCGGCTTCCTCGCTGCCGTCTACGGCGCGCCTGATACCGACTACACCCGAGCTGTCAGCGCCAATTTCTGGAAGTCCCTGGCAGCTCGGGTGCTGCAGCCTGGTTGCAAGGTCGATCACATGCTCGTGTTGGAGGGCTCGCAGGGCATCCGGAAGAGCACGAGCGCCCGCGCCATCGCTGGCGAGCACCTGTTCGCGGAAGCGAGCGAGAGCCCCACGTCTAAGGACTTCTTCCTTGCCCTCCAAGGGAAGCTGATTGTTGAAGTGGCCGAAATGGACAGCTTTTCCCGCGCCGAGGTGGCAGCTGTTAAGCGCGTGCTGACGTGCCGCACCGACCGCTTTCGCGCCCCCTACGAGCGCACTTCCCGCGACTGGCCGCGCCGGGGCGTGTTCGTCGGCACGACGAATCGCGACGACTGGGCCCGTGATGATACCGGCGGGCGGCGCTTCTGGCCGATCCGCTGCACTCGCGTTGATATTGATTACATCAATGCCAACCGTGACCAGCTCTTCGCGGAAGCCGTGTCGAAGGTGAACGCCGGGGAGTCGTGGTGGGAAATGCCGACCGAAGCGACGCAAGCCGAGCAGGAAGCGCGGCGTCAGGTTGATCCCTGGGAAGAGCTGATCGGTGCGTACCTGTCCGGGCCGGAAGCCCCGGGCAAGGTGACGACCGCCAATGTGTTGCGGCTGGCCGTCAACCTGGACACCAGCCGCATGGATCGCGCAGCTGAAATGCGCGCGGCGTCCGTGCTCAAGCGGCTCGGGTTCGTCAGGGTGGACGGCTGGCACGATGGGCGAAAGGCGAAATACTGGAGGAGGGACGAGGTAGGAAGCGCCTAACCCCGCGTAATCGCTATCGTCCTTCCTACCTTCCTCCCTTCCTACCTAAGTCGTAACTATGGGAGGGGAGAGTGAGAGCAGGGATGGCAGCTAATCGTTGACTGAATAAGACGGGGGGGCGGTTGGGTGTATGCCGATCCGCTAAGAGGTGTTGGAACGAGGTAGGTAGGAAGGACGGTCGGAAGGGGTCAACGCTTGCGTGTAGGCACACCCCCGTGTGGGTAGGTTCTTGCGGTCGGGGGCGAGCATCACGGGTGCGAAAAAGCGCGGCATCACGCTAATGGGCGAAAATTTTTGAGGTTTACAATTCGCATCGAATTGTCAAACACCGGCCCTCTCTCCGCTGATCTCCCAAGAAATACAGGCAGATACACGCCCCCGGCCCCCGATTCGCTGATTCGGGGGGGCTGAATCGCCCTGTTACCGGTAACGCCCTGTTACCGGTAACGGCCCCGGTAAAGCTAGACAACACGAATCATTTGTCAAACGTCCGACGGTTAGTTGATCGGCGTGCAGCTTGGCGCTACATGAATTGCAACCCTCGCAGTTTGGAGACACCCAAAATGCACACGTTGAGCGAGCAGGACCGCGCCGAGCGCGCTCGGATCATCCGCCGAGAGATGGCGAACACCATGAGCTTCCTGGCGTCCATCGGCCAGGCCATCTCGCCGGAGCAGCTCCCGAGCTTGAACGAGCGCGCGGGCCAGATCATGACCGAGGCCTACAGCGGGGAGCCGTCCCACCTGCTCCCTGCGCTCGTGCCGGCCGCGCTCCTGCGCGCCGTGGGGGAGAGCGTCCCCGGCGCTGGCGGCCGGCTCACCGAGGCCCGCGTGCTCGAGCTGGGCGCCATGGGGGCAGCCACCGCGCGCCACCTGGTCGACGTGGGCGGCTACCCGGCCCCCTCGCCTCACCAGCTGGACGAGCTCATGGGTTCGATCAGCTACGTGGCCGGTGAGCTGGTGGCCGGGGGCGTTGCCGAAGAACAGGCCCGGGAGCTGATCCGCACATTCGCCGCTGAGGCCGTGGCGAAGCTCATGGGGCCGCCCCCCAGCCGCGTCAACCTGAACTAGGAGGCCTGCCCGTGACCGTTGACCCTCTGCTTTTCCAGGTGTTCGAGCGGGAAACGGTGGGCGTGCTGCGCGCCGATCTCCGAAGCTGGGCGCTCCAGGTGATGCTATCCGGGCTGCCATTCGAGGCGCGGATCGCTGCACGTAACCGCGCCTTGCGTGATGCTGCCGCGTTCCTGCCTGCCGAGCTGTGTATGGCGGAACGCGTGCGGCAGCTCCACGCTGAGCTGTGCGCGCTGGCCCGCTCCACGTTTCCGGCGCACCCCGACCCATCCACATTGCGCGGCTGTCTCGCATTGGCGATGCTCGCGCGAGACCGGGTGCCCAACCTCCGGCAGCTGCGGAACGCCCTGGAATGTGATTAGGTTGGCTGTCTATTGCACGCAAGGGCTGGCATTGATGGGGCATGACTTCTGAGACACGAAGCCTGCCCCCTCTGTCATTGCGTGCGGCCCTTGAGCCGTCCACGTTGGACCGCAAGGCGCGCACCGTCGAACTGACGTGGAGCACGGGCGTGCGCGTGCTTCGCGGGTGGTGGGACAAGTGCTGGGAGGAATTGAGCCTGGACGCTGCGCACGTTCGCCTGGACCGGCTCAACAACGGCGCGCCCTTCCTGGGGGACCACAACGGGTACAGCGTCAAGGACACGCCGGGCGTCGTGGAGCGTGCGTGGCTGACCAGGGATGCCGCGGGGCAGCCCGTCGGCCGCGCCCTCGTGCGTTTCACGCGTGAGGGCTTGGACCCGAAGGCCGACATGCTCTTCGAAAAAATCGCGGACCGAATCGTCGCGAATGTCTCGATTGGCTACCGCGTGCACAAGTTCGAGAAGGTGGCCGACGCTGAAGACGGCGTACCGGTTATGCGGGCGATCTCCTGGACCCCGCATGAAATCAGCGCGGTCACCATTGGGGCCGATGATGGTGCCGGATTCCGGAGCATGGAGCGCACCGAGAGCAGCGAGCCCAACCCCGTCGAGATCATCGACAACACCCGCGGCGAGGCGCCGCACATGGAGCGAACGAAGATGGACAAGGACGAGCAGACGAAGCTTCAGGCCGAACGCGAGCGTGCGGCGACGATCACGAAGCTGTGCAACATGTACACGAAGCGCTATCCCGATCTGGCCGATCTCGCGCAGCGCTCGATCGCGGACGGCTCCCCGGTCGACAAGGTGCGCGAGCTGGTGCTCAACCGCATGGCGGACGAGAGCGACAACGACGGCACCAGCCAAGCCCCGAGCGGCGCTCCCGGCCTGTACGGCAGCCACGGTGCGGCCGACATGCGCGTGCGGTCCATGGCCGAGGCGCTGGCCTACCGCGCTGGTGCTCGCGCCGAGCTGGGCACGGACGCGAAGCAGTACCGCGCGCTGTCCATGCTCGACATGGCTCGGATCTGTCTGGAGGCTCGAGGCATCAGCCCGCGCCTGATGGGCAAGGATCAGCTTCTGCGCGCGGCGTTCCACGGCACGTCCGACTTCAAGGCGCTGCTCGCGGAGTCCGGGCGGCGTGTGCTGCTCGACGGCTACACCGCCGCGCCCGCCGGCATTCGCGCGATCTCCAAGCGCTCCAGCGCGTCCGACTTCAGGAGTAAGCAACTTCTGCGGTTGGGCGAAACGCCCGCCCTGCTCAAGGTCCCGGAGCACGGAGAGGTAAAGCGCGGCACCATGGCCAGCACGTCGGCCAGCTACAAGCTGGAGACCTACGCCCGCATCTTCGGCCTGACCCGCCAGGCGATCATCAACGACGATCTCGGGGCTTTCACGCTTGTCAGGAAATTCGGGGTGTCGGCTGCGGAGCTCGAAGCCTCGATCCTCGTGGAGCTCCTGACCGGCGGCACGGTGCTCCCGGACGGACTTCCCCTCTTCCATGCGAACCGGGGCAACGTCGGCACGGGCTCGGACATCTCGATCGACGCGCTCGGGGCGGGACTCGCGGCGATGCGCTGCATGACGGGTCTGGATGGGAAGACGCCGCTCAACGTCGTTCCCGCGGCACTGGTAGTGCCCGCGGCGCTCGAGGTGAAAGCGCTGCAGATCACCGCGCAGCTCCAGGCCGCGACGGTGAGCAACCAGAACCCTTTCGGCGGCCCGCTGCGCCTGGTGCCTGTGGTCGATCCGCGCCTGGACGCCGTGAGCAAGAAGGCGTGGTATCTCTCCGCGGACCCGAACGTCACCCCCGGCCTGGAACATGCGTACCTGGACGGGCAGGACGGGCCGGACATCATGGAGTCCGAAGGGTTCGATGTGATGGGCACCGAGTGGCGCGCGTCGCTCGACTTCGGCGCGGGCGTGGTCGGTTGGGAGGGGCTCTACAAGAACAGCGGCGCTTGATTCCAACCCTGACCGGGCCCTCCTTCCCCGGGTGCATGAGGGGAGGGGGACGCTGCACCTGTCCAACTCCAGACGCGAGGTACACCATGCAGGAGATCAAGAAGTCCGTCACCGAAAACACGCGGACCGTCACCGATGCGCGGACCGTGCCCGCCAGGATCGACACCTTCCGCGTGGGCCAGCGCATCGCTACGCAGGTACGCACCGTGACCACCAACACCACCACCAAGACCGTCGAGGAGTTGTAATCGCATGTTCCGAATTGACGGAGATGGATACGCGGTAGTCGACGGTAAGAACCGCTTTACGGGAGGAGACCCCCTCATTCCGATCCCGCCGACGATGATGACGGCGGACTGGGCAAATGCCGTCCAGGAGGAGATCGCCGGGGTGGTGGAGCAGGGCGGCCTGACGCTCTCGAAGGCGGACAACGGCCAGCTCTGGGCGGCGCTCGTGGCCCGCTTCGGGCGCCTCGGGAGCGCGAACACGTGGACGGACACCCAGTCGATTGGCGGGGCGCTGAGCGTCGCCGGCACGTCCACGCTCACGGGGAAGGTGACGGCTAACGGCGGGCTCGTCGTGAACGAGACCAGCGGCGTGGCCAGCATTTCCGGCGTGGGCGCCTCGCACGCGGCGAGCGGCACCGCCCAGCCGACGAAGTACGTCTTCGGGTTCGCGACGCTCCCCACCACCTCCGGCGCGAACTACCCGCTGACGGGACTGGCGAAGGTGTTTGCGGGCAACTCGCTCGGGTTCGACACGCGCGTCTGGACCACGGGCACGGCAGACACCTGGACGCGCGTGGACCTCGGCTTGTCCTATGACGTGGACAACATCATGGGGGCCGGGGGCTGGATGCGCTGGGGCTCCAACGGCTTCAAGGTGGCGTCTGCGCAGGCGGCGACGGCTGCGGCCCCGGCTACGGCGCCGTTCGCGCTGACGAACTGCAACCTGTCGCTGGACGGGGTGCCGGCGCCGAGCAGCACGGTCGCGGTGAAGAACCTGGTGACGCCAACGAGCATCGCGAAGGCTTGGGTCTCCGTGCAGTTCTCGAACAACACGGGCGGATTCACCGTCCGCGACGGGCTCAACATCGCGTCCGTCGTCCGGAGCGGCAACACGCTGGTTGTGACGTTTGCGGCGCCCTTCGCAAGCGCCAACGTCGCGCTGTTTCCGCAGTACAACGCGGTGGGCGACGGCAACGAGCGACGCGCGGTGGCCTTGATGACGTCGACGACAACGGCAGTGGTTCGATTGCAGGGCGAAGGGGGAGCCGCGGTCAACCTCACAGACGGGACGTCGGCTGTCGTAAGTTCCGTACTGGACTTGCTCGCCTTCGGAGCGCAGTAGCCCCGAAACGCGAGAGCCCCCGCCACTGCACACCGTGGCGGGGGCTCTCGCGCGTCTGGAGCTGGGCTGCTACCGGGCGCGGCGTCGATGCTGCGGCTCGAGTTGGGTGCCGCGCGAGCCAGCTCGTCGGCTCGCGTAGCTCACCCCCCGAGGTCCACGAGGGCCACGACGCTCCCGCGCTCCAGCCAGGCGCGCGGGCTGCCGTCCGCGTGTGGAGCCCAGAGCCCCTTCCAGGAACGGAGCGCGTCAGGCTTGGCCGGGAAGGTGAACGCCGGGGGCGGCGCTGTGCGGTCGATGTAGGGGGAGGGCGATCCACCCCCCGTCGTGTAGTCGTAGAAGCTGCGGAAGTAGGAAGGGGTCCCGCCCCAAACGAGGCGAGAACCCTCGAACCAGAATGGATGTGAGGGGGCCTCCGCCTCGCCTGTCACGTGCTGGCCGAGCCCATGAGAGCGCACCTCCTGGCCTGAAGCGTCGAGCACGGCGAGCCGCTCAAGCGTGACGGTGGGGTCGTTGATCGCGGGCTGGTCGTGCCAGAGCAGGAACACGCCCTCGGGCATGTGAAGTAGCCGGGTGCGTCGCGAGTTGGGCCAGTCGGTGTTCAGCGCACGGATCTCAGTTGCGCGGATCACGTCCTGCACGATGAACGGGCCCGCAACCTGAGATCGCCCATCGTCGCACGTCACGCGAGCCCAGAGGCCGAACCGCTCGATCATCGGCGACCCGGGGCGCGTGAGGTTCACGACGGGAACGACATCGCCGCGGCTCACGCTGACGACTTGGCCTGCCTCGCCCACCAGCTCGACCCCGGAGGGGGAGCACCCGCGCACGTCCCACTCGATGGCCACTTCAGCCCTCAGCGGCCCAACCGCCGTGGCGCTGAAGCTCAGCGCCACCGGGGCCGGGGGCTCTGGCGGGGGAGGGCACACGGGTGGGGGAGGGCACTCCGGCACGGCGGGGCACACCGGGACCGGCAGGCAAGACAGGGCCGCAGTCTGAATGGGCTCGTCGGAGAGCGGGAAGAGCTCCGCCCGCCGAGGCTCACTGCAGCCGACGAGGGACGCGAGGACGAAGGCCAGGGCGGCGCAGACGTGGACGTGGCTGCTCACGGGGCTCTCTCTTGCATCGCCGGCCTGATTGCGCGGCGTGCAACAGAGTTGACCCGGACAGTCCGACACCCGCAAGGGGAGTAGGGTCGGCCCGTGCCGAATTTGGCGCCAAGTTGGCGCCAGTCAGGTGCGCACAGCCGCCCTTGTCTGCTCGGCTGTGCGCACCTAAGCGCTTGTATTTACTGGTACTGCGAGTGTCCCCGACGGGATTCGAACCCGTGTTACCGGCTTGAAAGGCCAGCGTCCTGGGCCTCTAGACGACGGGGACCTCTGTGAGTCGCGGGGGGATCGAACCCCCGACCCTCGGCTTAAAAGGCCGGTGCTCTACCAGCTGAGCTAGCGACTCGCACTATTCTTTTTTGCTCTGCCACCGGATTCCGCGACCTCCGGCCTCCGGCGCTCTCTACCAGCACTCGTTCCCGACTTCTACTGGCGATCGTTCCCCCCGTCACCTGACAGCCACCCTTCAACGGTCCGCTCCCGCGCCTCCTTCCGCCCCCCGGAGGCGCTGCTATACAGAAGCCATGTCCCGAGACGTCCGGAATTCCGAGGAAGCCCCCGAGGAAAACGACGAGCTGCAACTGGAGAGTGGGGAGGAAGAGGAGGAAGAAAAGTCCTCCTCCGGCCACCGGCGCTACCTCACCCGCTCTGGAGCCGAGCGCATGCACAAGGAGTTGCTGCGCCTGCTCAACGAGGAGCGTCCCAAGGTCACCGCCGAGGTGTCCGCCGCCGCCGCCCAGGGCGACCGCTCGGAGAACGCCGAGTACATCTACGGCAAGAAGCGCCTGCGGGAGATCGACCGGCGCATCCGCTTCCTCCAGAAGCGCCTGGACACCGCCACCATCGTCACCCCCTCCGAGCAGCCGGACACCTCCCGCGTCTACTTCGGTGCCACCGTGACGCTCGAGGACGAGGACGAGGCCCGCGTCACCTATCAAATCGTCGGCTCGGACGAGATCGACACCGCCGGGGGCCGTATCAGCGTGGAGTCGCCCATCGCGCGCGCCCTGCTGCGCAAGAAGGTCGGCGACACCGTCGAAGTCGTCCGCCCCCGTGGGGAAATCGAATACACCCTCGTGCAGATCCGCTACCTGTAGGCCTGTCCGATCGAGGACATCGGGGAGCCGCGGAGCGCTCGTGGAGCGGGCGTCCAGTGATCCGGGGATCCATGAGCGCGTCGGGAACCACCTTGTTAGCGTGTGCGTTACACCCGAGGTAGGCCCCAAACGGCCTTGGGCCGCTTCCCGCGTGGGAGGCTCAGCCTAATATTCGGTTGGCAGTCAGGCGCAGAAGCGGTCCGTCAGTCGGAGTCCCGTCGCACGGTCGGTTCCAGCGGTCGCACCCACTACGAGGTCGCGCTCCACACGATGCGAAAGAACTTCATCCTCGACACCAACGTCCTTCTCCACGACCCCCGCTCCATCTACAGCTTCAAGGAACACAACGTCATCATCCCCATCTACGTCATCGAGGAGATCGATCAGTTCAAGCGCGATCTCTCCGAGCTAGGGCGCAACGCGCGTCTGGTGGCGCGCTACCTGGATTCCTTCCGGGAAGAGGGCTCGTTGAAGGACGGCGTGCGCCTGCCGCATGGGGGCGTGCTGCGCGTGTGCTTCACCGACAGGGATCTGCCGCTCTCCATGGCGGACAGCAACCTGATGGACAACCGGATCCTCTCGGTGGCCATCGACTTGATGGAGCGCGAGCCGCAGTCGCCGGCCGTCTTCATCACCAAGGACACCAACCTGCGCATCCGCGCGGACGCGCTGGGCCTCATCGCCGAGGACTACGACGCCGAGCGGGTGGAGATCACCGAGCTGTACACGGGCTTCACCGAGCGCCTGGTCCCCCGCGACATGGTGGACCAGATGTACAAGCCGGGCGCCGAGGTGGAGATCTCCGGGCAGGAGTCGCTCTCGCCGCACCAGTTCATCCTGCTCAAGGACGAGACGAACCCGTCGCACACCGCCATGGGCCGCTTCAACGCGTCCCGGGGCCGGGTGGTGCCGCTCTTGCGCGGCATGAAGTCCGAGGGCGTGTGGGGCATCCGCCCGCGCAACATGGAGCAGAGCTTCGCCCTGGACCTGGTGATGAATGACGAGATCAAGCTCGTCACCATCGTGGGCAAGGCGGGCACGGGCAAGACGCTGCTGGCGATCGCCGCCGGGCTCCACAAGGTGACGGAGGAGGGCGTGTACCAGAAGCTGCTCGTCAGCCGGCCCGTCTTCCCGCTCGGCCGGGACATCGGCTACCTGCCGGGCAGCCTCGAAGAGAAGATGAACCCCTGGATGCAGCCCATCTTCGACAACGTGGAGTTCCTGATGAACCTCAGCCGTGCCGACAAGAAGGCCGGCCGGGGCTACCACGAGCTCATCGACCTGGGGCTGATGGAGATCGAGGCGCTCACCTACATCCGCGGGCGCTCCATCCCCAACCAGTACATCATCATCGACGAGGCCCAGAACCTCACGCCCCACGAGGTCAAGACGATCATCACCCGCGTGGGCGACAACACGAAAATCATTCTCACCGGCGACCCGTTCCAGATAGACAACCCCTACGTGGACGCGACCAACAACGGACTCGTGCACGTGGTCAACCGGTTCAAGAATGAGAAGATCGCGGGCCACATCACCATGGCCAAGGGCGAGCGCAGCGCCCTGGCCGAGCTCGCGGCCAACCTCCTCTAGCCCCCTGCGCTGTACGAGGAAGCAGTCATGAAGGCAGAAGACGGTATGGGAGAGGGTGCCCCCCAGGGCACGACGGCTGGCGGCGAGGAGAAGAAGCCGCTCATCGAGTACCCCACCGTCTACACCTTCAAGGTCATGGGGCGGCAGGAGCCGGGGGGGTTCGCCGAGTACGTGCGCGAGCTCTTCCGGACGCTCATGGGCACGGAGATCTCCCCGGACTCCATCCGGGAGCAGCCCAGCAGCAAGGGCACCTATGTGTCGGTGAGCGTGTCGGTGTACCTGCTGTCCGAGGAGCACCGCCGCTCCATCTACGTCCGGCTGCGGCAGGAGCAGCGGATCGTCTACTACCTCTGAAGGTAGCCCCCGTCCGGGCATGCGGGGGGAATTGGCGATTGCGGGCCACCGGTGTAGAAGAGGCTTCCCATGAGCCCGGCTGAGCCCTTCCCGCTCTACTTCCCTGGTGACGCTCGGCGCCCCTTCAGCTCCGAGGTCGCCACCCGCCGCTTCGCCAAGGTGGCGCAGCTGGAAGAGGGCGGGCGTGTGCTCGAGCTCGGCTGCGGCCCTTCCGGCCCGGCCAGCGTGGTGCTCGCCCAGGAGTTCGGCTGCTCGGTGGTGGCCGCGGACTCGGACGAGACGCTGCTCATCCACATGAGGGACCGGGTGCGCTCGCTCGGGCTGGACGGCCGGGTGGACGTGCGGCGGGTGGACCTGCGCAAGCCCGCCTTCCGGGAGGGCGAGTTCGACGCCATCCTCTGCCAGGGCCGGGTGTTCCTGCCGCTGGCCGATGCGCTGGGCACCTTCCGGCCCCTGCTCAACCACAACGGCCGGTTGGGCCTCACCTACCCGGTGCGCGTGGGACGGGTGACGCCCCGCGCCGTGATCGACTTCTGGGAGCGCCGCCTGGGGGCTCCGCTCCTGCTGCCCCGCGAGCTGCTCCAGCACCTGGCCGCGGCCGGCTACGAGCCCGAGTGCGTCGAGTCCCTCCAGGACGCCGAGCTGGATGCCCTCTACCGGGAGCTGGAGCCCCTGCTCGCCAAGAGCCAGGCCGAGCAGGCCGTCTGGCTGCGCGAGGAGATGGCCCTGCACCGGGAGAACGGCAAGGCCACCTCGAGCTACGCCTTCGCCGTGGGCCGCCGCCGCGAGCCGGGCGAGAAGCCTCCGCCCACGCGCGATCGCGGCTAGCCGGGCCGGCAGACCCTCACCCTGGCCCTCTCCCAGAGGGAGAGGGAAAGCAGGGGGCGGGCAGGGCGCTCAGTGCACCGCGCCGTGGAAGTCCAGCAGCTCCACCGGCTCGGGTGCCACGCTCAGCGTCACGTCCTCGCGGTAGCCCGCCGCGTCTCCACCGATGTGGAAGGGCATCGGCCGGGCGCAGCGGAGGTGGACCTCCTTGGCGTAGAAGTCGTGGATGCCCTCGGGGAACCAGCGGCCCGCCCACAGCTTGTGCAGGTTCGCCAGCACGTTCGTGGCGTGCAGCTGGCCCAGGCGCAGGTGCATCATCTCCCGGCGCTCGCCCGCGAACGGGAACATCCGGAAGCTGTACCCGTAGAAGGGCATCGTCGCCGCCGCCGCCATCATCAGCGAGCCCTTGAAGAGCCGCTGTCCCGGGGCGATGGGCGCACCCACGGGCTGTCCGTCCGGCCCCACCCGGTACGCCTCACCGGCCTGGCCGTTGATGACCTCGCACTCCACCCACGTGGGGTTGGACAGGTAGTGCGGCACCGTCTTGAGGGCCACCGCCGAGAAGTAGCCGCCCGCGCCCGTCAGCATCTTCTTGAGCAGGCCGCCGCGGCCCAGGTTGTCCTTCACCCAGAGGTAGTCGTTGAGCAGCTTCCCATCCACGCCCATGCCCGCGAACGCCGTGCGCCGGCCGTCCACGCTCAGCAGGTCCATCCGCCGGTGGCCCGGCACCTCGCCCGCGCGCGCCCGCACCACGTCCTGAAGGATTCCGTCCGCGCCGCCGCCCGCGTTCACGTACGTGGCCAGCCCGTTGCCCGTGCCCAGCTTCAGCACGCCGAAGCGCGGCGCGCGCTTGCCGGCGAAGCGGCCCCGCGGCTCCAGCTGGCGGAACACCTCGCTCACGAAGCCCTGGAACGTGCCGTCTCCGCCTCCCGTGAACACCACCGGGTAGTTGCGCTCCAGCACCGTCTGGACGATCCGCCGGCAGTCCAGCTCCGAGCGCGACAGGAAGAGATCCTGCTCCGGCACCACGTGTGAGAGGGACTTCACCAGCTGTGCGTCCACCCGGCGGGCGTTGGCGTTGAGCAGCACCGCGACCTTGTGCTCGGGGGCTCCGGCGACGGACGGATTCTGGCGCGGATCCACGGACCGAAGTGGCTGTACCAGCATGAGGCTGCCTCCAGAGGGGGGTTGGGGCGTCGGGGTTCCCCAGTGCACTTTCTCAGCCAATGGCTGACGCGAGGCGTTAACCCCTAGGGGGCCCAATGGTTTCAAGGGGTTGGCGCGTTGGGAACTGATCGGAAGCCTGGCCGGTTGCTACGTGCGGGTGGCGGAGGTGGAGAGCGCGTTACGCACCGTGGCGGGCAGGTGGCGAGGACGTGACGCGGTTTGACGCGGTTTGACACCCCCCGGTGGGTGGTTACGTTGGTCACACATCGGAGGTACTCGAAGTTTTCGCGGTATTTTCCGCAGTCATTTCGGGAGGTTACACACCGTGGGCAAGATTATCGGCATCGACCTGGGCACCACCAACAGCGTGGTGGCGATCATGGAGGGTCGCGAGCCCAAGGTCCTCACCAACGAGGAAGGCGCCCGCACCACGCCCTCGGTCGTCGCGTTCGCGAAGGATGGGGAGCGGCTGGTGGGGCAGGTGGCCAAGCGTCAGGCCATCACCAACCCCGAGCGCACCGTCTACTCCATCAAGCGCTTCATGGGCCGGCGGTACGAGGAGACCACCGAGGAGGCGAAGCTCGTCCCCTACAAGGTGGTGCGCGGCCCTCACGGCGACGCGCGTGTGGAGGTTGACGGCAAGCAGTACAGCGCGCCGGAGATCTCCGCGCAGGTGCTGCTCAAGCTCAAGCGCGCCGCGGAGAACTACCTGGGCGAGAAGGTGACCGAGGCGGTCATCACCGTCCCGGCGTACTTCAACGACGCCCAGCGCCAGGCCACCAAGGACGCTGGTGAGATCGCCGGCCTCACGGTGCGCCGCATCGTCAACGAGCCGACGGCGGCGGCGCTCGCGTACGGCCTGGACAAGAAGAAGGACGAGAAGATCGCCGTCTACGACTTCGGCGGCGGCACGTTCGACATCTCCATCCTCGAGGTGGGCGAGAACGTGGTCGAGGTGCTCGCCACCAACGGTGACACGCACCTGGGCGGCGACAACATCGACCACACGCTCATGGACTGGCTGATCGCCGAGTTCAAGCGGGACAATGGCATCGACGTCTCCAAGGACAAGATGGTCATCCAGCGCCTGAAGGAGGCGGCGGAGAAGGCGAAGATCGAGCTGTCCAGCACGATGGAGACGGAGGTCAACCTGCCGTTCCTCACGGCGGACGCCACCGGTCCCAAGCACCTCAACGTGCGCCTGACGCGGGCCAAGTTCGAGGCGATGATCGACACGCTCGTCGAGCGCTCGCTGGAGCCGTGCCGCAAGTGCCTGAAGGACTCGGGCGTGGACCTCAAGGACCTCAACGAGGTCGTGCTCGTGGGTGGCTCCACGCGCATCCCGAAGGTGCAGGAGGCGGTGAAGCGGCTGTTCGGCAAGGAGCCCAACCGCTCGGTGAACCCGGACGAGGTGGTGGCGGTGGGTGCGGCGGTGCAGGCCGGCGTGCTCGCGGGCGAGGTGAAGGACATCCTCCTGCTGGACGTCACCCCGCTGTCGCTGGGCGTGGAGACGTTGGGCGGCGTGATGACCAAGCTCATCGAGCGCAACACCACCATCCCCACCCGCAAGTCGGAGACGTTCTCCACGGCGGCGGATGGCCAGACGCAGGTGGAGATCCACATCCTGCAGGGCGAGCGCGAGATGGCCGGTGACAACCGGAGCCTCGGCCGCTTCCACCTGACGGGCCTGCCCCCGGCGCCGCGCGGCGTGCCGCAGATCGAGGTGACGCTGGACATCGACGCCAACGGCATCCTCAATGTCAACGCCAAGGACAAGGCGACGGGCAAGGAGCAGAAGGTCACCATCACCCACTCGTCCGGTCTGGCCAAGGACGAGGTGGAGAAGATGGTCAACGCGGCCAAGGAGAACGAGGCCGCCGACAAGGCCCGCCGCGAGCTGGTGGAGGTGAAGAACCAGGCCGAGGCCCAGGCGTACGCCGCGGAGAAGATGATCAAGGAGAACCGCGAGAAGCTGTCTCCGGACGCGGTGTCGACGCTCGAGTCGGCCGTCAAGGCGCTCAACGAGGTGCGTGAGGGCCAGGACAAGGACGCCATCAAGGCGGCGTTGGACCGGCTGCAGCAGGCCAGCTACAAGGTGGCCGAGGAGATGTACAAGGCGACCGGTGGCGCGCCGGGCGAGGGCGCTCCGCCTCCGGGTGCCGATGCGGGCGCCACGGGCGCGGCTCCGGGCAGCTCGGCCAAGCCGAAGGACGACGTGGTGGACGCCGAGTTCCGCCAGTCGTAAGCCGGGCCTGTTGAGCCCATGAGAAGGGCCGGTGCTCCCGAGAGGGAGTGTCCGGCCCTTCTGTTTTATTCGCGCCCACCGGACTCCAACCGCTATGAATGAGCCTGACGGGAGAAGACCCATGAAGGCGCTGTCCACGACGCCCCCGGGGCATGACGTCATCCTGTACGACGGGCACTGCCGCCTGTGCATCGCGGCCGCGAAGCAGTTCCAGCGGCTGCTGGGAGGCCATGGCACGCAGCTGCGCTCGTTCCGGGAGGAGGGGGTGCTGGCGGCCTACCCCGGCATCGCGCTCGAGCGGTGCGAGCAGGGGATTCAGCTCATCCAGGCGGACGGGCGGATCTTCGAGGGCGCAGAGGCCGTGGTCCAGGCGATGGGGCGCAGGCCGGCCGGCAAGCTGCTCTTCGCCTACTACGTGCCGGGGCTGCGGCAGGTGGCGGACTGGGTGTATGGCCTCATCGCCCGCTACCGCTTCCGCATCGCGGGGCGGGCATGCCCGGACGGAGCCTGCGCCATTCACTTCAAGTAGGGGCGGCCGAGCCCTTCTAATGAGGAGGGGGTGGGGGCTACGATGCGCCTCCCGTGATCCACCCGCCCACGCCCGTCCACCCCCAGGCCGCGCAGGCCTTCCGCCACTTCTTCCAGGAGCTGCGCGAGGCCTATCTCGAGCGTGAGTCGCTCTTCACCCAGATCGAGCTGGCGCTGCTGTGCCGGGAGCACGTGCTCGTCGTCGGACCGCCGGGAACGGCCAAGAGCGCCATCGCCTCGGCGGTGCTCGGCCGCATCGTCGACGAGAAGACGGGGCAGCCCTCGCTCTTCGCCAAGCAGATCGCCGAGTCCACGGTGCAGACGGACCTCATCGGCCCGGTGGACTTCAAGGTGCTCACCGAGACGGGCCGCACCGAGTTCATCACCGAGGACGGCATGCTGGGCGCCACCCACGCCTTCCTCGACGAGGTCTTCGACGGGCGCGACATGCTCCTGCGCTCCATCCTCAACGTCCTGCACGAGCGCGAGCTCAAGCACGGGCGCCGGGTGACGAGCGGACGCATCGAGTGCGCCATCATGACGAGCAACCGCTACCTCTCCGAGGTGCTGGCGCGCTCGCCGGAGCTGCTGCTGGCCTTCGCGGACCGGCTCAGCTTCATCTCCTTCGTGCCCAAGTCCTTCGCCCGGCGCCCCAGCCGCGCGGCCATGCTGCACCGCTTCGCCCATGGCATCCGGCCGGACCTGCGCGCCTCGCTCACCCTGCAGCAGCTGGACGTGCTCCAGGCCGCCGTGGAGCAGGTGACGGTGGCCAGCCACCTGCTCGAGGCCATCGAGATGCTCACCGATGAGCTGGAGCGCGCACTCACGGCCCAGGTGTCCAAGCTGCCCGACTACGTGCCCACCAAGTACTTCTCCCAGCGCTCCGTGGTGAAGGCGCTGTGGGCCCTCAAGGCCGCGGTGGTGCGCGACCAGCTCTACCGCCGCCCGGACCGGCCGCTCGAGGCCACCGTGGAGGACCTGGACGCCCTGCGCTGGTTCTTCCTGCTCGGCGGTCCCCAGGCGGAAGAGGCCGAGGCGCTCCTCAAGGTGGCGGTGGATCCCCGCGAGCGCGCGCAGCTGGAGATCGTCCGCATCGAGCAGAAGGCCTTCGACGCCGCACTGGCCAAGGTGCGCGCGGAGCTGGGCACGGGCGTGGAGCGCGAGGCGGCCTCGCTCGGCGCGTCCGAGGAGCTCAAATCGGTGGAGGCGCTCGCGCGCACCTTCCAGCCCGGCATCGTCACCTCCACGGCGCAGCGGCTGCGCGCCAAGCTCGTTCCGGGCCCGCGTCACCCGGACAACCGGGTGGCCCTGCTGGGGGGCGCGCGGGGGCTGCTCGCGGTGGTGGAGCAGCGCCTGGCGCGTGGCCCCATCGAGGGCCCCGAGGCCCGGGCCGGGCTGGCCATGTTCACCGCGCTCTCTGAGTCGGTGGATCTGTGCCGCCAGGTACCGGAGCTGCGCCAGCGGTTGCCGGCCCTGTGTGACGCGGTGGGCCGCTTCCTCCTGCAGGCGCTCGAGCTGACGGCGCTCAACGCCGAGAGCCTCGCCTTCGACGAGGCGGTGGTGCTGGAGGCGCTCGTCGGGTTCACGGACAACATCTCCGAGGAGCTGGGCCGGGTGGGGGAGCTCCTGGCGCTGCTCGCCGAGGGCAACTCGGGCGCGGTGTCCCGCCTGCGGACCGCCGAGGCCGAGGCGCGCCGCCGGGCCGTGGCCGCCCTCCGCCAGCGCGCGACGACCCTCTTCCCGGGCGCGCGTGGCCGGAGGGATCCGCTCGATGCCCTCTCGGCGGACTCGCGCCGGCTCTCCCAGCTCGAGCAGGCCCTGTGCAAGCTGGACCCCGCGCAGCGCGGCCTCAAGCAGGAGCTGTTGCAGCCGCTCGGCTCCGCCTACGCGCGCGACGTGCTGTCCTCCGCGCCCTTCGAGCGCATCGACCAGTTCTCGCGCACGGTGCAGACGGTGGCGGAGAACCTGCGGCGCGAGGGCCTGGCCCCAGAGCCCGTGTTCGTCGAGTGCAAGGACATCCTCGAGGCGCGGCTGCGCGAGTACGTGCGGGGCATCGGCCGCGAGGTGGCGAGCCCTCCGCCGGCCCCTCATGCCGCCGTCAGCGGCGAGGCCTACAACTTCTACCGGGGCGACTTCTCCACGCAGGTGCGGGATGGCGAGCTCGCCGCGCTGAACGGACTGGACGGGCAGCTGGCCTTCGCGCGTCAGGCCTCCGCCGCGACCTTCCTCTCCAGCGAGATCCGCGATGCGGTGGCCCGGGTGGAGCTGGCCTTCGTGCAGACGCGCCTCAAGTACCTGCGCAGCTGGCTCACCCAGCTCCTCACCGAGCTGCCGCCCCCGCAGTCCGCCCAGCGCCGCCCCCTGGCGGATTCGATCTTCGATCGCCTGGTGAAGAGCCGCTTCCCACTGCTCGCGCTCAAGGAGGGCGAGCTGGTGCGCATCAAGGGCGTGCTCGGCGTGCTGATGTCCATTCCCGGCGAGCTGGGCGAGAGCGCGCGCAAGCTGGAGAACGTACGGCTCGGCATCGACGACGACTTCACCCGCTTCAGCAAGGAACTGCTGGAGAAGCGGGCCTCGTTGTGAGGAGGTGCTGACGCGTGCTCGGCGCGAGGCTCGCACGCCTGCGGCTCCGGTTGGACTCGCTCCAGGGAGCGCCGTCCCAGCCCGAGGGCTTGCGGGGTTGGTGGCTCGGGCTCACGGCTCCGGCCGAGGTGGACCTGTCCATGCCCACCCTGACGGCGCTCGATCGGGCGCTGGAGCGGGTGGGGGTGCATACCCTCGCGGACGCGCGGCTGCTGCTGGAGCTCGGCGTGCGCAAGGGCAGGGTGGGGGACCTGGCCACGGGCCTGAAGACGCGGGCCCAGGAGGCCCTGGAGGAGTTCGAGCGGACGCTCGACGCGGTGGAGAAGATGCTTCGGGCGGGCCGGCCGCCTCCAGGGGCGCGCACGGCGCTGGAGCGGGGCTTCGTCCGGCTCGCGCGCGTACTGCGGGTGGCGGATCTCTTCATGTCCCCCACGCCTCCACCGAAGGAGGAGGGGAATTTCGAGATCTTCGCGCGGCCCGGTCCCGTCTGGAACGATCGCGTGGCGCCGAGCACGGCCCGCATGGCCGTGGCCGAGTTCCTCGCGCAGCGGGCGCGCTCCAACGTGGATGATCTCGTCCAGAAGCGGCGCGACCTGGACATGGCGCATGAGATCCTCCTGCGCATCGGCATGGATCACGATCGCGACCGGGGCGTGGCCCTGCGCAGCGAGGTGGCCCAGGCCCGTGACCGGGTCCGCGAGCAGCCGGCGGCGCGCTCCCTGGATGCGCTGGTGCGGGAGGTGCGGCGCACCGCGCAGAGGGATCCGCAGATGGCGTGGCGCTCGCTCCGGGGGCTCTACGAGCGCGCGTTGGAGGCGAATGACGCCCCGTTGGCGGAGGCGGCCCGCGCGGCGCTCGAGCCGATGATGCCCGCCCAGCAGCCCATGCGGGCCATGTTGGAGTCCTCCGAGCGGGATGACCTGACGCGCTGGTTCGGCGAGAAGCCTCCCGCTCACGAGGGCCCCAATGGCGTGCGCGAGCCCCCCAAGGCCTCCACCGCGGACGATCTGCTCGCGGACCTGGCCTTCTCGCTCAAGCCGGAGCAGCTCTCCGCGTTCGAACTGGCGGCGGGCTGCGGCCGCTACTTCGACGTGGAGGACGCGCTCACCGAGGAAGTCGTCGAGATGAACACCCGCAAGGTGCGGCCCGTGCCGCGGCGGGTGCCATACCCCACCCAGAACATGACGTTCGAGCGCACGGGGGGCCTGCACGAGGTGCACAACTTCGTCATCTCGGATCCGCGGATGGTCCTCTACGAGCTGGCCGCCCACAGCCAGACGGTGCGCGCCTACCTGGAGGACGAGCCGCCCCCCCAGCCCAAGAAGCTGAAGCGTACCGCCGTGCGCGTGTACGTGTGTGACGCCTCGGGCTCCATGCACGGCGCCCGCGCCCGCTTCCGCGACGCCATCATCATCGCCGAGCTCAACAACCTCCGCGTCAAGGCGCGCAAGGGCGAGCCCTTCGATCCGCTCTACTTCTCCTTCTTCAACGACACCCCCACCGAGCTGGCCCGCGTGGACACCGCCCGCGAGGCCACCCGGCAGATCGAGAAGCTCTTCCGCGACTCGCCCGCCGAGGGCCAGACGGACATCTCCCTCGCCCTCATGTCCGCCTTCGAGTCCATCCGCGCCGCGCAGGGAAGGGATCCGTACCTCGCCCGCGCCACGGTGGTGCTCATCACCGACGGCGAGGACCGCGTCGACCTGGAGCTCATCCGCCGCACCCGCGCCCCCATGGACGCGCTGGACATCTCGCTCAGCTTCATCTCGCTCGGCGAGGAGAACCCGGACCTCAAGTCGCTCGTCATGGAGCAGCGCTCCCGCGGCGGCCGCGCCTTCTACCACCACCTCTCCGACCAGGAGATCCAGTGGGCGCGCACCGAGTTCGACAGCCCCTGGCGCACCCTCCTGCCGCAGGACGTGCCCGTCACCCCCGAGGCCGTCGAGGCCCTCGCGCCCCACCTCCAGGCCCTGGAATCCCTCGCCGCCGGACGCACCCTGCCCGCCACCCCCGTGGCCTCCGAGGCCTCGTTCGACGCGCTCTTCCCCGAGGTGGAGCGGCTCTCCGCGCAGAAGGCGGCGGAGACTCCCGGCCCCGAGGTGCTCGCCCGCGTGGCCGACATCCTCGATGCCATCGTGGAGGCCGCCGCGCTCGCCCCTGCGGAGCGCCGTCCCACCGAGGGCCTCTTGCTCCTGCAGCACCTGCTCGGCGTGTACCAGCTTCCCCCGGCCCGCTACCTCGCCGCGCTCGCCGTGGGAGGTTCAGAGGTGCACGCGCGCCTCGCACGTGTCCGCCTCCTCTGCCGTCCGTTCGAGTAGGCTGCGGCCGGTCATGCTCTTCGACTGGTTGCGCAAGAAGACGCCCAAGAAGCCCGAGCGTCCCACGGATCCGCTCGCGGCCTTCGATCAGCTCATCGAGGACCTGGAGCGCCAGGGCGCCGAGGTCCGCAAGTCCGCCGCCACGCTGCTGGCGCTCCGGGGCGACCTGGCGCGCTCCGAGGAGCGCTACGTCAAGCGTCTGGAGGAGCTCACGAAGCGGCGGGCCCTGGCGGACGAGCAGGGGGAGGGGAAGATCTCCGCGACGCTCGAACGCGATCGCCTGCAGGCCGAGTCCCTGCTGAGCACCACGCGCGAGTCGCTCAACCGTGCCGAGCAGGACGGCAAGCTGCTGCTGGAGGCCGCCGCGGACCTGGGCAACCGGGTCGCCGAGCTGCGCATCGAGCGCGAGAGTGCCTCGGCCCGGCTCGCGGTGGGCGGGCTCGTCTCCACGGCCCTGCAGGCGCAGGTGGAGCGCTTCGAGAAGGTGCTCGCCGTGGATGCCGCGCGGGATGAGGTGGAGCGCGCCCACGCCCTCGCGGACATCTACCGCGAGGAGCGCGGGGAGACCGTGAAGCCGGGTTGAGCCCGCCGTCCGTCAACCGCCCTCACGCCGCGGGATGTTCGGCTTGGATCTCGCCCGGGTGGATGAGAGCCTGCGCGAATGCGAGTGCACCCCGTCATCGAGCTCCTCCGGGCGCGTGCCGCCACCGGGAGCAAGCCCGGCGCGCGCGCGGACCCTGAACGGCTCGCCCTCGTCGTGGAGGGCGGTGGGATGCGCGCGGTGGCGTCCTGCGCCATGACCGAGGCCCTCGAGCGGGGCGGCCTCACCTCGTGCTTCGACTTCGTCGTTGGCTGCTCCGCGGGCGCACTGAATGCCGCGGCCTTCCTCGCCGGGGTGGCCGGTGGCTGCCGCACCGAGTATTCCGGCGCGTTCGCCAGCCGCCGCTTCATCAATCCGTACCGGCTGCTGCTGGGGAAGCCCGCGGTCGACGTGGACTACGCGCTGGACCTCGCCTCCCAGGGGCTCGATGCCCACCGCCACGAGCGCACCATCGCGAGCCCCATCCCCCTGCACTGCATCGCCACGGACGTCGAGACCACGGAGGCGGTGGCCCTCACGGACCTGCGCACGCTCCCCGAGCTTCGCCAGGCGCTGCTCGCGTCGAGCCGGCTTCCCTGGGTGGGCGGTCAACCCGTCGAGTTCCGCGGGCGGCGCTGGCTCGACGGCGGGCTCATCGAGGCCTTGCCGCTGGACACCGCGCTGCGGTTGGGCGCGACGCACGTCCTGGTCCTCCAGACGCGGCCCGAGGGCGTGCACCTTCCCTCGTTCGAGGGGTTCGCCGACCGCCTCGCCGAGGACCGGCTCCGCGCGCACAACCCCCGCCTCGTCGAGCGCTACCGGGAGCGTGGACGTGCGTACGAGCAGCTGACCCAGGAGATCCTCCGGATGGAGCGGGAGCCGCGCGGCGCTCCGCCCTTCGTGCTCGGCCTCCGTCCACCCGCCACGGCTCCCACCCTCGGAATGTTCGAGCGCCGTGCCGAGGTGGTCCGGGCCGTGGCGGAGGCGAGCCTCCACCACGCGATGCAGGCGGTGGTGAGCCCCGCACTGGCCGCGCCGGGACGTGCGGTGGGTGCAACGGGCTGAGCCTCGGCGCCCCTTTGCGATACGGTGCGGCGGGACTCCAGGAGGAGAGCCATGGGCTGTTGCTACTACCACCCCGTTGGAGAGGGCTGCGACAGCGCCTTCACCGTGGACACCTCGCGCATCACCTTCGGCCGCGGCTGTCTCGCCGAGGTGGGAGACCGCGCCCGGGCGCTCGGGATGAGACGCGTGGTGCTGTTCTCGGACGAGCGGGTGGCCCGGCTGCCGCACTTCGAGAAGGTGCGCCAGTCCCTGAGCGCCGCCGGCCTGGACGTCGCCGTCTACACGGACGTGCACGTCGAGCCCACCGATCGCTCCTTCCTGGAGGCGGCGCGGTTCGCCTCGGAGGTCCGGCCGGATGGCTACATCTCCCTGGGCGGCGGCTCGGTCATCGACACGTGCAAGGCGGCCAACCTCTACGCCACCTACCCGGCGGACTTCCTGGCCTACGTCAACGCGCCCGTGGGAGATGGGCGCCCCGTCCCCGGCCCGCTCAAGCCGCACATCGCCTGTCCCACCACCTCGGGCACCGGCAGCGAGGTCACCGGCATCACCATCTTCGATCTGCTCTCGATGGCCGCGAAGACCGGCATCGCCTCGCCCGCGCTGCGGCCCACCGAGGCGCTCATCGACCCGGACTGCACCGCGACCCTGCCCGGCGAGGTGGTCGCCGCCAGCGGGCTCGACGTGCTGTCCCACGCGCTGGAGTCCTATACCGCTCGGCCGTACGTGCGCCGTCCCGCTCCGCCCCGGCCGAGCCTGCGGCCCATGAGCCAGGGCGCCAACCCGTGGAGCGATCTCGGCTGCCGCGAGGCGTTGCGCTTGCTGGGCCTGTACCTCGAGCGCGGGGTGGCGGACGCGCAGGACCACGAGGCCCGCGAGCAGTTGATGTGGGCCTCCACGTTGGCCGGCATCGCCTTCGGGAATGCCGGCGTGCACGCGCCGCACGGCATGGCCTACGCCGTGGCCGGGCTGGTGCGTGACTTCCGTCCCTCCGGTTACCCGGACGGTGAGCCCCTGGTGCCGCACGGCATGGCCGTCATCGTCAATGCCCCGGCCGTCTTCCGCTACACCGCCGAGGTCAGCCCCGAGCGCCACCTGGAGGCCGCGCAGCTCCTCGGCGCGGACGTGCGCGGCGCCTCGTCCGGTGACGCCGGCGAGATGCTCGCGGGCAAGCTCATCCAGATCATGCGCGCCGTGGGCATCCCCAATGGTCTCGGCGGGGTCGGGTATACCGACGCCGACCTGGCCGCCCTCACCGAAGGGGCCTATCCGCAGCAGCGCCTGCTGCAGAACGCTCCCCGGGAGATGACGAAGCCCGTTCTCACCGAGTTGTTCCGCCAGGCGCTGCGCTACTGGTAACCGAAGCTGGGGCAACCGCCATGTCCGACGCCGAGACCACCGACCGCTACCGCTACTTCCTGCCCATCACCACCCGCTGGATGGACAACGACGCCTACGGTCACATCAACAACGTCACGTACTACAGCTACTTCGACACCGTCGCGAACCACTACCTCATCCACGAGGGCGGCCTCGACATCGTCAGCAGCCCCGTCATCGGCCTCGTCGTGGAGTCCCGGTGCACCTACAAGGCGCCGCTCGCGTATCCCGACCGCCTGCGCGCCGGCCTGCGCGTGGACAAGCTCGGCAACCGCTCCGTCACCTACGGCATCGGCATCTTCAAGGAGGGCGAGGAACAGGCCGCCGCTCACGGCTACTTCGTCCACGTCTTCGTCGACCGCCAGTCTCGCAAGGCCGTGCCCATGCCCGAGCGCCTGCGCGAGGCGCTCGAGCGGCTCCGGTAGGGCGGCGGGGGGCGCTACTGCGCCTCCATCTTCTTGCGCAGGCTCAGCGGCCGCATGTCCGTCCACACCTGCTTGATGTACTCCAGGCACTCGGCCTTGGGGCCCTGCTTGCCCGCGTCCTTCCAGCCGGGCGCGTTCTCGCGGTCCGCCGACCAGATGGAGTACTGCTCCTCGTGGTTCATCACGACCTTGTAGATGGTCGTATCCTCGGTCTCGCTCATGTCATGGCTCCAGGTGTGTGGGGGGACTTCGTCAGGCGATCTGCCGTGCTGGGGCGGGTGCTGGCTCCGTCTCGGGCCGGAGCTTGCCGGACTCGAGGCGAAGCAGCCGGTCCGCGACGTGGAAGTACCGGTCGTCATGGCTGATCACCAGCACCGTCCTTCCCTCGCGTTTCATCTCCGGGAGGAGCTCTTCGTAGAAGACCTCCTTGAAGATCGGATCCTGGTCCGCGCCCCATTCGTCGAAGACATAGATGGGGCGGTTCTCCAGCCAGGCGGTGAGCAGCGCCAGCCGCTTGCGCTGGCCCTGGGACAGCTCGGTGGTGGACAGGGTGCCGTCGTCGTCGATCTTCACCTTGTGGTTCAGCTGGAGCCGTTCCAGGTACTGCCGGGCCTTCGGCACTAGGCCGGCGGGCGCGAGCCCCAGCAGGGTGTTGAAGAGGTAGTAGTCGGAGAACACCGTCGAGAAGCACTGGCGATGCTCCTCCCGGTTCTCCGCGGTGATGGGAACGCCATCGAGCCGCACCTCGCCGGACTCCGGTGCGTAGAGCCCGGTGAGCAGCTTGGCGAGCGTCGTCTTGCCGCTGCCATTGCCTCCCACCAGGAAGACGAGCTCGCCCTTCTCCAGCGTCAGGGTCATGGGCCCCAGGGTGAAGCTGCTGTCCTCGAGCTCCCGGTGGTAGCGGTGGGTGACGTCCACCAGCTCCAGGCGGGTGAAGGAGGTCCTCGGGGCGGGCAGGGTGCGCGCGGCCTCCAGCAGACCCTCGCCCAGCACGGAGAGCTGCTCGACCTTGCGCAGCGACACCGCGCCCCGGGTCAGGAAGGGCATGTTGGCCAGCAGGCCATCCAGGGGCTGTTGCAGGTACAGCACGGTAAGGGTCAGGCTCACCAGCGAGCCCGCGCTGTCCTGCGCTCCCCGCATGGGAAGCACGAAGAGCAGCAGCCCGATGAAGGTGAAGAACAGGAACATCCCCCACGTGCTCGAGACGGCGAAGAGGCCGAAGCCCTTCAGGCTGAGCTGCCGCAGCGTGGCGGTGGTCTCTCCCATGCTCTTCTCCAGGAAGGCCTGGCGCCGTCCCGGGTGCAGCTTGAGCTCCTTGATGCCGTGGATGACGGAGCCGAGGTGCTTGTACAGCCTGTCCTGCACCTCCCGGGCGGAGCGCATGAAGCCAATCCCCCGCGCCATGACGAGCTGGTACGTCACGAAGCCCACCGCCATGAAGGCGAGCAGCGCCAGGAAGACGAACGGCGAGAGCCACGCCAGGTAGCCCAGACAGCCGGTGATGATGGCGGCGTTGATGAGGAGCTGGGGAATGCACATCAGGCTGGTGCTGATGCTGTTCACGTCATCCGTCAGCACCGCGAGCAGCCGGGGGCTTCCGAACTCCTCCAGCTGACGGAGCGGGGTGGCGAGGATGCGGCGGACCATCTCCATGCGCAGCTTCTGGAGCATGGTCTGCTGGAGATCGTTCAGCAGGATCTGCGAGGCCACCCGGGCGAGCAGCGCCACCAGCCCGAGGCCGGCGAAGCGCAGGGCGGCGGTGGCGGGGTCGGAGCGCTCCAGGACGGAGTTGATGAGGGAGATGAGCCCCGCACTGGCGGCACCGGAGAGCACTCCGCAGAGCACCGGCAGCAGGAGGCTCCACTTCGAACCACGCAAGAAGAACGCGAGCAGTCTCATGGCTGGCCCCCGCTCATGCCGCACTGGAGGCGGAAGGAGTCCCCGCCGCCCGCTCCAGCAACTCCCGCAGCCGCTCCGCCACCTGCTCCACATGGGGTGGGGCGATGAGGCTGAAGTGGTCTCCGGGCACCTCGTGCACCTCCACCTGCGAGGCCAGGGCTCCCCATCCCAGGTCCCGCTCCAAGCCCTCCCGGGGCCCCTCCGCCGCGCGCAGCAGGACGAGCCGGCCCGCGTAGGGCCCGGGCACGTACTCGCGCGAGGCGCGCAGGTTGTGGACGAAGACGCGCCATAGCTCGCGCAGCTCGCCGAGGGCCCGTGCGGGCAGGTTCGCGCCCGCGCCTTCTGTGTCCTCCAGCAGCGCCTTCAGCTCCTCCGGGTCCACCTGTGCCAGGAGCCCGGCCGCCTCGGGGTTCAGCCCGGACAGGCGCGAGAGGTGGTCGGCGAACTGGAACCGCTCCTGGGCGCGCGTCTCCGCGGGCTCCAGCCGCGGTCCGTCCTCGCGGCTCCGGGCGTCGATGATGGCCAGCAGCGCCACCGGCTCTCCTCGCTGCTGGAGCTGCCGGGCCATCTCGTAGGCCACGCGTCCGCCCATGGACCAGCCGCCCAGCAGGTAGGGCCCGTGCGGCTGCACTTGCTGAATGGCGTCCACGTAGTGCGTGGCCAGGGCCTCCAGCGTGCCGTGCGACTCCAGGTCCGCGGGGGCCTGCAGGCCATAGAAGGGCTGCTCCGGGTGCAACCGCCTCGACAGCTCCAGGTAGCACAGCACGCCACCGCCCACCGGGTGCACGCAGAAGAAGGGCGTCCGGTTGCCCCCGCGCCGCAGCGGCACCAGCGCCGAGCGCGAGGGGGCGCCCGCGTCGATGCGCGCCGCCAGCTGCTCCAGCGTGGGCGCCTCGAAGAGGTCGATGACGGCCAGCTCCACGCCGAAGGTGCCGTGGACGCGCGCCACCACCTGCGTGGCCAGCAACGAGTGGCCTCCCAGCTCGAAGAAGTCGTCCTGGGCGCCCACCCGCTCCACCTTCAGCAGCTCCGCCCAGATGGCGGCCAGCCGCAGCTCGGTGGCCGTGCGCGGCGCCACATGGAGAGCGTCCGCCCGGGCCCGGACGGGAGCGGGCAGCGCCTTGCGGTCCACCTTGCCGTTGGAGGTGAGCGGCAGCTCCTTCAGCACCACGAAGACCGAGGGCACCATGTACTCCGGCAGCCGCTTCTCCAGGAAGCCGGCCAGCACCGGCTCCTCCAGCGCCTGCCCCTCCCGGGCCACCGCGTACGCCACCAGCCGTTTGTCTCCCGGCTGCTCCTCGCGCGCCACCACCACGCACTCGCGCACCGAGGGGTGGGCTCCCAGCGCCGCCTCCACCTCGCCCAGCTCCACCCGGTAGCCGCGAATCTTCAGCTGGTGGTCCACCCGCCCCAGGAACTCGATGCGCCCATCCTCCAGCCAGCGCACCTTGTCTCCCGAGCGGTACAGCCTCGCGCCCGGCTCCGGGCTGAAGGCATCCGGGACGAAGCGCTCGGCCGTCAGGTCCGCCCGGCCCAGGTACCCGCGGGCCACGCTGGCGCCGCCGATGTACAGCTCTCCCGGCACGCCCACCGGCACCGGCTGCCCGTACCCGTCCAGCACGTACACCCGGACGTTGCCCAGCGGCCGGCCCAGCGGCACCGACTGCGCACCCGGCGCGCGCACCCCGCGCTCCACCCGGCCGGACAGCACGCCCACCGTCGTCTCCGTGGGGCCGTAGTGGTTGAACACCTCGCACGTGGGGGAGAGCGCGTGCACCTGCTCCACCAGGGCCCAGTCCGACACGTCTCCGCCCAGCACCAGCCGCTGGCGCGGCAACAGCTGCTCCGCCCCCGGTGCCGACAGCAGCGCGCCCAGGTGCGTGGGGACGATCTTCAGGCCGTCCACCGCGTGCCGTGCGCCGTAGTCCCGCATCCGCCCCGGGTCCGCCGCCGTCTCCTTGTCCACCAGGTGCAGCGCGCCTCCCGAGACCAGCGTGGGGAAGATGGCGGTGTGTCCCAGGTCCGCCGCCAGCGTGGACACCGATGCGAAGCTGGCTCCCGGCGCTAGCTCCAGCCGGCGGGTGACCCCCTCCACGTAGCAGGCCAGGTGCTGGTGCTCGATGCACACCCCCTTGGGCTGTCCCGTGCTGCCCGAGGTGTAGAGGACGTAGGCGAGGTTGCCCGGTCCCACGCGGCTGGCCGGAGCCTCCTCCGGCTGCGCCTCCAGCAGTCCGTCGTCCGCGTCCAGGCTGACGAGGAAGCCGCCCTGCGCGGGCAGCTCGTCCATGAGCGACTCCTGGGTGACGATGAGCTGGGCCTTCGCGTCGCGCAGCACGTGCCGCATCCGCTCCTGGGCATGCGTCTGGGACGGATCCAACGCCACGTAGGCGCCACCCGCCTTGAGGATGCCGAGCAGGCCCACCAGCGCATGTACCGAGCGCTCGACGAACAGGCCCACCCGTGTCTCGGGCTTCACCCCCAGCGCCTGCAGGTAGTGGGCGAGCTGGTTGGCCCGCCGCTCCAGCTCCCCGTAGGTGAGCTGCCCGTCAGCGGCCACCACCGCCACCGCCTCCGGCACGCGTGCCGCCTGTTCGGCGAACAGCTCATGGAAGCAGCGGGACGGGTAGGGCGCCGCGGTCTCGTTCCACTCCACCAGCAGCCGGTGGCGCTCCGGCTCCGACAGCAACGGCAGCGCGGAGAGCCGCTGCTCGCCGCCCGTGGCCACCACCGCCTCCAGCACCCGCTGGAAGTGCAGCGCCATGCGCGCCATCGTCGGAGCGTCGAAGAGATCCATGCTGTACATCCACGAGCAGTGCAGTCCCTCGGGCGAGGGGCTCATCAGCACCGTCAAGTCCAGCTTCGCCGTGGCGGGATCCACCACGTCGGCTTCCAGCCGCAGCCCGGGCAGCTCCAGCACGGACCGGGACGTGTTCTGCAGCACCAGCTTCACCTGGAAGAGCGGCGCGTGCGCCATGCTGCGCTCGGGGTTGAGCGCGCGCACGAGATCCTCGAAGGGCAGATCCTGGTGCGCGTAGGCCTCCAGCGACACCTGCCGCGTCTGCGCCAGGAGCTGGCGGAAGGTGGGATCTCCCCCCAGGCGCAGGCGCAGGACGAGCTGGTTGACGAAGAAGCCGATGAGGGACTCCGTCTCCGCGTGGTCCCGGTTGGCCACGTCCGTGCCCACCACCAGGTCCGTCTGGCCGCTGTAGCGGTGCAGCAGCGACTGGAAGGCGGCCATGAGCGTCATGAAGAGCGTGGCGCCCTCGCGCTGGGAGAGGGACTCCAGGGCGTCGGCCAGGGGCCTGGGCAGGAGGGCCTGGTGGGTGCCGCCGCGGTAGGTGCGCACGGCCGGCCGGGGCCTGTCCGTGGGCAGCTCCACCACCGTGGGGGCATCCTCGAGCTGCTTGCGCCACCACTCCAGCCGCGCCTCCAGCACCTCGCCGCGCAGCCACTGGCGCTGCCACACGGCGTAGTCCGCGTACTGCAACCCCAGCTCCGGCAGCGGCGAGCTCCGGTCCTGGTGGAAGGCCTCGTAGAGGGCCGCGATCTCCCGCACCAGCACCCCCATGGACCAGCCGTCCGAGATGATGTGGTGCATGGTGAGCAGCAGCGCGTGCCGCTCATCCTCGAGCCGCAGCAAGGTGACACGCAGCAGCGGGCCGGTGGCCAGCTCGAAGGGCCGCCGGGCCTCTTGCGTGGTCAGGCGCCGCGCTTCGGCCTCACGCTCCGGGCCGGGCACGTCCCTCAGGTCCACCACAGCCAGCGGCAGGGAGAAGGGCGGGAGGATGACCTGGACGGGCTCGCCCTGCTCGGCGCGGAAGGTGGTGCGCAGCGACTCGTGGCGGCGCAGCAGCTCGTCGAAGGCGCGCTGCAGGGCCCCGGTGTCGAGCGCTCCCACCAGGCGCAGGCCCGCGGGGATGTTGTAGTGCGCGGTACCGGGCTCGAGCTGATCCAGGAACCACAGGCGCTGCTGGGCGAAGGAGAGGGGCAGGGGGCCCGTGCGCTCCGCGCGCCGCGGGGCCGGTGCGCCGGTGGTGGAGGTAGCGTTGCCGCGCGCGGCCTCGACCCGGGCGGCGAGCGCCTCCACGGTGGGGGACTCGAAGAGGGTGCGCAGGGGCAGCTCCACGCCGAAGGTGGCGCGGATGCGCGAGGCCACCTGGGTGGCCAGCAGCGAGTGGCCGCCCAGCTCGAAGAAGTTGTCGTGCACTCCCACCCGCTCGAGCTCCAACAGCTCCGTCCACATGGCGGCCAGGGCCGTCTCCAGGGGCGTGCGCGGGGCCACCTGGTTCGCGCTCGCGGGCTGGTGCTCCGCGCCGGGCTCCGGCAGGGCCTCGCGGTCCACCTTGCCGCTGGAGGTGAGCGGCAGGGCCTCCAGGGGGGCGAAGGCCGAGGGCACCATGTACTCGGGCAGCTTGCCCTTGAGCCAGGTGCGCACGGCTCCGAGGTTCAACTCGGGAGCCGTGGCACCCTCACCCCGACCCTCTCCCGAAGGGAGAGGGGAAGTGGGCACCACGTACGCCACCAGGCGCTTGTTGCCGGATGCCCCCTCGCGCGCCACCACCACTGTTTCTCGCACCGCCGGATGGGCCAGCAGCACGGCTTCCACTTCACCGGGCTCGATGCGGTAGCCCCGCACCTTCACCTGGAAGTCGGCGCGGCCCAGGTACTCGAGCTGGCCGTCGGCGAGCCAGCGCACCTTGTCTCCGGTGCGGTAGAGGCGGCCTCCCGGCTCGCCCTCGGCGTCCGGCACGAAGCGCTCGGCGGTGAGCTCGGGGCGGCCCAGGTAGCCACGGGCTACGCCCGCGCCGCCGATGCACAGCTCCCCCGCCACGCCCACCGGCACCGGCCGCAGGTGCGCGTCCAGCACGGCCACCCGCACGTTGTGGAAGGGCCGGCCAATGGTGATGCGCCGCGCGTCCACCGCGTCCGTCAGCGTGGCGCAGATGGTGGTCTCCGTGGGGCCGTAGGCGTTGATGAAGCGCCTTCCCGGCTGCCAGCGCGCCACCAGCTCCGGCGTGCAGGCCTCGCCCGCGGACACCACCGTCTCCAGCGTCTCCAGCCCCTCGGGCTCCAGCTGGGCCAGCACCGAGGGCGTGAAGGTGGCGGCGGTGATGGCCTGCTCGCGCAGCACCTTCACCAGCGGCGCTCCCGGCATCAGCTCCTCGCGGGGGGCCAGGCACAGCTCCGCTCCGGCGAGCAGCGTCGGGAAGATCTCCCACACCGAGGCGTCGAAGGCCGCGGAGAAGAACTGCAGGACCCGGCTGCCGGGGCGCAGGCCCATGGCGTCGATCGTCTGCAACGCCGTGTTGGCCAGGCCGCGGTGGTGCAGCAGGGTGCCCTTGGGCCGGCCGGTGCTGCCCGAGGTGTAGATGACGTAGGCGAGCTGGCCGTCGTCGCCCCAGGCCTCCAGGTCCTCCGGGGACTCGCGCTCCACGCGCTCCCACTGCTCGTCCAGGAGGATGACGGCGCCCCGCCGCTCCAGCAGCACCTCGTGCTCCGAGTCGGTGAGCGTCACCGGCGCGAACGCGTCCGAGGAGATGAGCTCCAGGCGCTCGGCGGGAAGGCTGGGATCCAGGGGCAGCCAGGCGCCGCCGGCCTTGAGGGTGGCGAGCATGGCCACGATCAGCTCGGGCGAGCGCTCCAGGCAGAGGGCCACGAGCACCTCGGGGCCCACGCCGAGGCGGCGCAGGTGCCGGGCGAGCTGGTTGGCGCGGGCGTTGAGCTCGCCATAGGTGAGCGTCTCGGCGCCGAAGCGCAGGGCCACGGCCTCCGGGGTGCGGCGCACCTGGGCCTCGAAGAGGCGGTGCACCAGGGCGGGCTGGGGCAGCTCGCGCGGGGCCGGGCTCTGCCGGGCGAGCAGCCACTGGCGCTCGGCCGGGGCGAGCAGGGGCAGCTCACCGATGAGGGCGTCGGGGCGGGCGCAGAGGCCCTCCAACAGCACGCGCAGGCTGCCCGCCATGCGGACCGCGGTGCTCTCGTCGAACAAGTCGGTGTTGTATTCCAGGACGCCGTGCAGCGCCTCCGCGCCCTGCACCAGCGACAGGGCGAGGTCGAACTTGGCCACGTGACTCTCGGGCGCCAGGGGGCGCAGCGTCAGGCCATGGGCGGCGATGGTCCGCGGCTGGGGTTGATCCAGCACGAACCACACCTGGAAGAGCGGGCTGTGGCTGAGATCTCGCTCCGGGTGGAGCTCCTCGACCAGCTTCTCGAAGGGCAGATCCTGGTGCTGCTGGGCGTCCAGGACGGTGGTGCTCACCCGGGCCAGCACCTCGCGGAAGGTGAGCGAGGGGGACAGGCGCGAGCGCAGCACCAGGGTGTTGACGAAGAAGCCGATGAGGCCCTCGGTCTCCAGGAAGCGGCGGCCGGCGCTGGGGGAGCCGACGGCGAGGTCGTCCTGGCCGCAATAGCGGTGCAGCAGCACCTGCCAGGCGGCCAGCAGGAGCATGTAGGGGGTGACACCCTCGCGCTGGCAGAGGGCCTGGAGGGCGTCGGACAGCTCCCGCGACAGCTCGACGGGGACGCTGGCGCCGGGGAACGTCCGCACCGGCGCGCGGGGCCGATCCACGGGCAGCTCCAGCAGGCCCGGCAGGCCCGCGAGCTGCTGCTTCCACCACGAGAGCTGCCGCTCCAACTGCTCGCCCTGCAACCACTGGCGCTGCCAGAGGGTGTAGTCCGCGTATTGCACGGGCAGTGCGGGCAGCGGCGAGGGCTGGCCCTGGGAGAACGCCACGTAGAGGGCGGCCATCTCGCTCACCAGCACGTTCATGGACCAGCCATCGGAGACGATGTGGTGCATCACCAGCACCAGCACATGCTCGGTGTCGGACAGCCGCACGAGCGTGGTGCGCAGCAGGGGGCCGCGGGTGAGATCGAAGGGCCGGAGGACCTCTTGTTGGAAGAGCCGGAGGGCCTCGGGCTCACGCTCGGCGCCGGGCCGTGCGCTCAGGTCCACGCGCGTCAGGGTGACGGGCCCCGGGGGCGCGATGCGCTGGCTGGGCGTGTCCTCGTGCGCCTGGAAGGTGGTGCGCAGCGACTCATGACGGCGCACCAGCTCGGTGAAGGCGCGCTCCATCGCCCCGGCGTCGAGCGTGCCCTCCAGGCGCAGGGCCGCGGGCAGGTTGTAGAGGGTGGTGCCGGACTCCAGCTGCTCGAGGAACCACAGGCGCTGCTGGGCGAAGGACAACGGCACGGGGCCGTCCCCGCGAGGCTGGGGCTCGAGGGAGGGAAGCGCGGAAGCGGCCTGGGGCGCGCTCTGCTGCCGGGCCCGGAGCTGCTTGAGCAGCAGGTTGCGCTTGTCGGCGGGGAGACTGGCCAGACGCTTGAGGATGTCGCTCATGAGGAGAGGACCTTGGAAGTCGAAGAGGAGCCATGCGCCAGGGGGGGCGCGGCGTGGAGGGTGGCCTGGATGCCGGAGCGGGGACGGTAGGTGCCCACCGCCATGGGAACGACGGGGTGGCCCGGGACGAGCCGGGTCTGGAAGCGCGGCAGCAGGGTGGCGATCACCGTCACCAGGAGCGTCAGCGCGTAGGCGTTGCCCACGCACAGCCGCTGGCCTCCGCCGAACGGCAGCCAGGCATGGCGGTGCCGCCCCTCCTTCTGCCCGGGCGAGAAGCGCTCCGTATCGAAGCGCTCGGGATCCTTCCAGACGGAGGGGTGGCGGTGCAGCAGGTAGGGCGAGAGCATCACCTGGCTGCCGGCACGCACCGTCCAGCCGTCGATCTGCTCGTCCTCCAGCACCAGGCGCCTCAACCGCCACGCGGGCGAGTAGAGGCGCAGCGTCTCCTCCACCACCGCGCGCGTGTACGTCAGGGACTGGATCGCCTCGCCGCCAGGCGCGTGTCCGCCCAGCACCGTGGCCAGCTCCTCGCGCACGCGCTGCTCCACCTCGGGGTGCAGCATCAGCGCGTACCAGACCCAGGTGAGCCCCACCGCCGTGGACTCGTGTCCGCCGATGAGCAGGGTGGCCAGCTCGTCGCGCACCTCCTTGTCCGTCATGCCCTCGCCCCGCGAGTCGCGCGCCTCCAGCAGCATGCTCAGGATGTCGTCCCGGCCCTCCGGGTTCTTCCGGCGCTCGGCGACGAGCGCGTAGAGGGCCCTGTCCACCGCGGCCACGGTGGCGCGCCACTGATCTCCCCCCAGCCGCGGCACCTTCAGCCGCCTGAGCAGCAGCCACCAGAGCGAGTCGAAGGGAGACTCATTGGCGCTGTGGGAGATGATGGCCGCGCCCTCGCGCAGGGCCTGCTGGCCCGCGTACACGTCGGGCGAGAAGAGGGAGGCACCCAGCAGGGTGAGCACCAGCGTGCGCATCTGCTCCAGCAGGTTCACGGACTCGCCGGTCCGCACCGCCTGGTCCCAGTGCTCCGCCAGCGCCTGGGTCTCCGCCACCATGTCCCGCACCATCTTCGTCAGCCGCGCGCGGTGGAAGACCGGCTGCACCATCCGGCGCTGGCGCAGCCAGAAGTCGCCCGTACTGGCGAACAAGCCATTGCCCATCACCCCCGTGGCGGACTTTCCCATGACGGCGAAGTTGCGCGCGTTGTCCACCAGCACGCGCTGCGCGTGGTCCGGGTGGGCCAACAGGTAGGTGGGGCCCATGATGTCGTTGAAGAAGACGACGTCGCCATGGCGCTGGTGGGCGCGGACGATCACCCCCAGGGGATCCTTCACCTGCTCGCGCACGCGCAACAGCCAGTGGCCATGGTGGCCGGGAGGCAGCGGGAGGTTGTTCGCGGTGTGTCTCTGGCTCATTCCTGGGACTCCGTCTTCTTGGGGCCCGTGGGCTCCGAGGCCAGGAGCTGCTGGACCTCGTCCCCGTCGAGCTGTTCGAGCTCGTCCATCATCGATGCCAGCTCGTCCTCGGGCACCTGGGCCATGGCCTCGAGGATGCGCAGGGAGAGCGTGGCCACGGTGGGCGCGGTGAAGAACTCCTTGAGGGGCAGCTCCACCTGGAAGGCCTGACGCACGCGCGAGACGAGCCGCGTGGCCAGCAGCGAGTGGCCGCCGAGCGACAGGAAGTCGTCGTTCACGCCCACCCGCTCCACGCCCAGCACCTCGCTCCAGAGGGTGGCGAGCTCCTGCTCCAGCTCGTCACGCGGGGCGACGTAGGTGTCCTCGCGCGTGCCGCGAACCGCGCCGGGGACCGGCAGCGCCTTCCTGTCCACCTTGCCGTTGGGCGAGAGCGGCAGCGCGTCCAGCACCACGAAGGCCGAGGGCACCATGTACTCGGGCAGGCTCGTCTTGAGCTGCTCGCGCAACGCCTCCGCTTCCACGGCCTGGCCGGTGTGGCCCACCACGTACGCCACCAAGCGCTTGTCGCCGGGCACGTCCTCGCGCGCCACCACCACGCACTCGCGCACCGCCGGCCGCGCCTCCAGCGCCGCCTCCACCTCGCCCAATTCAATCCGGAAGCCACGCACCTTCACCTGGAAGTCGATGCGGCCCAGGTACTCGATGCTCCCGTCCTCCCGGTAGCGTGCCAGGTCTCCCGTCCGGTACAGCCGCGCGCCAGGCTCCCCGTAGGGGTCGGGCACGAAGCGCTCGGCCGTCAGCTCCGGCCGGCCCAGGTAGCCCCGGCCCACCTGCACGCCTCCGATGTACAGCTCCCCCGCCACGCCCAGGGGCACGGGCTCCATTCGCTCGTCGAGCAGGTGGATGCGCGTGTTGGCCACCGGCCGGCCGATGGGCACCGCGCGCCGCCCCTCCTCGCGCTCGCACGTCCAGGCCGTCACGTCCACCGCGGCTTCGGTAGGCCCGTACAGGTTGTGCAGCCGCGCCCCCAGCCGCTCCAGGCACCGCTCCTTGAGCTCCGCCGACAGCGCCTCGCCGCTGCTGATGAGCCGCTCGAGGCCCGAGAGCTTCTCCACTCCCGGCTCCTCCAGGAACACCTGCAGCATGGACGGCACGAAGTGCACCGTGGTGATGGCCTCCTGGGCCATGAGCCGCACCAGGTACGACGGATCCTGATGCCCGCCCGGCCTGGCCACCACGAGGCGCGCGCCCACCATCAACGGCCAGAAGAACTCCCACACCGAGACGTCGAAGCTGAAGGGCGTCTTCTGGAGCACCCGGTCATGGGCCTGGAGTGCATACGCCTCCTGCATCCACAGCAGCCGGTTGCAGATGGCCTCGTGGGAGTTCATCGCCCCCTTGGGCCGTCCGGTACTGCCCGAGGTGTAGATGATGTAGGCGAGGTTGGAGCCCACCACGCCCGATTCCACGGGCCCGGTGGCGTGCTGGGAGATCTCCTCCCAGCCGGTGTCCAGGCACACCACGCGGGCGCCGCTGGCGGGCAGGGTCTTCACCAGCCGCTGCTGGGTGAGCACCACCGGAGCGGCCGTGTTCTCCACCATGTACGTCAGGCGCTCGGCTGGGTAGGACGGATCCAGGGGCACCCAGGCGCCGCCCGCCTTGAGGATGGCGAGCATGCCGACCACCAGCTCCAGCGAGCGCTCCAGGAACAGGCCCACGCGCACTTCGGGTCCGACCCCCAGGCCTCTCAGGTGGCGAGCCAGTTGGTTGGCACGCGTGTCCAGCTCCCGGTACGTCAGCCACGCGCCCTCGTAGTCCAGGGCCACCGCGTCCGGCGTGCGCTCCACCTGCTGCTCCACCAGCCGGTGCAGGATGAGGCCGGCCGGGCGCTCCACGTGCGTGTCATTCCACTGCACAAGCAGCTGCTGGCGCTCGGCCGCGGACAGCAGGGAGATGTCCGCCAGGCGCCGCGAGCCGGGCGCCGCCAGCCCTTCCAGGGCGTTGCGCCAGTGCTCGAGCAGCCGCTGCATGGCGGCGTGTCCGAAGCGAGGCGACTCGTAGGTGATGCGCAGGCGCAGCGAGGTGCCCGGGAAGACGGTCAGGCTGATCGGGTAGTGAGTGGCGTCGATGGCATGCACGTCCTCCACCTGGAGCGAGGAGGAGGACAGCACCGAGGCATCCAGCGGGTAGTTCTCGAAGACGACGAGGGACTCGAAGAGAGGCATCCCTCGAGGCACGGCGCTGGAGGACTGGATGTGGACGAGCGGGGTGTGCTCGTACTGGCGCTGCTCGCTCTGCGCGGCCTGGAGGGACTGGAGCCAGGGAAGGATGGAGGAGTCGGGGGAGGCCACCTGCACGCGCGTGGGCAGGGAGTTGATGAAGAGGCCCACCATGCGCTCGGCGCCGGGCAGCTCCGGGGGACGGCCGGCGACGGTGGTGCCGAAGAGGACATCCCGCTCGCCGCTGTAGCGCGAGAGCACCAGGGCCCACGCGGCCTGCGAGAGCGTGTTGGCGGTAAGCTGGTGTTGGCGGGCGAAGGCCTGGAGCGAGGCGGTGGCCTCGGTGGACAGGCCCAACTCCAGCACGCCGTGCTGGGGGACGGACGCACTCTTCGGATCGGCCTTGCCCGTATCGGCCGGCAGCGGCGTGGGGGCGGTGAAGCCTTCCAAGTACGTGCGCCACCAGGCTCTGTCCGCCTGGGTGTCGCGACGCTCCAACCAGGCGATGTAGTCGCGGAAGGGCGGGCGGGACGCCAGCTGCGGCGCCTGGCCCTTGCGGTAGACGTCGTAGAGGGAGAACACCTCTCCGACGAGCACTCCCAGGCTCCAGCCGTCCAGCAGCAGGTGGTGGTGGTTCCAGAGGAAGCGGAAGGTGTCCTCACTCAGGCGCACGGCCACCAGGCGCGTGAGGGGAGCGCGGCCTAGATCGAAGCCGCGCTGCTTCTCCTCGCGCATCAGCTGCTCGAAGCGCGAATGCTGTTCGGCCTCCGGCACCTCACGCCAGTCGAGGGACTCGAAGGGGAGGGTGACGTGGGAGTGGACCACCTGGAGGGGAGACTCCAGGCCCTCCCAGTGGAAGGAGGAGCGGAGGATGGGGTGGCGCTTCAGGCACTCCGTCCACGCCTGGAGGAAGGACTCCAGGTGGAGCTCACCGCATACCGACCAGGCCAGCTGCTCGAAGTAAACGGCGGACTCGGGAGACAGCAGGGCGTGGAAGAGCAGACCCTGCTGCATGGGGGAGAGCGGGTAGATGTCCTCGACGAGAGGACCGGCCTGGAGCAGCAGGGCGTCGAGCGCCTGCTGGCCGAGGGCAGCCAGGGGGAAGTCGCCAGGGGAGAAGCGGCGGGCGTCCTCGGAGTGGCGGGAGGAGATGAGCGAGCGCAGGTGGTGGAGGAAGCGCTGGGAGAGACGCTCGATGGTGGAAGCGGAGTGCAGGTGGGCGCTGTAGCCGAACGAGACGCGCAGACAGCCCCCGAGCACGGAGCCATTGACTTCCAGGACGTGCATGCGAGTGCCGGACGGAGCGGTGGGCGCACCGATGGGCTCGTCGCACAGGGAGAAGAAGCGGCTGGAGGCCACGGTGGCATCGAGCTGGCCGAGGTAGTTGAAAGCCACCTGGGGAGGGGGAAGCGCCTGGAGGCGCTGGGCGATGTCGGAGGGCCCCATCCACTCGAGCAGCCCCGCTCCCACGCCATGGTGAGGCAGGCGGCGCAGCGAGTCGCGCACGGCGCGCAGTCTTTCGCCGGCCGTGGCGTTGGCGGGCACCGGGAGCAGCGCGGGAGACAGCGAGGTGAACCAGCCGACGGTGCGGCCGAGATCCACGTCGGAGAAGAGCTCCTCGCGGCCATGGCCTTCCACGTCGACGAGGACATGGGCTTGTCCCGTCCACTCGGACAGGGCTTGGGTCAGGGCCGTGAGCAGCACGTCATTGATGTGAGCGCGCCAGGCGGAGGGCACCTCCTGCAGCAGCAGCTTCGTCTCCTCGGACTCCAGGGAGATGGAGACGGAGCGCTCGGAGGCGTGCGTGTTGGCGCCGGAGGAATCGGTGGGCAGGGGCGCTACGTGCGCACGGGCCTCGTCCAACCACAGGGGGGCCTCGGCCAGCAGGGCCGGTGACTGGGCATGGGCCTCCAGCCGGCGAGCCCACTGCTGGAACGACGTGCTCTTGGGCGGCAGCGTCACCGCGACGCCTTGCTGGAGCTGGGCGTAGGACGCTTCGAGATCCTCCAGGAGGATGCGCCAGGAGACAGCGTCGACGACGAGGTGGTGGACGGCGAGCAGCAGGCGCTGCTGGCCATCGCCCAGGAGGAAGAGGGCGGCGCGTACCAGGGGCGGCTCGGAGAGGACGAAGCTCGCCTGCAAGCGCGCGGCCTCGGCCTCCAGTGCGGCGGAGCGCAGGGCCGGAGGCGTGGAGGACAGGTCCACCTGGAGCAACCTGGGAGAAGCCTCCTCGGGGCTGGCGTTGTCCTGTTGCCACTGGCCATCCACCTGACGCACGCGCAGGCGCAGGGCGTCGTGGTGGCGCAGCAGGTGGCGCAGGGCCTCTTCGAGCAGCGAGGGGTCCAGCGGCGCGAGAGGCGCCAGCAGCATGGACTGGTTGAGGTGGTGGGCGTGCTGCGCGTCGTGATGCAGCAGATGGAGCTGGATGGGGGTGAGAGGCACCGTGCCGGTGACGGGCCCCTGCTGGTGAGCGGAGGCGGAGGCGGTGCGGGCCACGTGAGCGAGCCGAGCCACCGTCTGGTGCTGGAAGAGCTCGCGGGTGGAGAAGACGAGGCCGGCCTGACGGGCGCGGGCGACCACCTGCAAGCTGATGATGGAGTCACCGCCCAGCGAGAAGAAGTTGTCCTCCACGCCGACCTGGCGCACGCCGAGCACCTGGGCCCAGATGTCGGCCAGACGCTGCTCGGTTTCGTCACGAGGAGCGACATAGGTGGACTGCCGCTCGGAGCCCGAGGCGTCCGGGGCGGGCAGGGCCTTCCGGTCCACCTTGGCGCTGGCGTTGAGCGGCAGCGCTTCCAGCACCACGAAGGCCGAGGGCACCATGTACTCGGGCAGACTTGCCTTGAGCTGTTCGCGCAGCGCCTCCGCTTCCACGGTCTGGCCGGAGTGGCCCACCACGTAGGCGACGAGGCGCTTGTGGCCCGGAGAGTCCTCGCGGACCACCGAGACGGCCTGGCGCACGGAGGGATGGCGCAGCAGGGCCGCGTCCACCTCGGCCAGCTCGATGCGGAAGCCGCGCACCTTCACCTGGTTGTCCTGGCGGCCCAGGAACTCCAGCACGCCCTCCGGGCTCCAGCGGGCGAGGTCACCGGTGCGGTAGAGCCGGGCACCGGGCTCGGTGGAGAACGGATGGGGGACGAAGCGCTCGGCGGTGAGGTCCGGACGCGACAGGTAGCCGCGAGCCAGGCCGTCGCCGCCAATGAAGAGCTCGCCGGGCAGGCCCACGGGAACGGGCTGGCCGGAAGCGTCCAGCAGGTACACCTGGGTGTTGGCCAGGGGAGTACCGATGGGGATGGAGGAGCCCACCTGCTCGGGGTGGGTCATGCGGTGGGTGGAGGTGAAGAGCGTGCTCTCGGTGGGGCCGTAGCAGGCGGTGACGGGAATGTGCAGCGTCTCCAGCACGCGGCGCACATGAGGCGCGGAGACGACGTCGCCGCCGGTGAGCAGCTGGCGCACGCCGCGCAGGGCCTCCAGCTTGAGGTCCACCACCTGGGAGAAGAGGCCGGCGGTCAGGTGGAGAGTGGTCACCTGGTGGCGGGTGAGCACCTGGGTGAGCAACTCCAGGTCGCTGGGAGACTGGGGCGGGAAGACGACGAGGCGGCCACCGAAGAGCAGGGGGCCCCAGACCTCCAGGGTGGAGGCATCGAAGGAGATGGGGGCGATGAGGAGGAAGGTCTCCTCGGGCCCCAGGTGGGCGTAGTGGTTGCCATGGAAGAGCCGCATGACGGAGCGGTGCTCGATGGCGACGCCCTTGGGACGGCCGGTGCTGCCGGAGGTGAAGTCCACGTAGGCCAGGTGGCCCGAGGTGACGGCCACGTGGGGCGCGGAGGTGGGCTGGCCTTGCAGCTGCAACTCCTCCACCAGCAGGCACGGCAGGTGCTCGGAGGAGGGAAGCCGGGCGCGCAGGGCCTGGGAGGTGAGCAGCAGCCGGGGAGGCGCATCCTCCAACATGAAGGCCAGGCGCTCTGCCGGGTAGGAGGCATCCAGGGGCAGGTAGGCGCCGCCGGCCTTGAGGATGGCCAGCAGGGAGACGATGAGCTCCACGGAGCGTTCCAGGCAGAGCGCGACGAGGGAGTCGGGCCCCACGCCGTGGGAGCGCAGCAGGTGGGCGAGCTGGTTGGCGCGCGAGTCGAGCTGCCGGTAGGACAGCCGCTCGTCACCGAACTCCAGGGCGATGGACTCGGGGCGCAGGGCCACCTGGCGCTCGAAGAGGTGGTGGATGCAGGAGTCGGCTGGGAAGTCGGCACGCGTCTGGTTCCACTCCACCAGCACCTGGTGGCGCTCGGAGGTGCTGAGCAGGGGCAGCTCGGAGAGGCGGGCCTCCGGCGTGGCCACCACGCCCTCCAGCAGCACCCGCAGGTGCTCGGCCATGCGCACCACCGTGCTCTCGTCGAACAGGTCGGTGCTGTAGGTGAGCCCACCGGCGAAACGGCCCTCGGACTCGGAGAGCTCCAGCTCCAGGTCGAACTTGGCCACCCCTGCTTCCTGCGTGATGGGACGCAGGGTGAGCCCCGGCAGCTCCACCTCGGGGAGCGCCGCGTTCTGGAGGGCGAAGACGACCTGGAAGAGCGGAGTCCGGCTGAGGTCGCGCTCGGGCTGGAGCTCGTCCACCAGCTTCTCGAAGGGCACGTCCTGGTGCTCGTAGGCGCCCAGGGCCATCTCGCGCACCTGGGCCAACAACTCCCGGAATGTCGTCCGCGCGGACAGGCGCGAGCGCAGCACGAGGGTGTTGGCGAAGAAGCCGATGAGGCCCTCCGTCTCGGCGTGGCGGCGGCCGGCGATGGGCGAGCCGACGCTGATGTCCTCCTGGCCGGAGTAACGCGCGAGCAACGTCTGGAAGGCGGCCAGCAGCAGCATGAAGGGAGTGACCCCCTCGCGCTGGCACAGGGCCCTGATCGCCTCGGACAGCGCGCCAGGCAGTTGCACGGGCACGGTGGCGCCGCGCGAGGAGCGCACGGGCGGGCGGGGCCTGTCGCCCGTCAGCTCCAGGGCACTCGGGGCCCCGGCGAGCCGCTGCCGCCACCAGGACAGCTCCTGCTCCAGCGCCTCGCCGCGCATCCACTCCCGCTGCCACAGGGCGTGATCCGCGTACTGCACGGGCAGCTCCGGCAGGGGCGAGGGCTGGCCCTGGCTCGCGGCGGTGTAGAGCGCGGACAGCTCGCGCACCAGCACGCCCATGGACCAGCCGTCGGAGACGATGTGGTGCATCACCAGCACCAGCACGTGCTCGGTGTCCGCCAGCTTCAGCAGGGTGGTCCGCAGCAAGGGGCCCGTGGCCAGATCGAAGGGCCGCGAGGCCTCTTCACGGATCAGCCGCAGGGCCTCGGCCTGGCGCTGCTCCTCGGGGAGCGCCGTCAGCTCCACCTCCGCCAGCGGCAGGGCCAGCGCGGAGTGGATGCTCTGCACACTGCCGTCCACCCCGGAGCGGAAGGTGGTGCGCAGCGACTCGTGACGTTGCACCAGCTCCTCGAAGCAGCGGCGCAACAGCGCGGTGTCGAGCGCGCCTTCCAGCCGGACCGCGGCGAGCACGTTGTACGTGGCGGTGCCCGGGGTCAGCTCCTCGAGGAACAGCAGGCGCTGCTGGGCGAAGGACAAGGGCAGCGGCTGCTCGCGCGAGGCGCGGCGCGGCGGAGGAATCGCCCGGGCGAGCGGAGTGCGGGCAGCCTCCTCCAGGCGGGCCGCGAGGGCCTCCAGGGTGGACGCCTCGAAGAGGGCGCTCAGGGGCAGCTCCACCTGGAACGCCTGGCGGACGCGGGAGACGAGCTGGGTGGCCAGCAGCGAGTGGCCACCGAGTGAGAAGAAGTCGTCGTGCCGTCCCACGCGCGGCACGTGGAGCACCTGGGCCCAGAGCGTGGCCAGCAGCTCCTCGGTGGGGGTGCGCGGCGGCACGTGCGCGCGGCTCGCGGTGGACTCGATGCCTTCGGGAACGGGCAGCGCCTTCCTGTCCACCTTCCCGCTGGTGTTGAGCGGCAGCGCTTCCAGCGCCACGAAGGCCGAGGGCACCATGTACTCGGGCAGCGTCTCCTTCAGGAAGGAGCGCAGCGCGGAGGAGTCGGCCCGCGGGCCCTCGTGCATCACCACGTAGGCGACGAGGCGCTTGTGGCCGGGCGAGTCCTCGCGAGCCATCACCACCGCCTGGCGCACGGAGGGGTGGCGCAGCAGGGCCGCTTCCACCTCGCCGGGCTCGATGCGGTAGCCGCGCAGCTTCACCTGGAAGTCGATGCGGCCCCGGTACTCGAGCTGGCCATCGGCGAGCCAGCACACCTGGTCGCCGGTGCGGTAGAGCCGGGCTCCCGGCTCGCCGGAGAATGGATCCGGGACGAAGCGCTCGGCGGTGAGCTCGGGACGGCCGAGGTAGCCACGCGCCAGGCCGGCGCCTCCCACGAACAGCTCACCGGGGACGCCCACGGGCACCGGGCGCATTTGCGCGTCCAGCACGCACGCCTTCACGTTGTGGAAGGGACGGCCCAGGGTGACGTGCGCCGCGTCCACGTCCGTGTTGACGGTGGCGCACACCGTGCACTCGGTGGGGCCGTACGCATTGACGAAACGCCGCCCCGGCTTCCAGCGCGCCACCAACTCGGGCGCGCACGCCTCTCCCGCGGAGATGAGCGTCTTCACCCCGCGCAGCCGCTCGGGCTCCAACTGCGCCAGCACCGACGGCGTCAGCTTCAGCGTGGTGATGGCCTGCCGCTCGATGAGCTCGAGCAGCGGCGTGACGGGCATCAACTCCTCTTGCGAGGCCATCACCAGACACGCTCCGGACAGGAGCGCGGGGAAGATCTCCGAGACGGAGGCATCGAAGCCGATGGAGAAGAACTGGAGCAGCCGGCGGCCAGGCCCCAGGTCCATGAAGTCCACCGTCTGCAGGGCGGTGTTGCACAGACCGCGCTGGCGCAACAGGGTGCCCTTGGGACGGCCCGTACTGCCCGAGGTGTAGATGACGTAGGCGAGGCTGTCGCCGTCCAGCGCGGTGTCCAGCTCTCCGGTGGGCTCGTGCTCCACGCGCGCCCAGTCCTCATCCATCAGGAAGAGCGCGTCGTGCTCGCCCAGCAGCGGACGCAGGGCGGACTGGGTGAGCAGCACGCGAGGGGCCGCGTCCGAGAGCAGGTAGCCGAGGCGCTCGGAGGGCAGGGTGGGATCCAGGGGCAGCCAGGCGCCGCCCGCCTTGAGGGTGGCGAGGAGGGCCACCACCAGCTCGGGGGACCGCTCCAGGCACACGGCGACGAGCGTCTCGGGACGCACGCCCCGCTGACGCAGGTGACGGGCGAGCTGGTTGGCGCGGACGTTGAGCTCGCCGTAGGTGAGCGTCCGGGAGCCGAAGCTCACGGCGGGCGCATGCGGATCGCGGCGCACCTGCTCCTCGAAGAGGCGGTGGACGAGCGCGGGCTCGGGGAGCGAGCGCCGGGACTGGTTCCACTCCACCAGCACCTGATGACGATCCGGTCCGGACAACAGGGAGACGTCCCCCAGCCGCGTGGTGGTGGGGTCCACCAGGGTGGTGAGGGCCTGGCGCCAGTGACCGAGCAGCCGCTGCATGGCGGCGTGCTCGAAGCGAGGCGACTCGTAGGTGACGCGCAGGCGCAGCGAGGCGCCCGGGAAGACGGCCAGGCTGAGCGGGTAGTGGGTGGCGTCGAAGGCGTGCACATCCTCCACCTGGAGCGAGGAGGAGGACAGCACCGAGGCGTCCAGCGGGTAGTTCTCGAAGACGACGATCGATTCGAACAACGGCCTGCCGCGAGGCACGGCGCTGAAGGTCTGGATGTGGACGAGCGGGGTGTGCTCGTACTGGCGCTGCTCGCTCTGGGCGGCCTGGAGGGACTGGAGCCAGGGAAGCAGGGCGGTGCCAGGGGAGGCCACCTGCACACGCGTGGGCAGGGAGTTGATGAAGAGGCCCACCATGTGCTCGGCGCCGGGCAGCTCCGGGGGACGGCCGGCGACGGTGCTGCCGAAGAGGACGTCGCGCTCGCCGCTGTAGTGCGAGAGCACCAGCGCCCACGCGGCCTGCACGAGCGTGTTGGCCGTGAGTTGGTGCTGGCGGGCGAAGGCCTGAAGCGAGGCGGTGGCCTCGGTGGACAGGTTCAGTTCCAAGACGCCGTGCTGGGCGGCGGACGTACCCTTCGGCTCGGCCCTGCCCGTATCGGCCGGCAGCGGCGTGGAGGCGGTGAAGCCTTCCAGGTACGTGCGCCACCAGGCTTCATCCACCTGGGTGTCGCGACGCTCCAACCAGGCGATGTAGTCGCGGAAGGGCGGGCGGGAGACAGGCTGGGGCGCCTGGCCCTTGCGATAGACGTCGTAGAGGGAGAACACCTCTCCGATGAGCGCGCCGAGGCTCCAGCCATCCAGCAGCAGGTGGTGGTGGTTCCAGAGGAAGCGGAAGGTGTCCTCGCTCAGGCGCACGGCCACCAGGCGCGTGAGGGGAGCGCGGCCCAGATCGAAGCCGCGCTGCTTCTCCTCGCGCATCAGCTGCTCGAAGCGGGCGTGCTGCTCGGCCTCCGACACCTCACGCCAATCGAGAGACTCGAAGGGGAGGGTGGCGTGGGAGTGGACCACCTGGAGGGGAGACTCCAGGCCCTCCCAGTGGAAGGAGGAGCGGAGGATGGGGTGGCGCTCCAGGCACGTCGTCCAGGCCTGGAGGAAGGACTCCAGGTGGAGCTCACCGCGCACCGACCAGGCCAGCTGCTCGAAGTAGACGGAGGACTCGGGAGTCAGCAGGGCATGGAAGAGCAGGCCCTGCTGCATAGGCGAGAGCGGGTAGATGTCCTCGACGAGAGGACCAGCCCGCAGCAGCAGGGCGTCGAGCGCCTGCTGGCCGAGGGAGGCCAGGGGGAAGTCGCCGGGGGAGAAGCGGCGGGCGTCCTCGGAGTGACGGGAGGTGATGAGCGAGCGCAGGTGGTGGAGGAAGCGCTGGGAGAGACGCTCGATGGTGGAGGCCGAGTGCAGGTGGGCGCTGTAGCCGAAGGAGACGCGCAGACAGCCACCGAGCACGGAGCCATTGACCTCCAAGACATGCTGGCGAGTGCCGGACGGAGCGGTGAGAGGTCCGATGGGCTCGTCGCACAGGGAGAAGAAGCGGCTGGAGGCCAGGGTGGCGTCGAGCTGCCCGAGGTAGTTGAAAGCCACCTGGGGAGGGGGAAGGGCCTGGAGCCGCTGGGCGATGTCGGAGGGCCCCATCCACTCGAGCAGCCCCGCTCCCACGCCATGGTGAGGCAGGCGGCGCAGCGAGTCGCGCACGGCGCGCAGACGCTCTCCCGTGGAACCATGGGAGGGCACCGGGAGCAGCACGGGAGACAGCGAGGTGAACCAGCCGACGGTGCGGCCGAGATCCACGTCGGAGAAGAGTTCCTCGCGGCCATGGCCTTCCACGTCGACGAGGACATGGGCTTGTCCCGTCCACTCGGACAGGGCTTGGGCCAGGGCCGTGAGCAGCACGTCATTGATGTGAGCGCGCCAGGCGGAAGGCACCTCCTGCAGCAGCAGCTTCGTCTCCTCGGACTCCAGGGAGATGGAGACGGAGCGCTCGGAGGCGTGCGTGTTGGCGCCGGAGGAATCGATGGGCAGGGGCGCTACGTGCGCACGGGCCTCGTCCAGCCACAGGGGCGCCTCGGCCAGCAGGGCCGGTGATTGGGCATGGGCCTCCAGCTGGCGAGCCCACTGCTGGAACGACGTGCTCTTGGGCGGCAGCGTCGGGGTCTGGCCCTGCTGCAATTGCTGGTAGGCGGACTCCAGATCCTCCAGGAGGATGCGCCAGGAGACAGCGTCGACGACGAGGTGGTGGACGGCGAGCAGCAGGCGCTGCTGGCCATCACCCAGGAGGAAGAGGACGGCGCGCACCAGGGGCGGCTCGGAGAGGACGAAGCTGGCCTGCAGGCGCGAGGCCTCGGCTTCCAGGACCGCGGGCGTGGCGGACAGGTCCACCTGGAGCAAGCGGAGAGACGCCTCCTCGGGGCTGGCGTTGTCCTGTTGCCACTGGCCGTCCACCTGACGCAGGCGCAGGCGCAGGGCGTCGTGGTGGCGCAGCAGGTGGCGCAAGGCCTCTTCGAGCAGCGAGGGGTCCAGCGGCGCCAGGGGCGCCAGGAGCATGGACTGGTTGAAGTGGTGGGCGTGCTGCGCGTCGTGACGCAGCAGGTGGCGCTGGATGGGGGTGAGCGGCACCGTGCCGGTGACGGGCCCCTGCTGGTGAGCGGAGGCGGAGGCGGAGCGTGCCACGCGAGCGAGCCGTGCCACCGTCTGGTGCTGGAAGAGCTCGCGGGTGGAGAAGACGAGGCCGGCCTGACGGGCGCGGGCGACCACCTGCAAGCTGATGATGGAGTCACCGCCCAGGGAGAAGAAGTTGTCCTCCACGCCGACCTGGCGCACGCCGAGCACCTGGGCCCAGATGTCTGCCAGGCGCTGCTCGGCTTCATCGCGAGGAGCGACATAGGTGGACTGCCGCTCGGTGCCGGAGGTGTCCGGGGCGGGCAGGGCCTTCCGGTCCACCTTGGCGCTGGCGTTGAGCGGCAGCGCTTCCAGCACCACGAAGGCCGAGGGCACCATGTACTCGGGCAGCGCCTCCTTCACGAAGGAGCGCAGCGCGGAGGTGTCGGCCTGCGGGCCTTCGTGCGTCACCACGTAGGCAACGAGGCGCTTGTGGCCGGGAGAGTCCTCACGGACCACCGAGACGGCCTGGCGCACGGAGGGGTGGCGCAGCAGGGCCGCGTCCACCTCGGCCAGCTCGATGCGGAAGCCGCGCACCTTCACCTGGTTGTCCTGGCGGCCGAGGAACTCCAGCACGCCCTCGGGGCTCCAGCGGGCGAGGTCACCGGTGCGGTAGAGCCGCGCACCGGGCTCATTGGAGAACGCATCGGGAACGAAGCGCTCGGCGGTGAGGTCCGGACGCGACAGGTAGCCGCGAGCCAGGCCGTCGCCACCAATGAAGAGCTCGCCGGGCAGTCCCACGGGAACGGGCTGGCCGGAAGCGTCCAGCAGGTACACCTGGGTGTTGGCCAGGGGAGTGCCGATGGGGATGGAGGAGCCCACCTGCTCCGGGCGGGTCATGCGGTGGGTGGAGGTGAAGAGCGTGCTCTCGGTGGGGCCGTAGCAGGCGGTGACGGGAATGCGCAGCGTCTCCAGCACCCGGCGCACATGAGGCGCGGAGACGACGTCACCACCGGTGAGCAGTTGGCGCACGCCGCGCAGGGACTCCAGCTTGAGGTCCACCACCTGGGAGAAGAGGCCCGCGGTGAGGTGCAGCGTGGTCACCTGGTGGCGGGTGAGCACCTGGGTGAGCAGCTCCACGTCACTGGGAGACTGAGGCGGGAAGACGACGAGGCGGCCGCCGAAGAGCAGCGGGCCCCACACCTCCAGGGTGGAGGCATCGAAGGAGATGGGTGCGATGAGGAGGAAGGTCTCGTCCGGTCCCAGGTGGGCGTAGTGGTTGCCATGGAAGAGCCGCATGACGGAGCGGTGCTCGATGGCGACACCCTTGGGGCGGCCGGTGCTGCCGGAGGTGAAGTCCACGTAGGCCAGGTGGCCCGAGGTGACGGCCACGTGGGGCGCGGAGGTGGGCTGGCCTTGCAGCTGCAACTCCTCCACCAGCAGGCAGGGCAGGTGCTCGGAGGAGGGAAGCCGGGCGCGCAGGGCCTGGGAGGTGAGCAGCAGCCGGGGCGGCGCATCCTCCAGCATGAAGCCCAGGCGCTCGGCCGGGTAGGAGGCATCCAGCGGCAGGTAGGCGCCGCCAGCCTTGAGGATGGCCAGCAGCGAGACGATGAGCTCCACGGAGCGCTCCAGGCAGAGCGCGACGAGGGAGTCGGGCCCCACGCCGTGAGAGCGCAGCAGGTGGGCGAGCTGGTTGGCGCGGGCGTCGAGCTGCCGGTAGGACAGCCGCTCGTCACCGAACTCCAGGGCGATGGACTCGGGGCGCAGGGCCACCTGGCGCTCGAAGAGGTGGTGGATGCAGGAGTCGGCCGGGAAGTCGGCGCGCGTCTGGTTCCACGCCACCAGCACCTGGTGGCGCTCGGAGGCGCTGAGCAGGGGCAGCTCGGAGAGGCGGGCCTCCGGCGTGGCCACCACGCCCTCCAGCAGCACCCGCAGGTGCTCGGCCATGCGCACCACCGTGCTCTCGTCGAACAGGTCGGTGTTGTAATCGAAGCCGCCGACGTACCCCTCGGGCATGTTCACGAGCGTGAGCCCCAGGTCGAACTTGGCCACGTTCGTGTCGCCACTCACGAGGCTCAGCGTCAGCTCCCCGGTGGAGAAGTCCTTGAGCCGGGGCTCATCCAGCGAGAACCACACCTGGAAGAGCGGGCTGTGTCCCAGGGTACGCTCGGGGTGGAGCTCGTCCACCAGCTTCTCGAAGGGAATGTCCTGGTGGGCGTAGGCGCCCAGCGCCGTCTCCCGCACCCGAGCGAGCAGGGCGCGGAAGGAGGGGTCGTCCTCCATGCGGGCGCGCATCACCAGGGAGTTGACGAAGAAGCCGACGAGGCCCTCGAGCTCCGCCAGGCGGCGGCCGGCGACGGGTGAGCCGACGGTGATGTCCTTCTGGCCCGAGTAGCGGTGCAGCAGGGCCTGGAAGCCGGCCAGCACGAGCATGAAGGGGGTGACGCCCTCGCGCTGGGCGAGCGTCTTGAGCCCCTCGGACAGCTCGCGCGGCAGGCGCACGGGAAGCGTGGTGCCGCGGAACGTCTGCACCGCGGGCCGGGGCCTGTCGGTGGGCAGCTCCAGCATCGGAGGAATGCCCGCCAACTGCTGCCGCCAGTACGCGAGCTGGCGCTCCAGCTCCTCGTCCCGCAGCCACTGACGCTGCCACTGCGCGTAGTCGGCGTACTGCACCTCCAGCTCCGGCAGGGGCGAGGGCTGGCCCTGGGCGAAGGCCGCGTACAGCGCACTCATCTCCTGGATGAGCACGCTGATGGACCAGCCATCCGAGGCGATGTGGTGCATGACGACCACGAGCAGGTGCTCGGTGTCCGCCAGCTTCAGCACGGTGGTGCGCAGCAGGGGGCCGGTGCCCAGATCGAAGGGGCGCTCGCCCTCCTCGCGGGCCAGACGCAGGGCCTCGCTCTCCCGCGTGGCGCCAGGCAGCCCCTGGAGATCCACCTGCTTCACCCGCAGGGCCCGAGGGGCGTGGATGACCTGATGGGCCGCGCCCTCCTCGGCGTGGTAGGTGGTGCGCAGCAGCTCGTGGCGGCGCACCAGCTCCGTGAGGCAGCGCTCCAGGGCCGTCATGTCCAGGGGGCCGCGCACGCGCAGGACCGCGGGCATGTTGTACGTGGAGCGCCCGGGCTCCAGCTGCTCGAGGAACCACAGCCGCTGCTGAGCGGAGGACAGGGGCAGGGGGTGCTCCCGCGTGCCGCGCACGAGGGGCGGCAACCGGGGCTCGCGCGAGGTGCCCGCGGCGGCATCCAACTGCCGGGCCAGCTCCTCGAGCGTGGCGGACTCGAACAGCGAGCGCAGGGGCAGCTCCACGCCGAAGCTGGCGCGGATGCGGGCCATGACCTGGGTGGCCAGCAGCGAGTGGCCGCCGAGCGTCATGAACTCGTCCTGGAGGCCCACGCGCTCCAGGCCCAACAGCTCGCTCCAGATGGCGGCCAGCCGCCGCTCGGTGTCCGTCCGGGGGGCGGTGTACTCGGCGGAGGCCACGGCGTGCGTGCCCTCGGGGGCGGGCAGCGCCGCGCGGTCCACCTTGCCGCTCGTCGTGAGCGTCAGCGACTCCAGGCGGACGAAGGCCGCGGGCACCATGTAGTCGGGCAACCGCGACAGCAGCGCGTTGCGCAGCGCCTGGGCTTCCACCTGCTCGCCGGGCCGCGGCACCACGTAGGCCACCAGCCGCTTGTCACCCGGCACGTCCTCGCGCAGCACCACCACGGCCTGGGCCACCGCCGGGTGCTCGCCCAGCACCGCCTCCACCTCGCCCAATTCAATCCGGAAGCCGCGCAGCTTCACCTGCTCGTCGCTCCGGCCGAGGAACTCCAGCTCCCCGTCCGGCATCCACCGCACCACGTCCCCGGTACGGTAGAGCCGGGCGCCGGGCTCCTGGCTGAAGGGGTGCGGGATGAAGCGCTGCGCCGTCAGCTCCGGCTGGCCCAGATAGCCTCGCGCCACGCCCGCGCCGCCCACGTACAGCTCTCCCGCCACGCCGGCTGGCACCGGCCGCAGCCGCGCGTCGAGCACGTACACCTGCACGTTGGGCAGCGCCCGGCCGATGCCCAGCCGCTCCGGCCGCACCGGACCGCTGATGGTGGCGCAGACGGTGATTTCGGTGGGGCCGTAGGCGTTGAGCAGCGTCCGTCCGGAGGACCAGCGCCGCGCCAGCTCCGGCGTGCACGCCTCGCCCGCGGAGATGACGGTGCGCAGTTGGGGCAGGCCGCTCGGCTCGAGCTGTGCCAGCACCGAGGGCGTCAGTGTCACCGCGGTGATGGCCTGCTGCTCCAGCAGCGAGCGCAGCGGCTCGCTGGGCATGAGCTGCTCCTGGGTCGCCAGGCACAGGCAGGCGCCGGACACCAGCGTGGAGAACACCTCGCACACGGAGGCGTCGAAGCCGACGCTGGCGAACTGGAGCACCCGGCCCCCGGGTCCGTAGCCATGGGCCACGGCCACCTGCCGCGCGGTGTTGGCCAGGCCCCCGTGGGTGAGCAGCGTGCCCTTGGGCCGGCCGGTGCTGCCCGAGGTGTAGATGACGTAGGCGAGGTTGTCGGCCACCGCGCGGGTGTCCAGATCCTCGGTGGACTCGCGCTCCACACGCTCGCCGTGCTCGTCCATCAGGAAGACGAAGCCGGTGCGATCCAGCAGGTGCTCCAGCGAGGAGTGCGTGAGCAGCACTGGCGCGGGTGCATCCGAGGTGATGTACGCGAGGCGCTCCTCGGGCAGGGTCGGATCCAACGCCAGCCAGGCGCCGCCGGCCTTGAGGATGGCCAGCATGGCCACCACGCGCTCCACGGAGCGCTCCAGGAACACCGTCACCCGCACCTCGGGGCCCACGCCCAGCCGGCGCAGGTGGCGTGCGAGCTGGTTGGCACGCTCATTGAGCTCGCCGTAGGTGAGCGTCTCCGCGCCGAAGCTGACCGCGGGGGCGTGAGGCGCGCGGCGGACCTGCTCCTCGAAGAGCTGGTGGGTGAGCTGCTCCGTGTGCTGGCGCGCGGGGGAGCTCCACTCGCCCAGCACCTGCTGGCGCTCGGCGTCGGACAGCAGCGACAGGTCACCCAGGCGCGCCTCCGGCCCGGCCACCAGGGCCTCGAGCGCGGTGCGCCAGTGCGCCAGCAGCCGCCGCATGTCCTCGCGGTGCAGGCGCGGCTCGTCATGGGAGAGGCTCAGCCGCAGCCGCTCGCCCGGGATGACGGCGAGGGCCAGCGGGAAGTTGGCGCGCTCGAGCGTCAGGACGTCGCGGATGGCCAGCGAGGACGGGTGCTTGAGCAGGGCCTCGTCGAGGGGGAAGTTCTCCACGACGAGCAGCGACTCGAAGAGCGGCGTGCCGCGAGGCACCTGGCTCCAGGACTGGAGCTCCACCTGGGAGGCCGAGTCGTGCTGGAGCATCTCGGCGAGCCGCGCCTGGAAGGACTGGAGCCAGGGCAGCACTGGCGAGGCGTCCGGGGGAAGCTCCACGCGCACGGGCAGCGAGTTGATGAAGACGCCCACCATGCTGCCCGAGCCGCTCAGCTCGGGAGGACGGCCGGAGACGGTGGTGCCGAAGAGCACCTCGCACTGGCCGCTGTAGCGCGAGAGGACGAGCGCCCAGGAGGCCAGCGCCAGGGTGCTCAAGGTGACCTGGTGCTGGCGCGAGAAGGCCGTCAGGGCGGCGGTGGTTCCGGCGCTCAGCTCCTGCTCGTGCACGTGCAGGGTGGCCACCTGGCCCGCGGGCGGGGCGGCATGGGTGTCGGCCGGCAGGGGCGTGGGCGTGGTGAAGCCGGCGAGGGCGGTGCGCCAGAAGTGCTCGTCGGCGGCGGGCGCGCGCTGGCCCAGCCAGGTGATGTAGTCGCGGAAGGGCGGGCGCGACGCGAGCCGCGCCGGGACGCCGGAGCGGGCCGCCTCGTAGTGGGCCAGCACATCCTGGAAGAGCAGGCCGAGGCTCCACCCATCCAGCAGCAGGTGGTGGTGGTTCCACAGGAAGCGGTGGGAGTGCTCGCCCAGGCGGACGGCCGTCAGGCGCATGAGGGGCGCGCGGCGCGGGTCGAAGCCTCGCCGCCGATCCTCCTCCAGCAGCCGTTGGAAGCGCTCGCGCTGCTCGGCGTCCGGCACCTCACGCCAGTCGAGCACCTCGAAGGGCAGCGTGGCGTGAGCGTGCACGGCCTGGAGGGGCGAGGGCAGGCCCTCCCAGTGGAAGCTGGTGCGCAGGATGGGGTGGGCGTCCACGCTGGCCTGCCACGCCGCGCGGAAGGCCTCCAGGTCCAGCTGTCCGTCCATCGTCCAGGCCAGCTGGTCCAGGTAGACGTCGGAGCCGGGCGACAGCATCCAGTGGAAGAGCAGGCCGTGCTGCAGCTCGGAGACGGGGTAGAGATCCTCGAGGGCCGGGCCGGTGACGGCCAGCAGAGACTGGAGCTCGGAGTCCGCGAGGCGGGCCAGGGGGAAGTCCCCCGGAGACAGGCGGCGGGCATCCTCGGAGTGGCGCGAGGCGAGCAGGACGCGCACGTGGTGGAGCACGCGCTCGCCGAGCCGCTCGAGGGTGGCGGCCGTGTGCAGCTGTTCGCTGTAGCGCAGCACCAGGCGCAGGCGCCCACCGAGCACGGAGCCGATGACCTCCAGCAGATGGTCGCGCGCCCCGGCGGGAGCGGCCTGGGGGCCGGTGTCCTCGTCGGTGAGGACGAAGAGGGCACTGGCGGCGGCGGCCGTGTCGAGCTGGCCCAGGTAGTTGAAGAGGACGGGGGCGGCGGGCAGCGCGCGCAGGGACTCGGCGATGGACTCCGGCCCCATCCACCGCAGCAGGCCGAAGCCGAGGCCGGGCTGGGGCAGGCGGCGCAGCGAGTCACGCACGGAGCGCAGGCCGTCGCCGGGCGTCCCCTGGGCGGGCACGCGCAGCAACCCCGGGGTCACCGAGGTGAACCAGCCGACGGTGCGCGAGAGATCCACGCCCGCGAAGAGCTGCTCCTGGCGGCCGTGGCCCTCGATGTCCACGAGGACCTCGGGGTGTCCGGTCCATTCACCCATCGCCTGGGCGAGCGCCGTCAGTAGCAGCTCCTCCAGGCGGGCGCGCCAGGCGGTGGGCGCCTCCTGCAGCAACTGGCGCGTCTCGTCGGCTCCGAGCTGGACGGAGACGGAGCGCTCGGAGGCGCGGGGGGTGGTGCCCGGGGGCGGGCTGGAGGTGTCGAGCGGCAGGCCGGGCAGCCGCCGCGGGGCGAGCTCCCGCCACGAGGACGCCTCGGCGGTGAGGGCCTCGGAGCTGGCGAGGGACTCCAGGTGCCGGGCCCAGGTCTGGAAGGAGGTGGTCTTGGGAGGCAGTGCCACCGGCTGGCCCTGGACGAGCTGCTGGTAGACGGACTCGAGATCCTCCAACAGCACGCGCCAGGAGACGGCATCCACCACGAGGTGATGGATGCAGAGGAAGAGGTGCTGGGGCTGGTCCTCGCCGGAGTGGAAGAGGGCGGCGCGCAGCAGCGGGGACTCGGAGAGGTGGAAGGACGCCTGGAGCCGCGCGGTCTCCTCCCGCAGGGCCGAGGGCCGCTCCCCGGCGGGCCGGGTGCTCAGGTCATGCAGGTGCAGCCGCACGGAGTCCGGCGCGAGGGCGGCGTGCTCCTGGTGCCACGTGCCGTCACGCCGCGACAGGTGCAGGCGGAGCGCGTCATGGTGGGCGACGAGGGCATGGAGGGCTTGGCGCAGCGGCTCGGCCTGGAGGGGCTGGCGGGCGCGCAGCAGCACGGACTGGTTGAAGTGGTGGGCGTGCTCAGGATCCCTGTGCAGCAGGTGGCGCTGGATGGGCGTGAGGGGCACCGGGCCAGACGCGGGACCCTGATCGGCGGCCTCCACGGGGGCGGCAGGACGCGCCACCCGGGCGAGCCCGGCGATGGTCTGGTGCTGGAAGAGATCACGCGCGGACAGCAGCAGCCCGGCCTGGCGGGCATGCGCGACGACCTGGAGGCTGATGATGGAGTCGCCGCCCAGCTCGAAGAAGTTGTCGTGGATGCCCACGCGCGGCAGGCCGAGCACCCGGGCCCAGATGCCGCACAGGCACTGCTCGGTGGTGTCGCGGGGGGCGTCCTCGGTGGACGCGGAGCGCGAGAGGTCCGGGGCGGGCAGGGCCTTGCGGTCCACCTTGCCGCTGGACGTCAGGGGCAGCGAGGGCAGGGCGACGAAGACCGCGGGCACCATGTACTCGGGGAGCCGCGCCTGGAGCTGCGAGCGCAGCGCCTCGGCGCCGGGGGCCTGCTCTCCGGAGGCCGGCACCACGTAGGCCACCAGCCGCCGGGCTCCCGGGGAGTCCTCGCGCACCACCACCACGGCCTGCCGCACCTGGGGGTGCTGCTCCAGCGCCGCTTCGATCTCCCCCAGCTCGATGCGCAGGCCGCGCAGCTTCACCTGGAAGTCGAGCCGGCCCAGGTACTCGATGTTGCCATCCGCCAGCCAGCGCGCCTTGTCGCCGGTGCGGTAGAGCCGGGCCCCGGTGGAGAGCGGATCGGGGATGAAGCGCTCGGCGGTGAGCGCGGGACGGCCGAGGTAGCCGCGGCCCACCTGCACGCCGCCGATGTGCAGCTCGCCGGCGACACCGGGGGGGACGGGCCGCAGGTTCGCATCGAGGATGCGGATGACGGTGTTGGCGATGGGACGGCCGATGGGGATGGAGTGCCGTGGCTCCCCGGGCCGGCAGTGGAAGGCCGTGACGTCGACGGCCGCCTCGGTGGGGCCGTAGAGGTTGTGCAGCTCGGCCGAGGGCAGCCGCTGCAGGCAGCGCTGCGTGAGCTCCGGGGAGAGGGCCTCACCACTGCACACCACGCGCCGGAGGCTGCCGCAGCGCTCCAGGCCCGGCTGCTCGAGGAAGGGCTGGAGCATGGAGGGCACGAAGTGCGCGGTGGTGACGTGCTGCTCGGAGATGAGGCGCAGCAGGTAGTCGGGCTCCTGGTGGCCGCCGGGGCGGGCCAGCACCAGGCGCGCACCCACCATGAGGGGCCAGAAGAACTCCCACACGGAGACGTCGAAGCTGTAGGGCGTCTTCTGCAGCACCACGTCCTGCTCGCCCAGGCCGTAGGCGTGCTGCATCCAGAGCAGGCGGTTGCAGACGGCGCGATGGGTGTTCATGGCGCCCTTGGGGCGGCCGGTGGAGCCCGAGGTGAAGATGACGTAGGCGAGGTTGTCCGGGGTGGCGAGCGGGGCGGGCGCGTGCGTGGGCCGGGTGCGCGGCGCTTCGTCACCGAGGTCCAGGGAGACCACGCGGGCCTCGTGCCGCTCGGGAAGCCGCGGCAGCAGGGCGGGCTGGGCCAGCAACACGGCGGGCTGCGAGTCCTCCAGCATCCACTCCAGACGCTCGCGCGGGTAGCTCGGGTCGAGCGGCACATAGGCGCCGCCGGCCTTGAGGATGGCGAAGAGGCCCACCACCAGCTCCAGGGAGCGCTCGGCGCACAGGGCGACGCGCACCTCGGGCCCGACACCCAGCGAGCGCAGGTGGTGGGCGAGCTGGTTGGCGCGCTCGTCCAGCTCCCGGTAGGTGAGCCAGGCGCCCTCGAAGCCGAGGGCAGGTGCCTCCGGCGAGCGCCGCACCTGGGCCTCGAAGAGGTGGTGGACGCACGTGTCCACCGGCAGGTCGGCGCGGGTGTCGTTCCACTCACGCAGCAGCTGGTGCTCGGTGTCGGTGAGCAGCGGGAGTGTGTCGAGCGCTGCCTCCGGCCGGGCCACCACGCCCTCCAGCAGCACGCGCAGGTGCTGGCTCAGACGCGTGGCGGTGCTCTCGTCGAAGAGGTCGGTGTTGTACGACAGGCCGCCCGAGAGCCCGCCGTCGGCGAGCAGGCCGAGCTCCAGGGTGAGCTCGAACTTGGCCACGCCCGTGTCCACCGGGAGGGGCGCCAGGGTCAGCTCGGCCTGCCCCAGGGTGGGGACGGTCGCGTCCTGCAGGGCGAAGAGGGCCTGGAAGAGCGGGGTGCGGCTGAGGTCGCGCTCGGGGTGGAGCTCGTCCACCAGCTTCTCGAAGGGGACGTCCTGGTGCTCGTAGGCACCCAGGGTCGTCTCGCGCACCTGGGCCAGCAGCGCGCGGAAGGAAGCATGCGGGGACAGGCGCGAGCGCAGCACGAGGGTGTTGGCGAAGAAGCCGATGAGGCCTTCCGTCTCGGCGTGGCGGCGGCCGGCGATGGGCGAGCCGACGCTGATGTCGTCCTGGCCGGAGTAGCGCGCGAGCAGCACCTGGAAGGTGGCCAGCAGCAGCATGAAGGGGGTGACGCCCTCGCGCTGGCACAGGGCCTTCACCCGCTCCATCAGCTCCCGCGGCAGCTCCACGGGGACGGTGGCGCCGCGAGATGAGAGCACCGCGGGCCGGGGCCTGTCGGTCGGCAGCTCCAGGGCGTTGGACGCTCCGGCGAGCTGACGCTTCCAGTACGCGAGCTGGCCATCCAGCGCTCCGCCCTGGAGCCACTGGCGCTGCCAGAGGGTGTAGTCCGCGTACTGCACGGGCAGCTCCGGCAGGGGCGAGGCCTGGCCCTGGCGGAAGGCCTCGTAGAGGGCCGCCAGCTCCCGCACCAGCACGCCGAGGGACCAGCCATCGGAGACGCCGTGGTGCAGGTTGAACAGCAGCACGTGCTCGGTGCCGGAGAGCCGCAGCAGCGTGGTGCGCAGCAGCGGCCCCGTGGACAGCTCGAAGGGCGCTCTCGCGTCCTGGCGGGCGAGGCGCAGGGCCTCGGCCTCGCGCTGCGCCTCGGGCAGCTGCGTCAGGTCCACCACCGCGAGGGGACGCGGCGCCGCGGGCGCGATGACCTGGACGGGCTGGCCCTGCTCGGAGCGGAAGGTGGTGCGCAGGGACTCGTGGCGGCGCACCAGCTCGTCGAAGCTCCGCTGGAGGGCGGGGATGTCCAGGGGCCCTTGCAGCCGCACGGCGGCGGGCATGTTGTAGGTGGCGGTGCCCGGGGTGAGCTGCTCGAGGAACCACAGCCGCTGCTGGGCGAAGGAGAGGGGCGGCGGGCCCGAGCGCTCCACGCGGCGCGGGGCCGGGAGTGCGGAGGCCTGGCCCTGGCGGGCGGCGTCCAGGCGCGCGGCGAGCGCCTCGAGGGTGGGGGCCTCGAAGAGGGCGCGCAGGGGCAGCTCCACGCCGAAGGCGGAGCGGATGCGCGAGGCCACCTGGGTGGCCAGCAGCGAGTGGCCCCCGAGGGAGAAGAAGTCGTCCTGGCGGCCGACGCGGGGCACCTGCAGCACCTGCGCCCAGAGGGTGGCCAGCAACTCCTCGGTGGCGGTGCGCGGCGGCGTGTACGCGTGGGCGGGGGCGAGCCCGGCGCCCTCGGGCACGGGCAGCTGCTTCCTGTCCACCTTGCCGTTGGGCGTCTGCGGGAAGGCCTCCATCGGCACGAAGGCCGAGGGCACCATGTACTCGGGCAGCTTCTCCTTGAGGAAGGAGCGCAGGGCGGCCACGTCCAGCACCTGCCCGTCCTGGGGCACCACGTAGACCACGAGGCGCTTGTCACCCGGCACGTCCTCACGCACCAGGGCCACCACGGAGCGCACGGAGGGGTGCTGGAGCAGCACGGACTCCACCTCGCCCAGCTCGATGCGGAAGCCGCGCAGCTTCACCTGGAAGTCGATGCGGCCGAGGAACTCGAGCTGGCCGTCGGCGCGCCAGGACACCCGGTCTCCGGTGCGGTAGAGGCGCGCGCCCGGCGTGGGGGAGAACGGATCCGGCACGAAGCGCTCGGCGGTGAGCTCGGGGCGGCCGAAGTAGCCGCGGGCCAGGCCCAGGCCGCCCAGGTACAGCTCCCCAGGCACGCCGATGGGGACCGGGCGCAGCCGCGCGTCGAGCACGTAGGCCTGGGTGCCGGGCAGCGGGCGGCCGATGTGAGGCGTCGCCGTCTCGCCGGGCGCGACGGCCGTCCAGGTGGAGTAGGTGGTGTCCTCGGTGGGGCCGTAGAGGTTGTAGAGCACCTTCACCGAGGCGGCGGCGTGGATGCCCTGGGCCAGGGGCGCGGTGAGGGGCTCGCCGCACAGGTTGACGGTGTGCACCGTGTGGGGCACTGCGCGCTGGCGCACCAGCTCGGCCATGGCCGAGGGCACGGTGTTGATGAGCGTCACCTCGGAGACGGCGGGCAGCGACGGCAGGGCCAGGGCGTTGTCGGCCAGGTAGACGCAGCCGCCGCACGCCGGAGGCACGAACAGCTCGAAGACGGACAGGTCGAAGCAGACGGAGGTGGAGGCCAGCACGCCGGCGAGCTGCGCCGGGGTGAAGGTGTCGAGCGCCCAGCGCACGAAGGCCACCGCGCTGCGGTGCTCCAGCGCCACGCCCTTGGGGCGGCCGGTGGAGCCGGACGTATAGAGGATATAGGCCAGGTCCCCCGTCTGGTTGAGGCAGGGCGGGCGCGAGGCGGGGTGGTGCGAGAAGGCGCCGGGCTCGTCGAGCAGCACGAGGGTGGGGGCGTTCAGCTCGCGGGCCAACGGCACCAGCGAGCGCTGGGTGAGCAGCAGCGGGCTGCGCGAGTCTTCGAGGGTGAAGGCCAGGCGCTGGGTGGGGTAGGTGGGATCCAGCGGCATATAGGCACCGCCGGCCTTGAGGATGGCGAAGAGGGCCACCGGGAGCAGCTCGGTGCGCTCCAGGCACAGGGCCACGGGGACGCCGGGGCCCACGCCCAGCGAGCGCAGGTGCCAGGCGAGCCGGTTGGCGCGCTCCTCGAGCTCGCGGTAGGTGAGGCGCTGGGTGCCCGCGACGAGCACGGTGGCGTCCGGGGTGCGCTCCACCTGGCGTTCGAAGAGCTGGTGCAGGGCCACGTCCACGGTGGGGGCGGGCAGGGCGCGGTTCCACGTCTCCACCACCCGGCGGTGCTCGGCCTCGGGCAGCAGGGGCAGCTCGGACAGGGGGGCCTCGGGGTGGGCGAGCACGCCCTCCAGCAGCACGCCCAGGTGCTCCACCATGCGGGCCGCTGTGGCGGCGTCGTACAGGCTGGTGGCGTACTCCAGCGAGCCCACCAGACCCTGCTCCGACTCGGCGAGCTGCAGCGTCAGGTCGTACTTGGCCGAGTGGCTCTCCAGCTCCACGCCGCGCAGCGCCAGGCCGGGCAGGCGGAAGCCGGGCAGCGGATCCGGGTGGAGGATGAGCATCACCTGGAAGAGCGGGCTGCGGCTCATGTCGCGCACGGGCTGCAGCGTCTCCACCAGCTTCTCGAAGGGCACCTCCTGGTGGGCGTAGGCGCCCAGCGTCACCTCCCGCACACGCGCGAGCAGCTCGCGGAAGGAGGGGTTGCCACCCAGCTGCGTGCGCAGCACCAGGTTGTTGACGAAGAAGCCGATGAGGCCCTGCGTCTCGGCGCGGCCGCGGCCGGCGATGGGCGAGCCGACGCTGATGTCCTCCTGGCCGGAGTAGCGGTGCAGCAGCGTCTGGAAGGTGGCCAGCAGCAGCATGAAGGGCGTGACGCCCTCGCGCCGGGCGAGCACCTGGAGCCGCTCCCACTGCTCGCGGGACAGGCGCACCGGGAGGCTGGAGCCGCGCGAGTCCTGCACGGGCGGACGGGCCCTGTCGGTGGGCAGCTCGAGCTGGGCGGGCGCGCCAGCGAGCTGCTGCTTCCAGTACGCGAGCTGTGCGTCCAGCACCTCGCCCTGGAGCCGCTGGCGCTGCCAGAGGGTGTAGTCCGCGTACTGCACGGGCAGCGCGGGCAGGGGAGAGGGGCGGCCCTGGGAGAAGGCCTCGTAGAGGGCGGCCACCTCGCGCACCAGCACGCCCATGGACCAGCCGTCGGAGGCGATGTGGTGCATACACAGCACCAGCACGTGCTCGGTGCCGGAGAGCCGCAGCAGTGTGGTGCGCAGCAGCGGGCCGTGGGCGAGATCAAAGGGGCGCAGCGCCTCCTGGTGGGCCAGGCGCAGCACCTCGGCCTCGCGCTCGGGGGCAGGCAGGGCGCTCAGGTCCACCCGCGCCAGCGGCACGTCGCCCTCGGGCCGCACGTGCTGCACGGGCTGCTCCTGCCCGGGCTGGAAGGTGGTGCGCAGCGACTCATGGCGCCGCACCACCTCGGCGAAGCAGCGCTCGAGGGCCGCGGCATCCAGCGAGCCCTCCAGGCGCACGGCGGCGGGGAGGTTGTAGCGCGGGCTGCCCGGCTCCAACTGGTCGAGGAACCACAGCCGCTGCTGGGCGAAGGACAGCGGCAGCGGCCGCGCGCGGGCGTCCTCCGGGCGCGGTGCCAGCACGTCCGTACGCGTCCCCTGCCAGAGCTTCCCTGCCAGCTCGGCCAGGGACGGCCCGCTCAGCAGCGCCTCCATGGGCAGGGCCACGCCCAGTCCCTTCTCCACCTCGTACGTCAACTCCACCGCCGTCAGCGAGTCCACGCCGTAGCGCGTGAGCGGCTCGTCCCGCTCCAGCTCCCCGGGGGCCACCTTCAGCCGCGAGGCCAGCCGCGTCCGCAGCCACTGCTCGAGCGCCTCGAGCGTCTGGGGCTGGGCCTCCTCCACCGCGGCGGCCGTCGCCGGCTGCGCGGGGGCCGGGACGTCCGCGTCCCGCCGGGCCTCCCACGCCTCCACCAGCCGCAGCTCCCCGGCCAGCCAGGCCGCGCGGGTGGCGCGCCGTTGAATCTTCCCGCTGGACGTCTTGGGCAGGTTGCCGGGCTCGATGAGCACCAGCGCATGGAGCTGTAGCTCGTGCACCTCCGCCACCCGCTGGCGCAGCTCCCGCACCACCGTGTCCAGCTCCAGCGGCTGGCGGCGCGTGTCCGCCTCGTACACCAGCACCAGGCGCTCCTCGCCCTCCACCTCCACCGAGAAGGCCGCGCCACACCCGGGCCGCAGCGCGCGGCTCGCCTGCTCCGCCGTCAGCTCGATGTCCTGCGGGTGGTGGTTGCGCCCGCGGATGATGATGAGATCCTTGAGGCGGCCGGTGACGAAGAGGTGGCCGTCCTGGAGGAAGCCCTGGTCTCCGGTGCGCAGGAAGGGGCCCGCGCCATCCGCCGTCCGCGCGTGGAAGTCGCGCCGGGTGTCCTCGGGGCGCCCCCAGTAGCCGCGGGCCACGCTCTGGCCCCTCACCCAGATCTCCCCCACCTCACCGGGCGCGCAGCGCACGTGCGTCTCCGGGTGCACGGCGAGCACCTCCTGATCCTGGAGGGAGCGGCCGTTGCCCACCAGCGTCTGGGCCTTCGGGTGCTCGGCCCCGGTGGGCACCACGCGGCCCTCGCGCAGCCGCTCCACGTCCAGCGGTTGGGTGACGAGCGGCACGCCCACGTCTCCGCCCGAGACGATCAGCGTGGCCTCGGCCAGGCCGTAGCAGGGGTAGAAGGCCTCGCGGCGGAAGCCGCTGCACGCGAAGGCCTGGGCGAAGCGCTCCAGCGTCTCCGGGCGGATGGGCTCGGCGCCGCAGAACGCCACCTCCCAGCGGCTCAAGTCCAACGCCTGCCGCTCGGCCTCGGTCGTCTTGCGCACGCACAGATCGAAGGCGAAGTTGGGCCCGCCGCTGATGGTGCCCCCGGTGCGCGACAGCTCCTCCAGCCAGCGCAGCGGGCGGCGCAGGAACGTCATCGGCGACATGAGCGAGGTGGAGAAGCCCCCGTACACCGTGCCGAGGATGCCGCCGATGAGCCCCATGTCATGGTAGGGCGGCAGCCAGATGACGCCGGCGCTGCGCTCGTGCATCCGGAACGCGCCGTGGATGAGCCGCAGGTTGTGCAGCAGGTTGCCGTGCGTCAGCTCCACGCCCTTGGGCGTGCCGGTGGAGCCCGAGGTGTACTGGAGGAAGGCCAGCGAGTCCCGCTCCAGCTGAGGCCTGCGCCAGTCCGCTTCCACGCCCTCGGGCAGCTCGTCGGTGGCCACCCAGCGCAACGCCTTCAGGTCCGGCGCCGTCTCGAAGAGCATCTCCCCCATGGAGAGGATGAACGAGGTGGTGAGCACCAGCGTGGCCTGGGCGTCCTGCATGATGGCGCGCAGGCGCGGCAGCGTGCGCTCCAGCCGGGTGGGATCCGGCGGATAGGCGGGCACCGCCACCACGCCCGCGGCCATGCAGCCGAAGAACCCCGCCACGTACTCCAACCCCGGAGGGTAGAGCAGCACCGCGCGCTCCCCGCGCGCCGCCACCTGCTGCAGCAGCGCGCCGATGCTCCGCGCCTTCCTCAGCAGCCCCGCATGGCTGAGCACCGTCTGCTCCCCCTCGGCGTCCTCGACGAAGGTGAAGAGCGGAGTCTCCTGGCGCAGCTCGGCACGCTCCTCGATCAACTCCAGCAGCGTGTTCGCTTGGGAGGCGGGGACGAACGGCTTCATGTCGGGGTGACCTCGAGCACGGCTGGTGGCGGCTCCGCTCGGAGCCGCGGGCACGAGCAATGGATGAAATCCAAAATCTAGATGACTGTTGGATTTCCGTCAAAGCTCGAAAATTGTGTAAAATCCGCGTGACGCTCACGTCACGTGGTGCGCGGAGGAGGCACGTCACCGTGCTCTCCTCGGCGGCCCACGGAGCGAGCGTCTCAGCGCAGGAAGAACTCGGCCTGGCCGTACGGCAGGCCGTGGGTGATGCCCTGGCCCCGGCAGTACTCCATGAGCTTGCGGGACTCGACGAGCTGCGGCGAGTTCTCGTGGTAGCCCATCACCATCACATGGCCCAGCCAGGGCTCCTGGCCCATGGCGTAGATGTAGACCTGCTGGGGCTTGAGCCGCTTGACGATCTCGATGGCGCGCACGGCGTTGGAGCCGTTGAGCCGCCGGGACTGGTCCATCTTGCGCGGCAGCGGGGCGGGCAGCAGGGGGCCGTACATCCAGCTCAGCGGGCCGCCCTCGGACTCCATGCCCAGGAACATCACGTCGATGCCGCCCACCGCCTTGTGGATGTGATCGTACAGGTGCGGCTCGAGCGCGTTGGAGTCCGCGGCCATCAGCAGCGATTTGCCCTGGAGCTGGATGAGGTGGGCGATCTTCGCCTGGATGTTCAGGTCGCCGTGCTCGCCGATGAAGGGCAGGCCGAGCAGCCTTCCGCCCGGCAGGGGCAGCGACTCCATCTCGCTGAGGGCCACCACGTTGCGGAAGCCGGAGTGCTGCAGCATCAGCTTGAGCGAGGGGTCCACCAGGCCGCCGCCGCTGCTGGCGGGCACCACCAGGGTGCCGATGCGGTGGCGCAGCTGCAGCAGCGGCTCGAACATCAGGTGGTCGGCGTGGCCGTGGGTGATGAGGACGTAGTCGATGTGCTCGGGGAGATCCGCGTGGGTGTAGCGCGGCAGCTCCGAGGGGAAGTCGTAGCTGATGACGGGATCCGTCAGGATGCTGACGTCGCGCGTCTCGATGAGCACGCACGCGTGGCCGAAGTAGCGGATGCGTACGCCCTCGCCGTCATAGCGGGGCGCGGGGCGCGGCGGCTGGTCCGTGAAGAAGGTGGAGAACGTCTCGTGGTCCTTGGGGGCGATGCCCAACGCCTCGCGCACCGGCTCCACCGGCCCGGGCGTGCGCCGCATGGCGAAGAGCTGATCGAGGGCCTCGTTGCGGAAGGGCGTCTTGACGAGCAGGCTGCCGTCGTCCGTGTCGAGCCGGGGCGTGCTGAAGACGTACGGCCGCGCGTCCTGGTGCACCAGGCGCATGGACAGGCTCTGCGAGGACTCGCGGTGGAAGGGGCTGAGGTAGAGCAGCGACTCGAAGAAGCGCGGCGTGGCCCGGTTGTTCAAGTCGTACGTCAGCTCCACGTAACCGCGCAGCAGGTCCGGCACCCGCGGGTACAGGTCCTCCAGCGAGTACCCTTCGGCCGTGGCCAGCAGCTTGTCCAGGTCCAGCATCGCCTGGGCGTACTTGAGGGACAGGGCCTCCTCGCGCAGCGTGCGCTCCAGCAGCTCCTTGACGCCCTCCACCCGATCCACGCCGTAGTTGAGGTAGGGGCCGCCCCGCAGCGCCGGGCTCTTGAGGGCCGCCACGTGGATGGCCGGGTTCTCCACGAACGACTCCATGATCTTCACATGGAGGTTGGCCACGAAGAGTGGCGCCGTCATGGGGGACACCAGGTACCACCACGCGTACCACTGGTTGTAGAGCGGCTCGGTGACGACGTTCTGCTTCAGGTACAGCGCCTGCTGGGACATCGCTCTTCCTCGCGGGCCCCTTGTGGCGGGGCGGGTCTGGTTCTTCCAACGCACTGCGGCGCGTGCTTCAGGCCGCGGGCTGGCGCACGGGGGCGCCGTGCTTCTCCAGGCGGGAGAGGGACTCCCGGGCCTCCTGGCGCAGCGGCTCGTCGGCCGTGTCCGCCACTTCGCGAAGCGCGGTGAGGGTCTCCTCCCCGGGGTAGAGCAGCAGCCCCAGCCGTTGGGCGGCCAGCACCCGGTCGCGCAGCTCGCCGCGCCGCAGCTCGGCCAGCAGGTAGTCCTTGTAGAGGCCCAGGAAGTGGTTCTCCGCCTCCAGCATGCGGGCGCACAGCGAGCGCAGGTGCGCCTCGTCCTCCGGCGCTTGCGGCACGCGGTAGCCCCAGCGCTTGCGGCACTCGTAGATCTCCCAGAACAGCGGCGCCCACTCGTCGTTCACCTGCTTGCGGTAGGCGTCGATGGCGGCGCTCTTGGAGAAGGCGTACTCCCCGGTCCGCAGCGCCAGCTGCGCCGTGGCGAGCCAGCAGGCGAGCGTGACGAGCTCCTTGATGCTGCGGTGCATGGAGCCGTCCGCCTCGATGTGCGAGCGGTGATCGTAGCCGTACAGCGGCCCCCCCGCATCCGGGTAGGCCAGGGGGAGCAGGAGCGGCGCGTCATCGGCATGCGCGCGGCTGCGCTCCATGAAGATGAAGGGCCGGTGCATGCAGTAGCGCAGCCACTTGTCCTTCGGCATCAGGGGAATGCGCTCGCGGAGGTCCTCTCCCAGCAGCAACAGGGAGGACGTCTTGAGGTTCGCCGCGCCGTCGGTGAGCAGCCGGGCCTCCTCCGCGGCGGAGATGTCGAGCGGCAACCGGCTCAGCGCGTTGACGTGGCGGCGGAAGAGCTCGAAGCGCTCCGGCTCCCCCTGCTGGAACCGGCCCTGGAAGACCATGACCAGATCGACGTCGCTGGCACCCACGGCCTCGCTCGTCACATGGCTGCCCAGCATGAAGTACGCGTGGATGCGGCCCGGGAAGGCCGCCTGCGCCAGACCGAGGAAACCATAGAGGCTGGCGTTGAGGCTCATGTCCTCCGTCATGCCAACCGGCATCACATCTTCAATCATGGGATCGGTCCTCTACCTTGGAGTAGCTGTGTGGGCCGCGCAGATACGAGGCATCGAGCTGCTCCAACCGGGGGCAGCCCAGGAGCGCCAGCGTACTGGAGATCTCCTTGCGCAGGATCTCCAGCACCCGCTCCACGCCTGCCTGGCCGCCCGCTGCCAGGCCGTAGAGGAATGGGCGGCCGATCATGCAGGCCCGGGCGCCCAGCGCGCGCGCCTTCACCACGTCCGAGCCGCGGCGGATGCCACCGTCCAGGATGAGCTCCGCCTTCCCGTCCACGGCCTCGACGATCTCGGGGAGCACGTCCAGGGAGGCCGGCAGACCATCCAGCTGCCTGCCGCCGTGATTGGAGACGACGATCGCCTCGACTCCGTGCTCCACGGCACGCCGTGCGTCCTCGGCGGTGGTGATGCCCTTGAGCACCAGCGGACCGGGCCACAACCCGCGGAGCCACTCCAGGTCCGCCCACGTGACGGACTGATCGAACTGGCGCGACGTATAGCCGGCCACGGAGACGGCGTCCCGGCGGCTCAGGGCCTTGGTGTCGGCGAAGTTGCCGAAGGTGGCACGCGGCGAGCGGGTCATCCGCAGCACCCAACCCAGATGGAGCAGCAGATCCATCACGTTGCCCGGGGTGGGGCGCGGCGGCACCACGAAGCCGTTGCGCACGTCCCGCTCCCGGTTGCCCATGTCGGGGACATCCACCGTGAGGCAGAGCGCGCTGTAGCCCGCCGCCCGCGCCCGCTCCACCAGCGAGCGGGTGATCTCGCGATCCTTCCAGATGTAGAGCTGGAACCACCGGGGAGCGGGCCCGGCCGCCGCGACCTCCTCGATGGTGCACACCGACATGGTGCTCAGCGTGAAGATCGTCTCCAGGCGCGCGGCGGCCCGTGCGGCGAGCACCTCGCCATGGGGGGCGAGCAGTCCCGCGAGGCCCACGGGCCCGAGGATCACCGGCAGCGCGAGCCGCTGCCCCAGCAGCGTCGTGGACACGTCCCGCGCGCTGACGTCCACCAACGTGCGGGCGCGGAACGTGTAGTCGCTGAAGGCCTGCTGGTTGGCGCGGACGGTGACCTCGTCGTCCGCACCGCCCTCCACGAAATCGAAGAGGAAACGGGGCACCCGGCGCCTTGCTCGCCGCCGGACATCCTCGATGTTGGCGAATCCAGATCCCACGCTGGTCAATTGCGCCCGAGCGACTGCTCGACCGACTCGTAGAGCGCCCGGATGTTGGCGGCCCCGAAGCCACGCGCGTCCTTGCGCTGGGTGATCTCGAAGAAGAGGGTCCGCCGCGAGTGGATCGAACGGGTGAAGACCTGGAGCAGGTAGCCATGCCCCTCGTGGTCCACCAGCACGTGGCCGTCGCGAAGCCGCTCCAGCTCCTCGTCCAGCGCCTCCAGCTTCACGCGCGAGGGGAGGGCATCGTAGTAGCCCGGAGGACTGTCGAGCAGCGGCACGTGGTGGGCGCGCAGGAACTTCACCGTGTTCAAGATGTCGTCGCTGCGGAAGGCCAGGTGCTGTACCCCGGGTCCCCGGTGGCCCGTGAGGAAGCGATCGATCTGTCCGGGCCTCTTTCCGGCCATGGGCTCCATCAGCACCAGGCAGACCCGCTCCGTCGCGTCCTGGACGACGCGCGAGTTCATGCCGCTGTACACGGTCTCCACGTTCTCCTCGTGCGACTGGTGGAAGCCGAAGACGCGCTGGTAGAAGTCCACGCCCGCTTCGAGCGAGCCCGAGGCCACGCACAGGGCGAAGTGGTCCACCACCCTCAGCATCGGACGGGAAGGCCGCTCAACGCCCTCCCGCATCTGGAAGCGCGCGGGCCAGAACTGGGGAGTGGCCGTGTCCCGCTGGATGAGCGAGTGCACCACGTCTCCGACGGGGGAGCCCACGACGGCCCGGATCAACCGCCCCTCCGCGGTCTCGCTGCGGACCGGCTCTTGAATCGGAGTGGCCCCGCGCCGGACCGCTTCACGGAACGCCGCCTCGGCATCCGCCACCCGCAGCGCGATGTCCCGGACGCCATCCCCGTGCAGCTCCACATAGGCCGCCGCCTCGTCCGTCGGGTGGAGCGCCGCCGTGAGGATGATGTGGATTCCCCCCTGTTGCAGCAGGTAGGCGTGCCGGCCTTCCAGGCCGGTCCGCGGGCCGGCCTCGGCCACGAGCTGGAACCCGAAACCCTCACACAACGAGCGGGCTGCTTCCTGGAGGTCCGCGACGAACAGCTCGATGTGATCGACTCCCAGGATCTTCACGTCGGGCACTCCCTCTCCAAGCCGCGGCCCGCATCGTCCGGCAATAGCGGTACTTCCGGCAAGGGGCGGATACCGATAATTCGCCGCTACATGCCCGCGGGCGCGGGCCCAGGTGGGTTGAGGGCGCGAGCCCAGGGGGCGGCGTTACGTGCGGCGCGCGGTCTGGTGCAGCTCCAGCACGATGTTGCCCCCCTTGAAGAGGCGGACCGCTCCCGAGGTCTGGCTCACCACCAGCGCGATGCACTTCGTCGTCGACGTGATGCTCGCCGCCGCCGCGTGCCTCGCCCCCAGCCCCAGGGGAATCTTCACCATCTCGTCCGAGGCCGACAGGTAGCGCCCCGCCGCCAGCACCACCCCGTCTTCGCGGATGACGAACGAGCCGTCCAACACCGAGAAGTTCTTGATGGCCTCGCGGATCTTCGGATCCAGCACGTTGCGCTCGGCCTCCGACAACCCCTGGAACGGGTTGATCGTCATCTGCCGGCTCTTCTCCATCACGGCCGTGTGGTCCCCGATCGTGATGATCGTCCCGATGGGGTGACCCTCGAAGCCCTCCTGGCCCACCTGCAGCGCCAGCTGGATGAGCGCGTCCACCACCTGCGAGTTGAACTCGTCGCCCAGCTTCACGCCCTCGATCGTCAGCCGGTCGTCCAGCGAGCCGCCGATGCGCATCTGCATCAGCGTGTCCGGCGGGCGGCCCAGCCGGCCCGTCATGCACAGCACCAGGTCCCCCTCCTTGAACGCCCCCTGGGAGAGCGCCGACACCAGCGCCACCTTCACCCGCTCGGTGCGCGAGTAGTCGTAGGCCGGAATCACCAGCGCCTTCTGTTTACTGCCCAACAGCTCCTCGGCGATCCGCGGTGAGGTGACTGCGTAGACGAGCTTGCGCCTGGCCAGCTGCCGGCGCAGATCCTCGGCCGCGATGGGCACGTCGCTGATGTAGAGGAAGTGGTCGACGTCTCCCTTCCCAGCGAGCGAGAGGGCGGCTCGCAGGAACTCCCGGTCGAATTTCGAGGCATCGCTCATTGGGTACGACCTCGCCGCCTGTTTTATGGGGTGGTCCGGGCCTCCTTGACACCAGACCGCACGTGAATAAAGCTTTCCGGCCTTTTTTTACGGGGTGTAGGGCCCATTTTCCCCGCAGCACGGGAGCCTAAGGCTGTGAACCAGAAAGATCTCAAGCGTTACAAGAAGATGCTCGAGGACAGCAAGACGAGCCTGCTGGAGAGCGCCAAGAAGACGCTGGTGGAGGAAGCCAGCTTCGACACCGATGATCTCCCCGACGAGATCGATCAGGCCTCTTCCGAGTATGCCCAGTCGATGGCTTTCCGCCTGCGCGACCGCGAGAAGTTCCTGATGCAGAAGATCGATCGGGCCCTGACCCGCATCGAGGAGGGCACCTTCGGTATCTGCGAGCGGTGCGAGGAGGAGATCTCCCCCAAGCGGCTGGAGGCGCGGCCTGTGACCACGCTCTGCATCCGCTGCAAGGAGGAGCAGGAGAAGAAGGAGAAGTCCTACGGCTGAGGCCGTGGGAGGGCAGGGGCGCTCCCCCACGCACGGGCCCGCGTGAGAGTGCTCCTGCCGCTCGTCAGGCCGCCAGTTGGATCTCCACCCGGAGCAGCTGGCGGCCGATGAGGAAGTGGTCCCCGTTGTCCACGAACACCGGACCCGTCAGCCGGATGAACGTGCCGTTGGACGAACCCACGTCCCGCACCCGCAGACGGTCCTGCTTCACGCTCAGCAGCGCGTGACGCCCCGACACGAAGCCGTCGGTGGGGAAGGTGATCTCCCCCTGCTCGCGCCCCAGCTGGTTGTCGCCTTCCTTCAGCGGAAAGGCCGCCCCGCGCAGCCCCCCCTCCAGAATCTGCACCAGCCGCAGCCGGTAGCCGGGGTCGGCCGAGCCCCAGATCTGGGCGCCGCCCGGACCCACCGCCGCCGTGGGGATGGGCTCGAGCACCAGCCGCTGCCGGCCCAGGCGCAGCTCTCCGCCCACCGGCAGCTCGCGCTCCTGGCGCAGGCGCACGAAGACGCCGTTGGCGCCTCCCACGTCCTCCACCGCCAGCCGCCCCCCCGAGAAGAAGAAACGGGCCTGCTCGGGCATGATGAAGGGGTCATCCATCAGGGCCAGGTCCCCCTGGGGGCCGCAGGTGAGGGTGTCCCCCGTCATCCGCACCACCGACTCGGGGCCGCCGTCCGCCCGGACCACCCGGAGCGCCACCTGGGGCCGGGCCGCCAGCTTCGGAGCGGCCATCACCATGGTGCCCGAGCGCATGGGCGAGCCACAGGCGTGGCAGGTGGAGGCGTTATCGGGGTTCTCGGCGTCGCAACGGGGGCAGTAGGAGGCCATGGCGGGCAGAGGTACATATCAAGCCCGGCCCGGGGTTGCTCGGGCGCTGAACATTGCCCGTCCACCTTGCGGGCGACCCGACGCTCGTGGGAAGTTCGGGGGCCAACACCCGATTTTCGCATCCGGGAAGCCCCCCTTGCATTGCCCCAGCTGCGGCGCCGACGCCGGTGACGTGTCCAAGTATTGTCCCTCCTGCGACGCCCCCCTCGCGCGCGGCGAGCCGGACGAGTACATCGGCCGTACCATTGCCCAGAAGTACCAGGTGGAGGCCCTCATCGGTGAGGGCGGTATGGGCAAGGTGTACCGTGCCCGCCAGGTCGCCCTGGACAAGCTGGTGGTGCTCAAGGTCCTGCGCCACACGCTGCTGGGCGATGACCGCACCGTGGCCCGCTTCAAACGCGAGGCCAAGGCCGCCAGCCGCCTCAACCACGCCAACTCCATCAGCATCCTCGACTTCGGCATCGCCGAGGACGGGGCGCTCTTCATCGCGATGGAGTTCGTGCCGGGGCAGGACCTGCACACCGTGCTCAGCAAGGAGGGTCCGCTCCCCGAGCAGCGCATCGTCCGCATCGTCAGCCAGGTGCTCTCCGCCCTGTACGACGCGCACAACGCCGGCGTCATCCACCGGGATCTCAAGCCCGAGAACATCATGGTGGAGCAGCGGCGCAACGAGCCGGACTTCGTGAAGGTGCTCGACTTCGGCATCGCGAAGATCCAGGACGCCGAGGGCGAGGGGCCCGCCCTCACGCGCACCGGCTTCGTCTGCGGCACCCCCGAGTACATGTCCCCCGAGCAGGCCCGCGGCGCCACGCTGGACCACCGCTCGGACCTGTACGCCGTGGGCGTCATCCTCTACCAGCTGCTCACCGGCCGGCTGCCCTTCGAGTCCGACTCGGCGGTGGGCTACGCCACCAAGCACCTCACCGAGGAGCCGCTGCCTCCGTCGCGCAAGCGCTCGGACATCCGCGTGTCGCCGGCCATGGAGCGGCTCATCATGCGGGCCCTCTCCAAGAGCCCGGATGACCGGCCGCAGGACGCCGAGGTCTTCAAGGCCGAGCTGCTCGCCGTGGAGAAGGAGCGCGAGCGCCGCTCCAACGCCGCGCCCGCCGTCCGGCGCACGGGGCCCGCTCCGGGGGTGCTCGCGCCACTGCCGCGCAGGGCCACGCCGCCTTCCGACAACCTCAGCACGGACGTCACCGCCCCGGGTTGGGGCGGCGAGTCCGAGGCCACCGTGCGCGCCATGCCCGAGCGGATGCAGCCCGCGCCCGAGCGGATGCCGCCCGCCACCGCCGCGGCCCGCGCCTCGGCGGAGCGCACGCAACTGGCCGCGCCCAGCCGGCCCCCGCCCGAGCGCGAGCGGCCCCACTCCGCGGCGCTCGCCGCCGTGCGTTCCGCTCCCGAGCGGGCTCCGCTCGAGCGGGCCACGACCGAGCGGTCGATCATGGAGCGCTCGCCGGCGCCCACCGCCCATCAGGCCCAGCTGCACGACAAGACGGAGGCCATCGTCGCCACCGTGCCCGACGCGGGCGGGAGCTTCGGGTTCCTCAAGGCCTTCGTGCTCACCCTGGCGCTGGTGACGCTCGGCCTGGCCGCCTGGTGGATGTACACGAGCTGGCGCAACCAGTCCCAGGAGACGCCCTTCGTCCCGCCGAAGAACGCGCCCATCCCGGGCCAGGAGTCCGGCGCCTACGTGCCGTCCGCTCCCGGCGCGCCCCTGTACGAGCAGGATGTCCCGGCGGACAAGCGCAACCCGAAGGAAGCCCAGCAGCGGCGGCAGGCCGGTTACGCCGCCTTCAAGGGTGGGAACCTCCAGGCGGCCGCCACCGAGTACCGCGCGGCCTTCGTCGCCGAGCCCTCGCCGGAGCTGTCGCTCATCCTGGGTGAGGTGTACTGGGCGCTCGAGAGCCACGACGAGGCGCGCGGCTGGTGGAAGCGCCACCTGAGGGATCTGCCGGGCTCCCAGGCCCGCGCCACGCTCCTGCGCAAGGAGCCGCAGCTGGCCTCCGCCGCCGGGAGCAGGTAGCCCCCGGCGCGGCGCTCAGCCCATCAGCTCGACCTGGACGATGTGCTGGCCCAGGCGCACCCGATCTCCAGGGCGCAGCGGCCGATCCACCGAGGGGGCGATGCGCACGTACGTGCCGAGGCCTCCGGAGAGATCCCTCAGCTGGGCCCCGGCGGGCGTGAAGCTCAGCTCGCAGTGGCGGCCGGCCAGGCCCTCTTCCTGGGGGTAGCTGAAGTCGCAGTTGGCCTGTCCGATGGTCAGCAGCGCGGTCGACGTCACGACCGTGCGGCCGCTGCGTCCTCCCACCAGCACCTCCTCCACGCCGTAGACGCCCTGGCCGGGAGGGACGGGGGCGCCGTAGACGGTGGGGCGCCCGGCGAGGGGCGGCGGGGCCTCGAGCTTGCCGAGGAACCGGAAGAGGCGCTGGCCGGCACTGAAGAAGGACAGGGGGAGGAGCGTCTCCGCGCCGGGGATGGTGACGTAGACGCCCGAGGCGCTGGACTCGTCCCGGACATGCAGCAGGTTGTCCTTGATGAGGAAGGTGGCGTGCTGGGCGGAGACGAAGGGATCGTCCGCGAAGAGGATGGCCCCCCGGGTGCGCCCCACGGTGCAGCCGGTGACGGGCAGCTTGAAGCGCTGGCCCTTGGTGGAGCCGGCGACGACGGCCAGCCCGAAGCGGGACGCGGCGGGTGCGGGACGGGCTCCCGAGGCGGGCACGGCCGGCTTGGCTGCCCCGGCGGGAGGGGCTCCGGCGGGGACGGCGGGCGTGGCCGGACGCGACAGGGGGAGGGGGGCTGCCGGGGAACGGGGGGCGGCCACTCCGGGCGCGGCGCGGGAGGCCAGGGGAATCCCCCCGGCCGAGGCCACCGGGGCCGGGGTACGCGAGGAGGCCGGACGCAGACCGGGCGGGGAGCCGGGCGGACGGGCGGCCCCCAGTGGAGACTGGGAGACCCCGGCGCCGGGCTTGCCCGCCGAGGAGGCGGGCGGGGTCCTGGACGGTGGCGGCTTCGCCGTGGCCGGCGCCTCGCTCAGCGAGGTGCCGCAGCTCGCGCAGACCTCGGCGCGAGGGGGGTTGTAGCCGTCACAGTTCGGGCAGACCACGGCAAGGGCGGACAGCAGGAGCTGTGACATGGGCAGATCGACTCTAGAAGTGGCTGTAACGCCGGGTCAACGAAAGCGAGTCCCGCGCGAATCCCGAGGTTGTGACGTTGCCCCCCCTGGGGGCGGCAGTTAGCATTGCTGACGATTCGATGATTCGCCTCAACGACATCCTCCAGCGGGTTGCCTCCTATCATCCGGACCCCGATCTGGACATCATCAAGAAGGCGTACGTCTACTCGGCCAAGGTACATCAGGGCCAACTACGCAAGTCGGGAGAGCCTTATCTCGTCCATCCGCTCGAGGTCGCCGGCCTCCTGGCGGAGCTGAAGTTGGATGAGGCCTCCATTGTCACGGGCCTGCTCCACGACACCATCGAGGACACGCTCGCCACCGCCGAGGAGCTCACGGAGCTCTTCGGCCCAGAGGTCGCCCAGTTGGTGGATGGGGTGACCAAGCTGTCCAAGTTCTCCGCTTCGGCCACGCTCTCCCAGGAGGAGAAGCAGGCGGAGAACTTCCGCAAGATGATCATCGCGATGGCGCAGGACATCCGCGTCATCCTCGTGAAGCTGGCGGACCGCACGCACAACATGCGGACGCTGGATCACATGGCCGAGGAGAAGCAGCGCCGCATCGCCCAGGAGACCCTGGACATCTACGCGCCGCTGGCCAACCGCCTGGGCATCAGCTGGATCAAGACCGAGCTGGAGGACCTGTCCTTCCGCTACGTGAAGCCCCAGGACTTCCTCGCGCTGCAGGACAAGCTCAACAAGCGCAAGAAGGAGCGGGAGAAGTACATCGAGGACGTGAGCGACCTCATCCGCAGCAAGCTGGAGGAGCGCGGCTTGAAGGGCGACGTGAGTGGCCGCTTCAAGCACGTCTACAGCATCTACAAGAAGATGAAGTCGCAGGGGATCGAGTTCGAGCAGATCCACGACATCATCGCCTTCCGCATCCTCATGCCCGCGGTGCCCAGCTGCTACGAGGCGCTGGGCCTGGTGCACCAGCTGTGGAAGCCGGTGCCGGGACGCTTCAAGGACTTCATCGCCATCCCCAAGCCCAACATGTACCAGTCGTTGCACACGACGGTGGTGGGGCCGCTGGGCGAGCGCATCGAAGTGCAGATCCGCACCCCGGACATGCACAAGGTGGCCGAGGAGGGCATCGCGGCGCACTGGGCGTACAAGGAG